>NZ_LT607753.1:3384846-3692559 GCF_900090295.1 Micromonospora coxensis | reverse complement strand
CGCGTCGACCGGCAGGTTGAGCCCGACCGGGTCGAGGGACTTCAGCTCCGGCACCACCCGGAGCAGGTCCAGCAGCGGCGTACCGCCGCCGGCCACGACCATCTTCGGCCCGACCGTGGCGACCAGCCGGGACAGCCGGACCGGATCACCCAGCACCCCCTGATCACCGGCCTGCCGGACCAGCCCGGCGGCGAAGATCTGGGCGTTGCGGTCCCGGTCGAGGCCGCCGTCGGGCAGCCCGCGCCGCTGCCGGAGCAGGTCGACCGAGGCCGCGCCGTCGAGCCGCTGGCAGCCGGCCCGGAAGACCCGCGAGGTGTGCGCGGACTCGACCCGCCGGGGCAGGCAGACCTCCACCCCGCCGAGGAGGTCGGTCAGCTCACGCAGCACCGGGTAGGTGAGCACCGCGCCCGCGTCCGGGCGTACGCCGATGAGGTCGGTGACCACGCGGCTGGTCACCTCGTACCCCCGGGCCAGGTCGGGACGGCCGTCACCGGCGCCGGACGCGAAGGCGCTGTTCAGCTTGCCGGTGCCGCGACCGGGGATCGGCACCTCCAGGTCACGCGGCAGGGAGACGAGGTAGGGCCGGCCACGGTCGGCGGGGACGTGCACCAGCAGGACGGAGTCGGCCAGCCGCGCGGAGCCGTCGACGCCGACCAGCAGCACGTTCAGCGCCCCGCTCCGGGCACCGGGTTCCCCGCCCGGCACGCCCGGCACGCCCGGCACGGCCCGTTCCCCCGGCGGGTCGACGACCTGCGGCGCCGCCAGGCCCAGCACGGCCAGCACCGCCAGCGCGGTGGCCCCGGCCCGGATCCGGCGTCGCCGACGACGGCGGCGGACGACCAGCCGGTCGATGGCCGCCCGGAGCGGGCCGGTCGGTGGGGTCAGCGGCTCGTGCCGGACGAACACGGCCCGCAGTTCCTCCTCCACGGTCATGAGCAGACCTCCACGTGTTCGGCGCGCAGGGTGGCCAGGGCGCGGGAGATGGACGAGCGGACGGTCCCGACGGCGCAGCCGAGGATCTCGGCGATCTCGGCGTCCGGGAGGTCCTCGTAGTAGCGGAGCACCAGGCTGGCGCGTTGCCGGCGGGGCAGCCGGGCCAACCAGGCCCAGACCTGGTCGCGGTCCACGGTGTCCTGCGCGTGGTCGACGGCGACCGGCGCCGCGTCCTCCGGCTCGCCGCGCAGCAGCACCCGGCGCATCCAGGTGCCGCGCCGCCAGTCGACGTACTGGTTGGTCAGCATCCGGCGGACGTAGCGCTCCGGGGAGTCCGCCCGCGCCACCCGCCGCCAGTTCAGCTGCGCCCGCACCATCGTCTCCTGCACCAGATCCTGCGCCTGGTGCGGATCGCCGGTCAGCATGACCGCGTACCGCAGCAGGGCGGTCAGCCGCGAGTCGGCGAACTCCTCGTACGTCACTGCACCTCCCGGTGTCCCGCTCCTGATGACGGAAGCGGGGTGGCGAAACGTTGCGGCCGGGCGCGGCGACATTCCGGACAGCGACATCCGTGAGACGCTGACCACGCTCCGCAACCGATCGGGAGGGCAGGTCAATGGTCCGGCTCCACCTCCGTCGCTGGTCCGCCGGGATCGCCGTCGCGGGCGGGTTCCTCGCCGCGGGCGCGGTGCCCGCGCTCGCGGTGCCCGCGCTCGCGGCCGGCGAGCTCCGGATCACCTCCCGGGACATGGTGGTGGCCCCCGGGCACGACGCCGCCGGCGAGGTTCGGATCTCCGCCGTCGGCCGGCCCCGTCCCTTGGACGTCACGGTGACCGTCGACATCGACCTGTCCGGGCTGGACGCCGTCGGCACCCTGACGCCGACCGGCACCGGGTGGGTCTGCCTGCGCGACGCCGATCTCCTGCGCTGTGCCGGCGGGCTCGACCGGCGGGGCGAGGCGCCGGCCCTGCGGTTCCGGGTCGCCGCGCGGGCCGACGTGGCCCTGGACACCCGGGCCGCGCTGACCGTACGCGGGACGTCGGCCGTCGGGACGGTGGTCGAGAGCACGACGGTCACCGTCGTCGAAGGGGTGGACCTGCAGACCCCGCCGGAGGCCGCGCTCACCGCCGGGCCGGGTGACCCCGTCGCGCTCCCCGGCACGGTACGCAACGGTGGGCCGGTGCCGATGCGGGGTGCGGTGCTCACCCTCGACGTGGACCGGCCGCTGACGTACGCCGGGGACCACCGCAACTGCCGCCACCGGGAGGGCGGTCCCCTCGTCTGCCGGTTCGACACCGACCTGGAGCCCGGCGTCACGTACCGGCTCTCGACGCCGCTGCCCCTGCGGCTGGACGAGCGGGCGCGCGACGGCGTGGTGCTGGCCGACCGGCTCCAGTGGTGGACGACCGACGACTGGGCGCGGCTCGAACCCGACCTGGACGGCTCGGTGCCGCCGCACCCGGCGGGGACCGGCAGCCCACTGCGGCTGCTCGCGCAGCACACGCCCACGGGGGCGGACGCCACGAGCTGGGACAACTGGACCGAGGTCAGCCTGACGGTCACCGCCGGGGACGGCCAGCCGCCCCCGGGGACCGGCGGGGGTGACGCCCTGCTGCCGGTCACCGGACCCGGCACCACGCTCACCGCCGGCGTGGGCGGGCTGCTGCTGGCCGTCGGTGCGCTCGGCACGGTCGTGGCCCGTCGACGGCGGGGCACCCCGGTCCCCTGATCCCGACCCGCCGGAGCGGGCACGGCAGATCGCCGCCGCGACCGAGCGTCCATCGTGCCCGGCCGTTCGGCTCGTCCCGGCGCCGGGCGGCGTTCCGGGACGGCGCGGAGCCTCCTCGGCGCTCTACGATCCCGCTGTCTCCACCTGGACACCTGCCACAGGAGGAACGCACATGCTCACGCAGTCCGCTCGGCGCCGGCTCGCCCGGCTGGGCGTCGCGGGCGCGCTCGTCGCCGCCTCTGCCGTCGCCACCCCCGCCGCCGCCGAGCCGGCCTCGGACGGCGTGCTGGTGCACGCCAACGACGCGCTGATCGCGGTGGGCGGTGTGCAGCGGTACGTCGGTCTGTTCGCCGCTGCCGACGGCCTGCCGGAGGTCCTGACGGTCACCGTCGAGCGGAGCGCGGTCACCGGCTTCGCCACGGTCGTGCCCGCCGAGGACACGACCGGCTGCACGGCGACCGGCACGGTGCTCAGCTGTGCGACGACCGCCACCCGGCTGGAGAACGACGGCCTGCTCCTGGCGGTCACCGCGAAGGGCACCGCCGAGCCCGGGGACAAGGGCGACCTGGTGTTCGACCTGCGGCAGAAGGACGGCCCCTCGGTCGTCACCACCCGCGCCACCGTCGAGGTCGGTGCGGGCGTCGACCTGCGGGCGCAGGACCTGTGGCGGACCACCGCCGCTCCGGGCGAGACGGTGCGGACCCCGTTCGGCGTGGCGAACGTCGGTGACACGACGGTCCGCGAGACGGTGCTCCTGCTCAGCACCGTGCCCGCCCCGGCCCGGCGCCACGGCAACTGCTCGTACCGGGAGTTGTCCGGCGACCAGTTGACCGTGTGCCGCTTCGCCGACGAGATCCCGCCCGGCGCCGCCGTCCAACTGGACGACTCGGCCGGGCTGCGGGTGGCCGCCGACTCCTGGGCGCCGAGCACCCAGTTCGGCTGGGCGCTCTGGTTCACCCCGGACGACTACGAGGAGTTCACCGCGTCCCTGCCGACCGACGGCTGGCAACGGGGTGCCGGCAGGGACCTGGAGCTGGTGCCGGCCACCGACACGCTGGCCCGCTCGCTGCGGCAGACCGACCGGACGCCGTGGGACAACTCCACCCGGGTCAGGATCGACGTCACCGGTGACCAGCGCGCCGACGTGGCCGCCACGGGCGCCCATCTGCCCGGCGCCGTCGGCGCGACGGTCACCGCCAGGATCGGCTACGTCAACAACGGGCCAGCCATGATCAACACCTCCGGCCCGGGTGGGATCGAGACCCGGGCCCGGGTCGTGGTGCCCGACGGGGTCACCGTGCTGACCGCCCCCGAGCAGTGCGCGCCGGGCACGGGCGAGACGCCGACCGGCACCCACGGCGAGCCGGGTGGCCGGATCTACTTCTGTGAGTGGCACGAGGTCACGCACAAGGGTGACGCCGTCGTCCTCCCCTTCGACCTGCGGGTCGACGAGCTGGGCGGTGCGCCCGGCGCGGTGCAGCTGCGCCACTACGAGGTGGCCGAGGGGGAGCGCGTCGCCGACCTGAACCCGAAGAACGACAGCGCCCCGCTGGTGATCAGGGCGGCCGGCGGGAACGGCGGTGGTGACGGCGGCTCGCTGCCGATCACCGGCGGGTCGACCGGGCTGGTCGCCGGCATCGGCGGCCTGCTGCTCGCGGCCGGCGTCGGCGGCTACGTGCTGGCCCGCCGCCGCAGCACCCGCTTCGTCGCCTGAGCCACCCGTACCACTCCGGCGCCCCGTCGGCCCCCGGTCGGCGGGGCGCCGCCGTCCCCGGCCGCCGTACGCGGAAAACGGGACGACGCAAGATCGAACGCGATGGAACCATGAGCGGGTGCTGCTCACCCTGACCACCACCCACCGGCCGGCGACCGACCTCGGGTACCTGCTGGTCAAGCACCCTGACCGGGTGCAGTCGTTCGACCTGCCCGCCGGCGTCGCGCACGTCTTCTACCCGGAGGCGGACGACGGCCGCTGCACCGCCGCCCTGCTGCTCGACATCGACCCGCAGCGGCTCGGCGCGGGTCGGGGTCGCGGTCGGAAGCAGGCCGCCACCCCGGACGGCTTCACCCTCGGGCAGTACGTCAACGACCGGGCGTACGCCGCCTCCAGCCTGCTCTCCTCGGCGCTGTCGTCGGTGTTCCGCTCGGCGCTGCGCGGCGAGTCGCGGGAGCGTCCGGAGCTGGCCGGCACCGCCGTCCCGCTGGAGGTACGGGTGCCGGTGCTGCGCTGCCGGGGCGGCGCGGACCTGGCGGGACGCCTCTTCACCCCGCTGGGCTGGACGGTCACGGCCACCCCGGTGCCCCTCGACGAGCAGCACCCCGACTGGGGCGACAGTCGGTACGTCGACCTGCTGCTCACCGGCACCGTCCGGGTCGCCGACGCCCTCAACCACCTGTACGTGCTGCTGCCGGTGCTGGACGACGCGAAGCACTACTGGGTCGCGCCGGACGAGATCGACAAGCTGCTCCGGGCCGGGGCGGGCTGGCTGGCCGACCACCCGGAGCGGGGGCTGATCACCCGGCGCTACCTGGCCCACCGGCGGGCGCTGGCCGGGCAGGCCCTGGCCCGCCTCGCCGAGCTGCGGCTGGCCGACGAGCCGCCCGCCGACGACAGCGTCGACGAGGCCGCGCCGACGCCGCAGCGGGACGGCGCCCGCGCCTCGCTGGCCGTACGCCGCCGCGAGGCGGTGCTCGGCGCGCTGGCCACCGCCGGGGCGAACCGGGTGCTGGACCTGGGCTGCGGTGGCGGCGCGCTGCTCACCGCGCTGGCCGCCGACCGGCGGTACACGGAGATCGTCGGCACCGACGTCTCCACCCACGCGCTCACCCTGGCCGCCCGCCGGCTGCGGCTGGACCGGCTGCCGGAACGGCAGCGCGACCGGATCCGGCTGTGGCAGTCGGCGCTGACCTACCGGGACGACCGGCTGCGCGGCTGGGACGCGGCGGTGCTGATGGAGGTGATCGAGCACGTCGACCCGCCCCGGCTGCCGGCGCTGGAGGACGCCGTCCTCGGCCACGCCCGGCCGGGCACGGTCGTGGTGACCACCCCGAACGCCGAGTACAACGTCCGCTACGAGGGGCTGGGCGCGGGGCGGTTCCGGCACGCCGACCACCGCTTCGAGTGGACCCGCGCCGAGTTCGCCGACTGGGTCGCCCGGGTGGCGGACACGTACGGCTACACCGCCGTGATCAGCGGGGTCGGCGACGACGACCCCGAGGTGGGCAGCCCCACCCAGCTGGCCGTGCTGACCCGCACCGACCGGACCCGGAAGGAGGAGACGACCCGATGACCACCCTGGACATCCCCGAACTCGCCCTGGTGGCGCTGGTCGGTGTCTCCGGCTCCGGCAAGTCCACCTTCGCCCGCCGGCACTTCCTGCCCAGCCAGGTGCTCTCCTCGGACACGTTCCGGGCGATGGTGGCCGACGACGAGAACGACCAGTCCGCCTCGGCCGACGCGTTCGACGCGCTGCACCACGTCGCCGCGACCCGGCTGCGGCGCGGCCGGCTGACCGTGGTCGACGCGACGAACCTCCAGCCGCACGCCCGGGCCGCCCTGGTGCGGGTGGCCCGCGAGCACGACGTGCTGCCGGTGGCGGTCGTGCTGGACGTGCCCGAGGCGCTGGCCTGGGAGCGTACGCAGGGGCGGGCCGACCGGACCTTCGGCCGGCAGGTGCTGGCCCGGATGCAGCGCGACCTGCGCCGGTCGTACGGGCTGCTGGCCCGCGAGGGCTTCCGCAAGGTGCACGTGCTGCGCGGGGTCGAGGAGATCGACGGCGCGCAGATCCGCTACGAGAAGCTGTTCAACGACCGGCGCGAGCTGACCGGGCCGTTCGACGTCGTCGGCGACGTGCACGGCTGCCGGGAGGAGCTGGAGGCGCTGCTGCTGCGGCTGGGCTGGATGCTGCACCGCGACGACGCGGGCCGCCCGGTGGACGCGGTGCACCCGGCTGGTCGTACCGCCGTCTTCGTCGGTGACCTGGTGGACCGCGGCCCGGACTCCCCCGGCGTGCTCCGCCTGGTGATGGGCATGGTGGCGGCCGGGCACGCGATCTGCGTGCCCGGCAACCACGAGCAGAAGCTGCTGCGCAAGCTGCGCGGCCGGGACGTGCGGCTCACCCACGGCCTGGCGGAGACGATGGCCCAGCTCGACGCCGAGGACCCGGAGTTCGTGGCGCGGGTCGCCACCTTCGTCGACGGCCTGGTCAGCCACTACGTGCTGGACGGCGGCCGGCTGGTGGTCGCGCACGCCGGGCTGAAGGAGGCGTACCAGGGCCGCGCGTCCGGCCGGGTCCGCGCGTTCGCGCTGTTCGGCGAGACCACCGGGGAGACCGACGAGTACGGCCTGCCGGTGCGCTACCCGTGGGCGCGCGACTACCGGGGCTCGGCCATGGTCGTGTACGGCCACACGCCGACCCCGGAGCCGGAGTGGGTGAACAACACCATCTGCATCGACACCGGCTGCGTCTTCGGCGGCAAGCTGACCGCGCTGCGCTACCCGGAGAAGGAACTGGTCTCCGTCGACGCGGTGAAGGAGTGGTACGCCCCGGTCCGCCCGCTGGTCACCGCCCCGGCCCGCCCCGACACGGTGCTGGACCTGGCGGACGTGACCGGCCGGCGGCACCTGCAGCACGCGTACGGGACGCTGACCGTGCCGGCGGAGAACGCCGCCGCCGCGCTGGAGGTGATGAGCCGGTTCGCGGTCGACCCGGGCCGGCTGGTCTGGCTGCCGCCGACCATGGCGCCCTGTTCGACGTCGACGGTCGAGGGGTTCCTGGAGCACCCGGCGCAGGCGTTCGAGGACTACCGCACGGCGGGCGTGGACCGGGTGGTCTGCGAGGAGAAGCACATGGGCTCGCGGGCGGTGGTGCTGGTGGAGCGGGAGCCCGGCCCGTTCGGTGGCGGCGTGGTGCACACCCGCACCGGGCGGCCGTTCTTCGGCGCGCCGCTCGACGCGGAGCTGCTGGCCCGGGTCCGCGCGGCGGTCACCTCGGCCGGGCTCTGGGCCGAGCTGGGCACCGACGCGCTGCTGCTGGACTGCGAGCTGCTGCCCTGGTCGGCCAAGGCGGGCGGGCTCATCCGCGAGCAGTACGCGAGCGTCGGCGCGGCCGGCCGGGCGGCGCTGCCGGCGGTGCTCGGCACCCTGGACGCCGCCGCGGCCCGGGGGCTGCCGGTGGCGGCACTGCGGGAGCGGATGGCCGCCCGCCACGCGGAGGTCGAGGGCTACTCGGCCGCCTACCGGGCGTACGTGGCGCCGACCGACGGGCTGCGCGGGGTGACCCTGGCCCCGTTCGCGGTGCTGGCCGGGGCCGGGGTGGGCTTCGCCGACCGGGACCACGGCTGGCACCTGGAGCTGGCCGACCGGCTCTGCGCGGCGGACCCGGAGTTCTTCACCCCGACCCGGCGGCAGGTCGTCGACCTGGCCAATCCGTCGGCCGTCGCGGCGGCCACCGAGTGGTGGCTGGCGCTGACCTCGGCCGGTGGCGAGGGCATGGTGGTCAAGCCGTACGCCGGGCCGGCCGCCCGGTCGGCGCGCGGCTCACTGCTCCAGCCGGGGATCAAGTGCCGGGGACGGGAGTACCTGCGGATCATCTACGGCCCCGGGTACACCGACCCGACCCAGCTGGCCGCCCTGCGCCGCCGTTCCCTGGGTCGCAAGCGCGGGCTGGCCCTGCGCGAGCACGCCCTGGGCCTGGCCGCCCTCGACGCGTTCGCCGAGGGCGCGCCGCTGTGGCGTCGCCACGAGCTGGTCTTCGCGATCCTCGCCTGCGAGTCCGAGCCGGTCGATCCCCGGCTGTGATCCGCCCCTGCTCCGGCCGCGACCCGGTCCGGCCGGAGCACGGGTGTGACGTCGAGCACCGGCCCGGACGGGGCGGCACCTACACTACGGGGCGTGCCGTCGCCGGTGGCGGACGAACCGTCACCACCCACAGGCAGACACGGAGGTCACCTGCGATGCCCACCACCACGCTCGCGCTGGGTCCGGACTGGTTGGACCCGGAGTGGCTGATCTCGGCCTTCGGGCTGCTCGGCATCCTGGTCATCGTCTTCGCCGAGTCCGGCCTGCTGATCGGCTTCTTCCTGCCGGGCGACTCGCTGCTGTTCACCGCCGGGCTGCTCACCGCCGACGGGCAGTACATCAAGTACCCGCTCTGGCTGGTCTGCCTGCTGATCACCCTGGCCGCGATCGCCGGTGACCAGGTCGGCTACGCCTTCGGGCGCAAGGTGGGGCCGGCGCTGTTCCGGCGGCCGAACTCGAAGCTGTTCAAGCAGGAGAACGCGATCAAGGCGCACGAGTTCTTCGAGAAGTACGGCGCCCGGTCGATCGTGCTGGCACGGTTCGTGCCCATCGTGCGGACCTTCACGCCGATCGTCGCCGGGGTGAGCCGGATGCGCTACCGGACCTTCGTGATCTACAACGTGATCGGCGGCATCCTGTGGGGCACGGGCGTCACCGTGCTCGGCTACTTCCTCGGCCAGATCCCGTTCGTCAAGGCCAACATCGAGCTGATCCTCATCGGGATCGTGTTCGTCTCGGTGGTCCCGATCGTGGTCGAGCTGCTGCGCGCGCGGATGGCGGCCAAGCGGGGCACCACCCCCGAGGAGCGGGCGGCCGCCGAGGAGGCGATCCGGGAGACCCGCGAGCACTACGGGCAGTACTGAGCGCACACGCCGATGGCCGGCCCCGGAAGGGACCGGCCATCGGTGTGATCTCCACGAATCCCTGGTGGCACGGATCGTGACCGTCCTGGACGGACAGGCATCACCCGCCCGATGACGCCACCCCTGGCACGTCACCGGAGGTCGCCCCGGACGGGACGACGCACGGCACCGGAATCAGCGGGCCTTCTTGGTGGCCCGCTTGCGCGGCGGCGTGAGCAGATCCGCGATCGTCGCGATCGCGGACGGCACCAGCCGGTAGTAGGCCCACACACCGCGCTTCTCCCGCTCCAGCAAGCCGGCCTCGGTGAGGATACGCAGGTGGTGGCTGACCGTCGGCTGCGAGAGGCCGAGCGGCGCGGTCAGGTCGCACACGCACGCCTCGCCCTCGGGCGCCGACTGGATCAGGCTGAGCAGCCGCAGCCGGGCGGGGTCGGCAAGGGCCTTGAGGACCCCCGCCAGCCGCTCGGCATCGGCACGTTCGATCGGCTCGCCGGCAAGCGGCGAGATCTGAGGCATGGTCATTTCAGCCAACGCAGTTCCCACGTATTCCATCCTTCCACCAGCAGCATCGATCCGCCTGCATATCAGCAGATCCGAATCGGCAAATTTTTACGCCACAAGGCCGAGGTCAGCCAACGTATAGGCCGCCCGATACGGCAGTCCGGCGGCTCGCACGGCGTCCCCGGCTCCTCGATCAACAATAACCGCCACACCCGTTACCTCCGCCCCGGCCTCGCGCAGGGCCTCGACCGCGGTCAGCACGCTGCCGCCCGTCGTCGAGGTGTCCTCCACCGCCAGTACCCGCCGGCCGGCCACATCAGGCCCCTCGATCCGACGTTGCAGGCCGTGCGCCTTGCCGGCCTTGCGGACGACGAAGGCGTCCAGTGGACGATCGGTCTCCGCGGCGGCGTGCAGCATCGACACGGCGATCGGATCGGCGCCCAGGGTCAGCCCACCGACGGCGTCGTACTCCCAGTCGGCGGTGAGCTCGCGCATCACCCGGCCGACCAGCGGCGCGGCCCGGTGATGGAGCGTGACGCGGCGCAGATCGACGTACCAGTCCGCCTCGCGGCCGGAGGAGAGCACCACCCGTCCATGGACCACAGCCAGGTCGGTAATGAATTTACGCAGGTCGTCGTGGTCCCCCATGGCGATAGAGGGTACTGCGCGAGTCTGTGGGCCGCGTTCCGGGTCCGCCCGGGTCAGCCTGGCGGGCGACCGATGGGTGGCGATGGACGGCTACGCTGCGCGACCGCCGGGACCGGGCGCGGCGGCCCGGGGCCCGGACGACCGGAGCGGCGGTGTCGCGCGGCCGGTCAGCCGCCGGTCGACCCGCCCTGCCCCCGCCGGTCCCGGTACGCCAGCCGCAGCAGCCGGCGCGGCGCGTGCCGCAGGCCGGCGACGGCGAGCTTGTACTTCCAGTCAGGAACGCTGACCTGCTTGCCTTTCCGCAGGTCACGCAGGGCCTCGGCGGCCACGTCGTCGGCCCGCAGCCACATCCAGCCGGGTGTGCCGGACATGTCGATGCCGTTGCGCTCGTGGTAGCCGGTGTCGGTGTAGCCGGGGCATAGCGCCATCACCCGGACGCCGAGCGGGCGCACCGAGAGATCGACCGACTCGCTGAAGCTGGTCACCCACGCCTTGCTCGCCGGGTACGTCGAGCCGGGCATGACCGGCCCGAACCCGGCGACCGAAGAGACATTTATCACTGCCCCGTGCCCGCGACGCGTCATCGGACCGAGGGTCGCGAGGGTGAGTCGCATCACCGCGTGCACGTTCAGCCGGAGCAGCCGCACCTCGTCCTCGACGGTGGAGTGGAGGAAGGACCGGTCGAGGCTGATCCCGGCGTTGTTGACCAGCAGGTCGACCGGGTGGCCGTCGGTGAGCCGGCGCTCGACGCGGGCGCATCCGTCGTCCGTGGACAGATCGGCGGGGATCGTCTCCACCCGGCACCCGTGCCGGCCGGTCAACTCGGCGGCGACCTCGCCGAGCCTGGCGGCGTCCCGGGCGACCAGCACCAGGTGCCACCCCTCGGCGGCCAGCCGCCGGGCGAACGCCTCGCCGATGCCGGCGGTGGCCCCGGTGACCAGCGCCCATCGCTCGGTGGCCGGATTCTCGGGGCTCAACGGGACTCCTCAGCGCGGGGGCGGCGGACCCTGCGGCGGGTGCAGCCGGTACGGATTCTCCGGCGGCGGCACCGGCCGGGACGGGCGGCGCGCGAACCAGCCGTTCGCCGTGGGCAGCACGAGCAGCACGGCCACCACAAGGTAGCCGAGCATCTGCGCCACCGACACCCCCGCGTTCACCGGCAACCACCAGGACGGGTACGCCTCCGCGAGCAGGCCGAGCAGCGCGGGGTCGATCCCGGCCTCCAGCGGCGCGGCCCGCTGCCCGAGCAGCAGCGCGCCGGTGCAGCAGCCGCCGAGCAGGCCCAGGCCGCTGACCACCCAGGTGGCCACCCGGGCGCCCCGCCGGCCGGCGAGCAGCCCGGTGGCGAGGCCGACCAGCAGCACGCCGACCAGGATCGTCAGCACCGCCGAGACGATCGCGACGGCGCGCACCAGGGCCACCACGCCGTCGACGTCGTCCGCGCCCGCGACCGTGTCGGCCGCGGCGGCGCGGAACCGGTCCACCGTGGCGCCGAGGGCGAGCAGGGTCGCGACGGCGTACGCCAGCGCGCCGAGGGCCATCAGCGCCAGCACCGCCGCCGCCAGCGTGACGGCGGCGGGCCGACGCGCCGGCACCTGATCCGGGTACGACACGACAATTCCCTCCGGTAGGCGTCGGGTTGCAACCTACTCGGAGGGAATCGTCACGTCGTTGCTACTCGCCCGTCAGCCGGCCGACGGCGGGTTGCTCCCGCCCGGCTGGTCCGGCCCGTCGGCCGGGCGACCCGGCTCGGTCGGACCGGTGGACGGCGCCTCGGGCGCCCCCGGGGACGGCGGCTGCGCCGACGGGGCCTGCCACTCCGAGCCGCTCGGCGGCTGCGGCGTGCCCGGCTGGCCGGGGGTCGACGGGTGGCCCGGCTGCTCCGGGGTCGTCGGGTGGCCCGGGGCCGCCGGGTAGCCGGACTGCGGGTAGCCCGGGGTGGTCGGGTACGCCGGCTGGCCGGGGTAGGTCGCACCGGGAACCGGCGGCTCCCAGCCCTGCTTGGGCTTGCGGAAGAACTCGTTCGCCTTCGGCAGCGCCAGCAGGATCAGCGCCGCCAGCAGGGCGAGCAGGGCGAGCACCGCGAGCAGGATGGTCACCGGGCCGTACCAGGACGGCAGCGCCTCCTCGATCCGGCGCTGGACCTCCTCGCCGCTGGGCATGTCGCCGTTGGCGGGGCCGGCGTTGTTGGCGAAGCCGCCGGCCGCGTTGCTGATCGTGCCGAAGCCGCAGCAGCAGAAGAGGATGCCGCCGAGCACCCAGGTGGCGATCCGGGTGCCGTTGGAGCCGCGGTTGTTGAAGAGGCCGAGCACCGCGAGCACGATGGCGAGCAGCAGCCCGACCACGGAGCCACCGATGGCGAACGCGATGGCGAAGTCGGCGACGTTCTGTGCGCCGTTCGCGGCGGTGCCGCGGTACGCCTCCTCCAGCGCCTCCCGGAGGGCGCCGATGGTGCTGAGAGTGATGATGAGGCTGATGACCTGGAGCACGGCGAACAGAATCAGCAGGTAGCTGGATATCGTCACCACGGCCGGCCGGGCGCGGGCCGGTGTGTGCTGGGAATCGACCACGATTCTCCTTCCCTTGGATCGCGTCCCACACGGTATCCACTCCGGCCCACCTCCGCGCGCCGTGCTCGGGCGACCCGCCGCCGGACCGGCGCGCACGGGCGTCCCGCCGCCGGGCCGTCCCGGCCGGACGCGACCGGGCCGGGTCAGTCGGCCTCGGCGCGCAGCCGGCGGGCCTCCGCGGTCACCACCGCGAGCAGGAAGAGGTCCAGCCCGAGCGCGGCCAGGGCGCCGAACTGGTTGACCGTGAAGTTGAAGAGCTGGCCGAAGAGCAGGTCGACCAGCAGGGCCAGCTTGAACAGGCGGAACGCGCCGGGCCGGTCCCGCCGCAGCAGGAACGCCGCCCGGATGCCCAGCACCGCCGCGACCAGCGCGGAGGCGGACACTCCGACCACCGCGCCCCACTCCCGCGCCTCGTCCAACTCGCCGGTCACCCCGTCCACCGCCACCGCGACCACGGTGACCACCGGCTCGACGATCAGGTAGACCACCACCAGCGAGACCACCCGGCGGGCCGTGATCAGCCGGATCGCCCAGGCGCGCAGCCGGACCAGCCAGGGCTGCCAGAACCGGCGGGGCGGCGGGTCCCGGTGCGGCACCGCGTCGAGGAGTTGGGACACGGCGTACTCGACGTCCGGCCCGGCGCCACGGACCAGGCGCAGGGCGGCCACCCGCCGCCGGTCGGTGAGCCCCCGGCCGACGCCGCCGACCACGGTGTCCAGGGCGTTCGCCACCCGTTCGCCGGAGGTGAGCCGGGTCCGGCCGCGCAACGCCTGCGTGATCACCACGAGCAGGGCGAACACGGCGTAGATGATGGAGGCGGCCGGGCGGTAGAAGTAGTCGGTGCGGGCGGTGACGAACTTGCCCACCTCGTCGATGAAGAGCCCGAAGCCGATCCCGCCGAGGACCGCCCCGAGCGTCCGCGCCGCGCCGCCGAGGAAGACCAGCGCCACGCCCATCCCGACGGCCATCAGCAGGCCGCCCCAGAGCACGTGGGCGATGTGCAGGCCGCCCCCGCCGAGCTGTGGCCAGCCCGTCGCCTGGAGGTAGGCGCGGGTGACCAGCACGGTCGCCACTCCGGCGAGCACGAACGCCTGGAGGTAGCCGGCGGCGTCCACCGCACGGGGCGGGAGCCGGCGACGACGGGACGGTGACACCCGTCCGACGCTAGTAGCCGCGCCACTCCGCGCGGGCGTACTCCAGCACCCTGGGCTGCAACAACGTCGAGGCGGGCACGTCCACGCGACGCCGGTCGGCGGGGAACGCCGCCGCCGCGCGCAGCACCGCCGGGTCGAGGAAGCGCAGCGGCGGGACGTCGGCCGGTAGCGCCAACGCCGGCGCGGTCGCCCCCGGCACGGCGAGCAGGAAGCCCCAGTCACCGAAGGAGGGCACGTCCACGTGGTACGGCGTGGTGGCGAAGCCGGCCGCCCGCACCGACGCCTCGATCGACCAGTACGACCGGGGCGCGAAGTACGGCGACCCGGACTGCACCACCAGCCGCCCGCCGTCGGCGAGCACCGCCCGGGCCAGCGCGTAGAACTCGACCGTGTAGAGCTTGGCGGTGGCCGTCTCGTCCGGGTCGGGCAGGTCCGCCACCACCACGTCGAAGCGGTCCGCGGCGGTACGCAGCCAGCCGAACGCGTCGACGTTGATCACCCGGACCCGGGGGTCGGCGAAGGCGTCACCGTTGAGCCTGCGCAGCTGCGGCTCGCGGCGGGCCAACGCCACCACCGCCGGGTCCAGGTCGACCACCGTCACCCGGCGTACGTCCGGGTAGCGCAGGATCTCCCGCACGGCGAGCCCGTCACCGGCGCCGAGCACCAGCACCTCGCCGCGTGGGCCGTTCAGCGCCGGGTGCACCAGCGCCTCGTGGTAGCGGTACTCGTCGACGGAACTGAACTGGAGGTCGCCGTTGAGGTAGAGCCGCAGGTCGGTCTCGGCGTGCCCGGCCTCGCGCACCGACCGGGTCAGCACGATCTCCTGGTAGCGGGAGCGCTCGGCGTGCACCACCGGGTCCCGGTAGAGCTGCTGGCGGGTGGTCACCTCGAACTCGGCGGCGGTGACCCAGGCGTAGGACAGACAGAGGGCGACCACGACGGAGCCGGCGCCGAGCGCGATCCGCGCCCGGCGGCTCAGCTCCTTGCGGAACACCGTGCAGACCAGGGCGAGGCCGGCGACGGCGTTCACCGCGCCGACCACCAGGGCGCCCTTGAGCTGCCCGAAGACCGGGATCAGCAGGAACGGGAAGGCCAGCCCGCCGAGCAGCGCGCCGACGTAGTCGGCGGCGAACAGGTCGGCGACCGCGCTGCCGGCGGACTGCTCCCGGATACGTTGCAGCATCACCATCAGCAGCGGGATCTCCGCGCCGATCAGCAGGCCGAGCACGAACGCGGTGCCGACCAGCGCCGGGCCGTAGAGGTCCAGCCAGGCGAAGGCGGCGTAGAGGCCGAGCACCGACAACCCGCCGAGCAGGGCCAGGGTCAGCTCGATCACCGCGAACGCGGCGGCGGCCCGGGACTGCAACGGCTTCGCGACGAGCGCGCCGACGCCCATCGCGAAGACCATCACACCCAGCACGATCGACGCCTGCCCGACCGTGTCACCGATCAGGTAGCTGCCGAGCGCGACCAGCGCCAGCTCGTACACCAGGCCGCAGGCCGCGCAGACGAAGACCGCGAGCAGCACCGCCGCCCGGGCCAGCCGCCAGCGCGGGCGCGCCGCCGGTCCGGCGTCGGCCGGGACCGGCGGCACGTCGACGGTCACGCCTTCTCCGGGGTACGCGACGGCGCCGGGTCCGCCCCGGCGCGCTGCGCGGGCACGGCCTTGCGGCGCTGCCGGCGGCGCTGCACGAGGCCCACGGTGACCAGCAGCGCGGTGACCAGCAGCAGGCCACCGGCGGCGAGCAGGTAGCCCCAGCGGTCCCGCCACAGGTCGCTGCCGGGGTCGGGCAGCGGCGACGGCGCCGTGGCGGCCGGGGCCGGCGTGGTGGCCGGCTCGACGGCCCCGACCTCGACGGCCAGCAGCGGCAGCATCACCGCAGCCCGGGTGACACCCCAGCCCGGGTCGTCGATGAGGACCTTCTCGGTGATCCCGAGCCGCTCCAGGCCGTTCTCGATCCGCAGCAGTTCGGTGGAGGAGAAGTCACCGGATCCGCTCACGTCGACGTAGGCGTTGTCGTCGCTCTCGCTGCTCTGCGACGGGTAGTAGACCCGGACGCGGACCTGCACCCAGCGCGGGCAGGACGGGTTCTTCTCGACCGCGACCCCGTCACCGAGGTTGGAGCCGACGCTGACCGGGTCGCCGTAGCCGAAGTAGTCCGTCAGCTCCCAGCCGTAGCAGACGCCCTGGCTGGCCGAGGAACGCGCCAGGACCGCCACGGTGTCGTCGCGCTCCTGCGCGACCGGCGGCGGGACGTCGTCGGAGTTGTCGCTTCCGAAGACCGCGCCCCAGCTCGGGTAGAGGATCGATCCGACGCAGCAGAGGATCGTCGAGACGACGATGATGATCGTCACCGCCCGGGAGTTCTGCTTTCCCGGCGGCGTCCCGGGAGACGTGCCGGTCGCCATCAGCTGATCGCGGCGGCGATGATCGCGCCGGTGGCGAGGTGGACGACGGCGGAGACCCAGACCGCGGGGTGCGGCTCCGGGTCGACCAGGATCTCGCCGAGCCGGCCCGGGGTGGCCGCGTCGAGCAGCAGGAACGCCGCGGCCATGATGACCAGGCCGAGGAGCCCGTACGCGGACGCGCCGATCAGGCCGAGGACGAAGTCGTCCGCGCTGGCGGCGATGGCGGCGACCACGATGATGCCGACGCCGGCCAGGTTCGAGGCGAGCAGCAGGGCGGCGTTCCGGTTGCGTTCGGTCCAGATCAGCTCGTGGAGCTTGCCGGGGGTGGCGATGTCGACGAGGGCGTAGCCGACGGCCATCAGGACGACGCCGACCACGCCGTAGGCGAGCGTGACCAGCAGATCGGTGACCAGGGTCTGCACAGGGGGACTCCAGGGGTGTCGTTCGGGTCGGACTACTTGCCGCTGCCGGGGCCGCCACCGCGCACGGTGCTGCCCCGGCCCCAGCCCCAGTGGTTGCCCACGGTGGAGTGGTAGCGCGGGTAGGCGGTGCGGAGGCGTTCCAGCAGGATCACCGAGCCGGTGGCGATCGGCAGGATCACCACCGAGTCGTCGTCGTAGCGCAGGTAGACACCACTGCCGTCGACGTACTGGTCGGCCGGCTGCCAGGCGGCGGTCACGTCCTGCGCCACCTGGCTCGGCGACTTGTTCGAGGTGTACGCGATCGCGTCGCCGCCGATGTCCTGCCCGGCCGCACGGGTGTAGCGGTCCTCGACGTAGCCGCGCGGGGAGAAGCTGCCGTAGAAGATCGCGAAGGCGGCCACCAGGGCGCCGATGACCGCGAAGGCCACCCCCACCACGAACCATCTCCGGTACGTCATCGCAGTGCCACCACCGTCTCGGTCAGGACCAGCTCATTGGTCTGGGGATACGCGTGCCAGGTGCGCCAGCCCACCGACCCGTCCGGCGGGTCGGGGCGTACGGCGAGCGCGGTGACCGCGTCCGGGTCACCGGGGAAGACGCCGACCAGCGCGTACGGGTCGTCGGCCAGGTCGGCGCGGAGCGCCGCGACCCGGGCGCGCAGCTCACCGGCGGGCGGCCGGAGCACCGTGGCGGTGAACCGGTAGCCGTTGGGCTCGTCGTGCAGCGTCCCGGGCAGGTGCGGGGGCCGGCCGGGCAGGCAGGCCACCGTCTCGGTGAGGTCACCGGTCGGGGTCGGCAGGACGACCTGATGGGAGGCGCCGAGCAGCCGCAGCCGCAGCCGTACGCCGCCCGGCAGGTCCAGGTCGCGGACGGCCAGCGCGGGCAGTTCGGGTCCGCCGAGCGCCAGCCCGAGGTCGGCGGCGCTGGTGTCGACGTACGGGGTGTCGATGCTGACCAGCACCTCAGCTCACCTGCTCCGGGCCGCCCTGCGGGTAGACCATCACCTCGGAGCGGTGCAGCCGCTCGCCCCGGGCGACCTCCCAGCCCGCCTCCCCGTACGCCTCGAAGGCGAGCCGGGCGCCGCCCTGGGCCCGGTAGTCGTGGTAGCGGACCGTGCCGCTGGGGTCGAGGCCGGTGCTGCCGGTGGCCGAGTACCGGGCCTGCCCGGACTCCTCCCAGGCGTAGCGGCGGCCGGCGAAGTCGAGGGTGGGCGCGCCGGGGGTGACGGTGGCGCCCGGCTCGGCTTCCCAGAGCACCAGCTCCAGATCCGGGTCCTCCTCCACGGAGAGCCAGCGCTTCGCGCCGTCGACCGTGTCGAGCAGGTGCTCGGCCCAGCTCCACGCCCCTTCGACCAGGTGCACCGAGCCGCGGACCGCGTACGACACCTGGCGGATCTCGACGATGTCGCCGGGCTTCAGCTTCCGTGGGTCACCGCGCAGCGCGTCGGCGTCGGTGTCCCGGAACGGGTCACCCGGCCCCGCCTGCTTCGGCCGCCTGCGCGCCCGACCGAGGGCGACCACGGCCACCACCACCCCCGCGACCCCGACCAGACACCCCACCACCGTCACCAGCCACGCCACCGACCCGTCCACCGCGACCGCCTCCCCACGTGCGTCGGCGGAGACGGTAACAACCGCGCGCACCTGGGGAAACCGGTGCACAGTTGAGTGAGGGGTCAGTTACGGGGGGTCTCCGGATCCGGGGCCGCGACCGTCTCCGCCGAGGCGTCGGCGGGAGCTTCGGCCGGGGTCACGGCGGGTGCCCCGGCCGGAGTCACGGCGGTCGGGGGGTGCGGTGGCGCGCCGTGCGCCCGGGGGTCGGGGCAGATCATGTAGCCGGGCGGCAGCATGAAGGTGGCCGGCGCGGGTGGGCCCACCGGACGGCCGACCTCGGCGGTCGACGGCACGTACCAGTGCCGGGCCGCCGGCAGCGCCAGCAGCACCACCACCGCCAGCGTCAACGCGACGACCAGCGCCCAGCCGCCGGCGCCGAGGCCGAAGAGGAGGTCCTCGCGCAGGACGCCGCCGTCGTCGTCATAGAGGGCCCGGAGGAACTTCGACTCCTCCGGCGGGTACGGGCCGTCCAGTTCCGGGTCCCACTCCTCGGGTTCGCCGAGGGCGAAGAGGAACGGGATCATCAGCACGCCGGTGCAGCCCTGGCCGAAGAGGAGCAGCAGTTGGAAGCCACCGGCCACGAAGACCAGGATCCGGGCGATGTTGCTGCCCCGGCGCAGGCCCACGGCGGTGCCGCCGAGCCAGCCGGCGAGGAACAACGCGGGCAGGCCCACCAGCGCGGTCATCACGATGTTTCCGAAGCGCTCGCTGTCCACCTCGGTCGGGTCGGCGTCCGGCACGGCGCGCGCCACCCGGTCGATCCGGGCGTTCCAGTCGAACGCCTGCCAGACCACGAACCCGATCAGGGCGAGGAGCACGACGACGGCGGCGACCTGCAACCAGAAGGCGACGGTGACCGGGGTGGGACGGGGCGGGCGTGCCGGGGCGGCGGCAGGCGGTGTCATGCGGGCAAGCTACGGGTGGATCTTCCCGCGCGCAGCCCCGGCCGGCTCGACCGAACGGCTACAGTCCGGCGAGCCGGTCGGCCGCGTACTCGCGCAGGTTCGCGCTGCCCATCACGCAGCCGCTGAAGGTGGTGAACTCGCCGGGGTCCTCGCGCAGCCGCGACCAGGCGTCCCGGGCCGCCGCCGGGTCGAGGCGTTCCAGCAGCGTCGCCGCGTACGCCTTGCCGGCGGGCGAGCCGCGCCGCAGCAGCCGGTCGACCTCCTCGCGGACCGCCTCGGGCCGTTCGGCGAGCGCCGCCTCGACCCGCCGGTACGCCTCCGTCACGGGCAGCAGCGTCCCCGCGATCCCGACCCCGCCGAAGGCCACCGTGTCCGCCCCGGCCAGTTCCTCGACGGCCGCGTCCCACTCCGGGTCGCCGCTCTTCTTCTTCCCCATCCCGAACATGCCCCCATCCTTTCCCCGCCCCACCCGCTCCCACCCACCCGCGCCGGGCCGGCCCTGCCCGAGGGGGCGGGGCCGGCCCGGGGTGGGTCAGGCGGAGGTGACGGTGAGGGCGTCCTTGGCGTCGGCCAGGTCGACCTTCACCGTGTCGCCGTCGCGGATCCGACCGGCCAGGAGGGCCTTGGCGAGCTGGTCGCCGATGGCCGACTGGACCAGTCGACGCAGCGGGCGGGCGCCGTAGATCGGGTCGTAGCCGTGCTCGGCGAGCCACCCCCGGGCGGCCTCGGTGATCTCCAGGCCGAGCCGGCGGTCCGCCAGCCGCTTCCGCATCCGGTCGAGCTGGATGTCGACGATGGCGCGCAGGTCGTCACCGCGCAGCGCGGCGAAGACCACGATGTCGTCGAGACGGTTGAGGAACTCCGGCTTGAAGTGCGACCGGACCACCGCGAGGACGCCCTCCCGGCGCTGTTCCTCGGCCAGCGTCAGGTCGCTGATCACCGACGACCCGAGGTTCGAGGTGAGGATCAGGATCGCGTTGCGGAAGTCCACCGTGCGGCCCTGGCCGTCGGTGAGCCGGCCGTCGTCGAGCACCTGGAGCAGGATGTCGAAGACGTCCGGGTGGGCCTTCTCCACCTCGTCCAGCAGGATCACCGAGTACGGCCGGCGGCGCACCGCCTCGGTGAGCTGCCCGCCCTCCTCGTACCCGACGTACCCGGGCGGGGCGCCGACCAGGCGGGCGACGGAGTGCTTCTCGCCGTACTCGCTCATGTCGATGCGGACCATCGCCCGCTCGTCGTCGAAGAGGAACTCGGCGAGGGCCTTGGCCAGCTCGGTCTTGCCCACACCGGTCGGGCCGAGGAAGAGGAAGCTGCCGGTCGGGCGGTCCGGGTCGGCGACGCCGGCCCGGGCCCGGCGGACCGCGTCGGAGACCGCGCCGACCGCCTCGGCCTGCCCGACCACGCGGGCCCGCAGCGACTCCTCCATCCGGAGCAGCTTGGCCGTCTCGCCCTCCAGCAGCCGGCCGGCCGGGATGCCGGTCCAGGAGGCGACCACGGCGGCGATGTCGTCCGCGCCGACCTCCTCCTTGAGCATGGCGCCGTCGGCCTGGAGCCGGGCCAGCTCCTCCTCGGCCCGCTTCAGCTCGGCGTTGAGGGCGGGGATCCGGCCGTAGCGCAGCTCGGCGGCGCGCTCCAGCTCACCGTCGCGCTCGGCCCGTTCGGCCTCGCCGCCGAGCCGCTCCAGCTCCTCCTTGGCGGTGGAGAGCTTGGTGATGTGGCTCTTCTCCAGCTGCCAGCGCTCGGAGAGGGCGGTGAGCTGCTCACGCTTGTCGGCCAGCTCCTTGCGCAGCCGTTCGAGGCGCTCGGCGGAGGCGGCGTCCGGCTCCTTGGCCAGCGCCATCTCCTCGATCTCCAGCCGGCGTACCGCCCGCTCGATCTCGTCCACCTCGACCGGACGGGAGTCGATCTCCATCCGGAGCCGGGAGGCGGACTCGTCGACCAGGTCGATCGCCTTGTCCGGCAGGAACCGGTCGGTGATGTAGCGGTCGGAGAGGCCGGCGGCGGCGACCAGGGCGGCGTCGGTGATCCGTACGCCGTGGTGCACCTCGTAGCGCTCCTTCAGGCCGCGCAGGATGCCGATGGTGTCCTCGATGGTCGGCTCGCCGACCAGCACCGGCTGGAAGCGGCGCTCCAGCGCCGGGTCCTTCTCGATGTGCTCGCGGTACTCGTCGAGGGTGGTCGCGCCGACCATCCGCAGCTCGCCCCGGGCCAGCATCGGCTTGAGCATGTTGCCGGCGTCCATCGAACCCTCGCCCTTGCCGGCGCCGACGACGGTGTGCAGCTCGTCGAGGAAGGTGATGACCTGCCCGTTGGAGTTCTTGATCTCCTCCAGGACGGACTTCAGCCGCTCCTCGAACTGGCCCCGGTACTGGGCGCCGGCGACCATCGCGCCGAGGTCGAGCGAGACCAGCTTCTTGTCCCGCAGCGACTCGGGCACGTCACCGGCGACGATCCGCTGGGCCAGGCCCTCGACGATGGCGGTCTTGCCGACGCCGGGCTCGCCGATCAGCACCGGGTTGTTCTTGGTACGCCGGGACAGCACCTGGATCACCCGGCGGATCTCCGAGTCCCGGCCGATCACCGGGTCGATCTTGCCGTCGCGGGCGCTGGCGGTCAGGTCCACGCCGTACTTGGCCAGGGCCTGGTAGGTCTGCTCCGGGTCGGCGGTGGTGACCCGCCGGTCCCCGCCCCGGACGGTGGGGAAGGCGGCGACCAGATTCTCCTCGGTGGCTCCGGCGGTCCTCAGCGCGCCGGCGACGGCGCCGCCGACCCGGGCCAGCCCGGCGAGCAGGTGCTCGGTGGAGGTGTACTCGTCGCCCAGCGGCCGGGCGATCTGCTCGGCGGCGCCGATGGCGTTGACGAACTCGCGGGCCAGCGTGGGCTCGGCGATGCTGGAGCCACGGGCGGCGGGCAGCGCGTCGACCGCACGCTGGGCGACCCGGCGCAGCTCGGTGGGGTCGGCGCCGACGGCACGCAGCAGCCCGGCGGCGGTGGAACCCTCGGTGTCCAGCAGGGCCAGCAGCAGGTGCCAGGGCTCGACGGTGGCGTGGCCGCGCTGGTTGGCCAGGGCGACGGCGCCGGTGATGGTCTCGCGGCTCTTGGTGGTGAGGCGTTCGGTGTTCATGGGCTCCCCCGGATCGGCGTGTCCATCAGTAGCGACACAACCAGAGTTGAGCGTATTCCGCTCAACTCTAGCGGTGTGAGCCAGCTCACTCTCCGGAGACGAGCACCCGGATCCACCGCCGGTCGGTCTGGTACCCGACGCCGAGCAGCACCTCGCCGGGCCCGCCGGTCGCGGCCAGTGTGCTGTCGGCCAGCACCCGCAGGTGGTGCTCGGGTCCGATCGGCCAGGGCAGGTCGGCGTAGCCGTCACCCACCACGCCCGCCCCGCGCGAGCCGGTCACCGCGAGCAGCCCGCCGCCGATCGGCGCGACGGAACGCAGCTCCGTCGGATGCCCGTCCACCCCCACCGGCTCCCAGCCTCCCCGCAGCCGCCACAACCCCGGCCAGCCCGTCCGGTCCGGCCGCTCGCCGACCAGCCACGCCGTGCCGTCCGGCTCGACCAGCGCCCGTACCGGGCCCACCTCGCCGTCGGGCGCGGGCACCGGAGTGGACAGCCAGCGCCGCCCCCGGTCGAACGACACCGCCGCGTACGGCTTCCCGTCGACCGCCCCGGCGGCCACCACCAGCAGGCCGTCACTGCCGTCGACGGTGTTCAACCCGGGCACGGACGGCTGCGCGGCCAGCGGGCGCAGTCGCCGCCCGTCCCACTCGGCCACCTTCCCGGTGGCCTCGTCGACCTGGAACCGGCCCTGCGCGGCCGTCCACGCCGCCGGCACCCCGGCGGAACGGGAGAACCGCGCGCCGCCGTCGGTCGAGGTGTACCAGCCGTGCGGCTCGGCCCAGAGCACCAGCAGCCCCCGGGCGGCGTAGAGCTGCTGGCCCTCCGCCACCGGCCGGGGGTGCCGCAGCGACCGCCAGGACCAGCCACCGTCGACGGTGCCGAAGAGCAGCGCCGGACAGTTCCGCCCCGGTGGGCCGCCGTCGCAGGTGGCGAAGAGGGCCCAGCCGTGGTCGGCGTCGACGAACTCCAGGTACGGCGGGTCGTACCGCGCGGGCACGGCGACCCGGACGGGGCGCACCTCGGCGGGGGGCTGCGCCGACGGCGGCGGCGCGGGCGCGACCGACCCGGGTGGCGCGGACGTCCGGGCCGGCGGGTCCCGCCGGACGTCACCCACCACCGAGCAGGCCACCAGCGCCGGTACGAGCAGCAGGCCGACCAGCGGGCGGATCGGACGACCGATCATGGACGCCTCCTTGAGGGAGTAGCCTTCCCCGGGTGCGAGTACGTGTCGAACAGACTGCCCTACCGGGGATCGGCGTACGTCATGATCTGATGACGGAATCCGGCCGCCGCCTCGGCGTGGTCTCCCACCGCAATGGCCGCCGTGACCTCGTCCTGTACGACCCGGACGATCCCGATTCCTGCCAGCACGACATCCCGCTGACCGACGACGAGGCGGAGGCGCTCGCCGACATCCTCGGCGCGTCGCTGATGCTCGGCCAGCTCTCCGGTCTGCGCGAGCAGGCCGCCGGGCTGCTCACCGAGCAGATCGCCATCCCGGCAGGGTCGAAGTACGTCAACAAGCGGCTCGGCGACACCCACGCGCGTACCCGCACCGGCGCCTCGATCGTGGCGGTGCTCCGTCAGGGCGAGGTGAACGTCTCCCCGGATCCCACCTTCCGCTTCGCGGCCGGTGACGTGGTGGTCGTGGTCGGCACCCGCCAGGGGCTCGACGGCGTCACCGCGATCCTCGCCGACAGCGACCCGGACGGCTGAGGCGCGGATGCACGAAACCACGACACTGCTCGTCGAGGTCGGCGCGCTCCTCTTCCTGCTCGGTCTGCTCGGTCGGCTCAGCCGCCGCTTCGGCGTCTCCCCGATCCCCCTCTACCTGATCGCCGGCCTCGCCTTCGGCCACGGCGGCGTGCTCGAACTCGCCGCCAGCGAGGAGTTCTTCGCCGTCGGCGCCGAGATCGGCGTCATCCTGCTGCTGGTCATGCTCGGCCTGGAGTACAGCGCCAACGAACTCGTCGGCAATCTCCGCTCCGCCGCCCCCGCCGGGCTGATCGACGCGCTGCTCAACGCCCTGCCCGGCTTCGCGTTCGCGCTGCTGCTCGGCTGGGGCTGGGTGGCCGCCGTGGTGCTCGGCGGCATCACCTGGATCTCGTCCTCCGGGGTGATCGCCAAGGTCCTCAACGACCTGGGCCGGGTCGGTAACCGGGAGACCCCGGTGATCCTCTCCGTCCTGGTCATCGAGGACCTGGCCATGGCGCTCTACCTGCCGCTGGTCACCGCCCTGCTGGCCGGCGTCGGGCTGGTCAAGGGCGGCATCAGCCTGGCCGTCGCGGTGCTCACCGTGGCCGTGGTGCTGGTCGTCGCCATCCGGTACGGCAACGTCATCTCCACGGCGATGTCGGCGAAGGATCCGGAGGCGCTGCTGCTCGGCGTGCTCGGCCTGACCCTGCTGGTCGCCGGCGTCGCGGCCAAGCTCCAGGTCTCCGCCGCGGTCGGTGCGTTCCTGGTCGGCATCGCGCTCTCCGGGCCGGTCGCGCACCACGCGACGGAGCTGCTCTCCCCGCTGCGGGACCTCTTCGCGGCGGTGTTCTTCGTCTTCTTCGGCCTGGTCACCGACCCCCGGGACATGCCTCCGGTGCTGCTGCCGGCGCTGGCCCTGGCGGTGGTCACCATGGGCACCAAGCTGCTCACCGGCTACCTGGCGGCCCGGCGGGTCGGCATCGCCGAGCCCGGTCGCTGGCGGGCCGGCTTCGCGTTGATGCCACGCGGTGAGTTCTCCATCGTCATCGCCGGCCTCGCGGTGGCCGCCGGCACCGTCGAGCCCCGGCTCGCGGCGCTCGCCACGGCGTACGTGCTGATCACGGTGGTGACC
Organism: Micromonospora coxensis; assembly: GCF_900090295.1. Classification (NCBI taxonomy): domain Bacteria; kingdom Bacillati; phylum Actinomycetota; class Actinomycetes; order Micromonosporales; family Micromonosporaceae; genus Micromonospora; species Micromonospora coxensis. The sequence goes on along the minus strand of NZ_LT607753.1, from coordinate 3,667,061 downwards.
GGGCCGATGCTGGCCCGGCTGCCCGACATGGCCTGGTTCAAGGCCTGGCTGCGGCGGCGGGCGGTCGTGCGCCGCCCGGAGCCGGTCACCGCGACGGACTGAGTCCACCCGGCCGGGTCGCCCGTACGGGTGACCCGGCCGGTCCGGCCGTTGCCGAATTGGTCCCGACCGCCTCTTCCGTCGGCCCGCTGCCTGCGGCTACCGTTTCGCCCCAGCAAGCCAGGGGTCCCGCGGGTGGCCGGAACGCCCCGCGGGCGAGCGGAAGGTTGGCCGGTGAACGCGCAGGATTCGACGTTCCACGGCTTCGCCAACCCCGTCGACCCGTCGGCGGCGGAGTTGCGGGCCTGGGCGTACCACCCCGACTCGGTGCCGCTGTCGTCGATGCCGCCGGACTGGGACCTGCTCGTCGCCGGGGACCACCTGGTGCTCACCCTCTTCGACCTGGCCATGGACCCGGGCTGCCCGGCCCGCCGGTTCGCCCTGCACTGCCTCTACATCTACGCGGCGGACGGGATCCGGACGAACTTCCGGGCCCACCCGAAGCGCCGCTTCCGCAAGCTGGTCGAGCAGGCCGAGCGGGAGGGCGACGAGCTGATGCGCAACTGGGCGCACAACAGCCGGGTGCTGCTCGCCCGGCAGGACCTCTTCGTGTACCGCGACTGGTGCGAGGGTGGCCTGGTCCGGGAGAACCGCCGGATCGGCTGACCCGCTGCCGATCAGCGCGTTCTGCTGACCCGCCGCCGGTCAGCGCGACGCGATGCCGCGTACGGCGACGTCGACCGCGCGGCGCAGGTGCCCGAGGACCGGTTCGGGGTCCCCGGTGAGCAGTTGCTCCGCATGCTCCGGTGACTCCGCCAGCGAGAGCAGGGTGTTCACCACCGCGCCGACGAGCGCCCCCACCACGGCGGCGGCCTCGACCCGGTCCAGCCGGTCCGGGAAGGCCGCGTGCAGCCGGTCGGCCAACCGCCGCTGGGCGGAGAGCAGCCGTCGCAGCGCCATCCCCTGCACCGACGGCACCGAGAAGACCATGCGGATCCGCACCGGGACCGCACGGTCGAAGACCTGACCGAACCGCTCGGCCCGGTCGAGGATGACGGTGATCGCGCGGACCAGCACGTCCACCGGCTCGTCGCCGGGCCGCCGTTCGTCGATGACGGCGAAGGCCAGCGCCAGTCGCTCCTCGGTGTCGGCGAAGAGGATCTCCTCCTTGCTCGGGAAGTAGCTGAAGAAGGTCCGGGTGGAGACGTCCGCTCCGGCCGCGATGTCGGCGACGGTCGTGGCGTCGTACCCGCGCTGCGCGAACAGCTCCAGGGCGGCGGAGATCAACGCCTGGCGGGTGCGCTCCTTCTTGCGCTCCCGCAGGCCCGGGCCGGTCGTCATCCCGACAGGTTACTGCACCGGCTGCCTAACTGCACTCGTTGCAAAAATGCAGTCAGTGTGTTTTTCTGCTCCCATGGAACGGACCCTCGATCGGCTCGGCCGCGCCACCGCCGGCCACCCCTGGCGCACCCTCGGCCTCTGGCTGCTGGCGGCCGTCGCCCTGATCGCCGTCGGACCGGCGGTGGGCGGCGGCTTCGTCAACGACTTCCGGATCCCCGGAGCGGAGTCCCAACGCGCCGCCGACCTGGCCCGCGACGCCTTCCCCGAGTACGGCGCGGCCAGCGCCGAAGTGGTCTGGCACAGCCCCGACGGGGACCTGCGCACCCCCGAGCGGCAGGCCGCGATCACGGCGATGACGGCGGCGATCCGCCGCCAGCCCGGCGTCACCGCCGTCGAGGACCCGCTCGCGGGCCGGGGGGTGGTCGCACCGGACGGCCGCACCGCCGTCGGGACCGTCCGCTACGGCGAGGAACTCGGCGACCTCGGGCCCGAGGCGTACCACCGGCTCGACGCGGCCGCCGGCCAGGTACGCGCACACGGCGTCGAGGTCACCTTCCGTGGCCTCGTCGTCGACTTGGCCTTCGAGCCGGAGACCGGGCCGGCGGAGGCGGTCGGGCTCGGCGTCGCCCTGCTGGTGCTGCTCGTGGCGTTCGGCTCGGCGGTGGCGGCCGGGCTGCCGATCCTGGTGGCGCTCGCCGGGCTGGTGGTCGGCACCGGCCTGATGCTGATCGCCGCCGCGACCACGGAGATCCCCACCGCCGCGCCGATCGTGGCGGTGATGCTCGGGCTCGGCGCCGGCATCGACTACGCGCTCTTCGTGGTCACCCGGTTCCGCGCCGCCCTCGCCGAGGGGCTGCCCACGGTGGCCGCCGCCGGCCGGGCCGTCGCCACCGCCGGGCACGCCGTCCTCTTCGCGGGCGCGACCGTCGTGGTCGCCATCCTCGGGCTGGTGTTCACCGGCATCCCGTTCGTCGGCGCGCTGGGCGTGGCCGCCGCGCTGACGGTCGCCGCGATGATGGTCGCCGCCCTCACCCTCCTACCCGCCCTCCTCGGCCTGCTCGGCCCCCGCGTCAACCTCGGCCGCCTCCCCCGCCGCCGCAACCCGCCGCCTGGGGCGGCGGAGACGTCGACGTCGCCATCCGCGAGGGCCGGGACGGCGTCGGCAGCGTCGGTGTCGGCGGGGGCAGCGTCGGTGTCGGCGGGGGCAGCGTCGGTGATCAAGAGGTTCGGGTCCGGAAACGGGCCGGATGTGGACCCAAACCTCTTGATCGACACAGATGGAAGCGGGGCCGGGAGGCCGGGCGGGGCCGGGCAGCCGGGCGGGGGCGTGAGTGGGGAGCGGGGGCGGCCGGGGTGGTGGGTGCGGTGGGGGTGGCACCTGGACCGGAGACGGGTCGCGTACGGGGTGGGTGCCACGGTGGTGCTGCTGGGGCTCGCCGCCCCGCTGCTCACCCTGCGACTGGGCACCCCGGACGACGGCAACCAGCCGGAGAGCTGGCCGCAGCGGCAGGCGTACGACACCGTGCGGCGGGAACTGGGGCCGGGCTGGAACGCGCCGCTCGTCCTGGCGGTGCACCGGCCCGCCGGCACACCGACCGACGGCTCCCTCGCCCGACTGGCCGACGCGCTCACCGCCGATCCCGAGGTGGCACTGGCCACCCCGCCGGTACGCAGCCCGGACGGCACCCTGGCGCTGCTCACCGTGGTGCCCCGGCACGCGCCGCAGGACCAGCAGGTCGCCGATCTGGTGCACCGGATCCGCCGTACCGTCGGACCCTCGGCGCTGGGCCCCGACGGCGCGCGGGTGGCGGTCGGCGGCCAGACGGCGTACATGATCGACATGGCCGACGCGGTCGCCCGCCGGCTGCCCTGGGTGGTGCTCGGCGTGGTGGTGGCCGGCGGCCTGCTGCTGGTGGCGATGTTCCGGGCGCCGCTGATCGCGGTGAAGGCCGCGCTGATGGCGCTGCTCTCCATCGGCGCCGCGTACGGCGTGCTGGTCGCGGTCTTCCAGTGGGGTTGGGGGTTGTCCCTGCTCGGGGTGGATCAACCGGTGCCGATCATGTCGGTGGTGCCGATGCTGCTCTTCGCGATCCTCTTCGGGCTCTCCATGGACTACGAGGTGTTCCTGCTCTCCTCGGTGCAGGAGGAGTACCGGCGCACCGGGGACCCGCACCGGGCGGTGGTGGCCGGCCTGGCCGGGACGGGCCGGGTGATCACGGCGGCGGCGACCATCATGGCGGTGGTCTTCGTCAGCTTCGCCGCCATCGACGACACCCTGGTCAAGATGATCGGGATCGGGCTGGCCACGGCGGTGCTGGTGGACGCGACGGTGATCCGGGTGGTGCTGGCGCCGGCGGTGCTGGGCATGCTCGGCCACCGCGCCTGGTGGCCGTCCGTCCACGAGCCGGCCGCCGACGCGCGCCCCACCCCGACCCGCACGAGCTGAGACGACCCCGCAACGGCGACACCGGCGTCTCGGCCCGCGCCGGACGGCGAACGGGCCGGGACCCCCCGTGGGTCCCGGCCCGCACGTCGGCGGATCGTCAGCGTGCCGATCCACCCTGATTGCGGCGTCTCGCCTCGGCGCGCCCCTGGTCGACGCCGTGGTCGACCTGATCGGCGAACCTGCCGTTCTTGATCTCGTCAGTGAAGCGGCCCTCGGTGATCCGGTCGAACCTCTCCCGGACGTTCTTCGCCACCTTGTCGAGCCGGTCCTCTGCCTGCTGGGCAACCTTCTTCGCCGATTCCGCCATGGCTCCCCCTGCCATCGGAGTCCGGATTGAGTCGGTTGGACCTGATTCACAGGCTAGCGAAGCCTCTGCCGCCCTCGCGGGCAAACCGGCAACACCGCGCTGAGTGGAACGCCATGTACGTCAAACGCCCATGATCACGTCCATGGTGTTCCACCGACGACCCGCCGGCCCGCGGCGCTGGTCGCTACGCCGCAGGCATCGGACGGGGCGTGGACGTGGTCGCGCCCGGCCGCGCGGAAGGCGGCCGGGCGCGACGGGGCGTGTTCAGCGCTCGGTGCGGCGGGGCCGCCACACCACGAGCGCGGTGGAGGTGCGGTTGGTGGGCACCAGGTCCCGACCGGGGAAGGCGGCCATCGCCTCCAGTTCGGCGATGCGCCGGTACGCGGCGTCCAGCTCCGCCTCCAGCCGGGCCACCCGCTGCTGCGCCTGCTCCAGCAGTCGCTCCAGCCCGATGATCCGCTTGACCCCGGCGAGGTTGACGCCCTCGTCCTGGCTGAGCCGCTGCACCTCGCGCAGCAGCACCACGTCGCGCACGCTGTAGCGCCGCCCACCGCCGGCCGCCCGGCCGGCCTGCACCAGCCCCAGTCGGTCGTACTGGCGCAGGGTCTGCGGGTGCATGCCCGCCATCCGCGCCGCGACCGAGATCATCAGCACCTTGGCCTCGTAGGCAGGGTCATCCGAACCGACGTATCCGCCCGACATCCCGCTCACCTCCGCACCCGATCCACCGGTCAACCGACCCGACGCACCCGCGCGTCGAGATGTTCCCGAGCCGCCGGCGGCGTCCGCGCCGCGAACGACTCCAGCGCCGACCGGGCCTCGTCCGACACCGTCGCCGGCACCACCACGTCGAGCGTGACCAGCAGGTCGCCGGCCTGCCCGTCCTTGCGCACCACACCCTTGCCGCGGGCCCGCAGCACCCGGCCGGACGGCGTGCCCGGCGGCACCCGCAGGGTCACCGCGCCGTCGAGCGTGGGTACCCGCAGGTCGGTGCCGAGCACCGCCTCGGCGAAGGTGATCGGGACGGCCAGGGTGAGATCGTCCCCGGTACGCCCGAACAGCTCGTCCGGGCGGACCTTCACCTGTACGAACAGGTCACCCGCCGGCCCGCCGCGCTCGCCCGGCTCACCGCGCCCGGCCAACCGGATCCGCTGACCGTCGGCCACCCCGGCGGGGAAGCGCACGTTCAGCGTCCGGGTCTTGGTCACCCCGCCGGTGCCCTGGCACTCCGGGCACTTCTCCTCCACGACGGTGCCCACGCCCTGGCAGTTGCGGCACGGCTCGGAGAAGCTGAACGACCCCTGGTTGCGGTTGGTCACCCCGGCGCCGTGGCAGACCGGGCACGCCTTCGGCTGGGTGCCGGGCTTCGCGCCGTTGCCGTGGCAGGTGTCGCAGACCCCGGGCGCGCGCAGCGACAGCGGGAGGGTCACCCCGCGTACCGCGTCGTCGAAGTCGAGCGCCACCTCGGCCTCGACGTCCCGACCGCGCGCCGGGCCCCGGGCCCGGGCCGGTCCACCGGCCCCGCCACCGGAGAAGATCGTGCTGAACAGGTCGGTGAAGCCGCCCCCGCCGAACCGGGTGTCGCCGCCGCCGGCCGCGCCGCCGAACAGGTCGGAGACGTCGAACGGCACCCCGCCGCCGGGCTGCCCGCCCCGGGCGCCGCGCCGGAACGCGCCCGAGCCGAAGAGCGACCGCATCTCGTCGTACTCGCGGCGCTTGGCCTCGTCGCCGAGCACCGCGTACGCCTCGGAGACGGCCTTGAACCGCTCCTCGGCCTTCGGGTCACCGGGGTTGTGGTCCGGGTGGGACTCCCGGGCCAACTTCCGGTACGCCTTCTTGATCTCGTCCGAGGAGGCGGACTTCTGCACGCCGAGCGCGGCGTAGTAGTCCTTCTCGATCCAGTCCTTGGAACTCACCGGTCCACCCCCTTCGCGATGTGGCCCGGTCGCCCCACCCGCCCGGTCGGGGCAGGCGGGGCGACCGGATGGTCGTGCACTATTCCGGGTCGGCGACCGCGACCAGCGCGGGCCGCAGCAGCCGCTCCCCGAGCAGGTAGCCCCGGCGCATCACCTGGACGCAGGTCGGCGCGTCCACGTCGGCCGAGGTCTGGTGCGCGACCGCCTCGTGCCGGGTCGGGTCGAACGGGTCGCCCTGCTCCCCGAAGGGAGTGAGCCCGAACTTGCCCAGCGCCGTGGTGAGCTGCTCGGCCACGGTGCCGAACGGCCCGACCAGGTCACCGTGCTCGCGGGCCCGGTCCAGGTCGTCCAGGATCGGCAGCAGCGCGGCGAGCACCGAGCCGGTGGCCTGCTCCTGGACCAGGGCGCGGTCGCGGTCCACCCGCTTGCGGTAGTTGGCGTACTCCGCCGACACCCGCTGCACGTCCCGGGTCCGCTCGTCGAGTTCGGCCCGGAGGGCCTCCAGCTCGGCGCCGAGCGGCGCGGCCGGCGCGGCGGCCTCCTCGACCGGCTGTGCCGGCGCGTCCACCACCGGCGGTCCGGAGACCGAGGTCGCCTCGACCTCGATCTCGTCGACCACGACCTCGCCCTCCTCGACCAGACCCTCGGCCGGGGCGTCCGCCCCGGCGTCGGCCGCGGCGGGCGTCTCCTCGGTCTTGCCGATCTTGCGGTTGTTGCGGATGACGACCCGCGGCCCGTCGCCGTTGGCCTGCTCGGCGGGCGCGGAGCCACCCGGCGTCGACCCGGTGGAGGCCGGGTCGGCGGCTCGTGGCTTCTCCGTCATGCGACTACCTCGATCCCTCAGCCGTGGTTCCGTGTCCGGGGAGCGTCACTTCTTGTCCTCGTCCACGATCTCCGCGTCGACCACGTCGTCCGCGCCGCCGGCCTGCGGGCCGCCGGCAGCGCCCGCGCCCGCACCGGGGCCGGCCGCGCCGGGCTGCTCGCCCTGCTCGCCCTGCTGCGAGTAGAGCAGCGAACCGGCCTGCTGGGAGACCTGGGCCAGCCGCTCGTGGGCCGACTTGATCTTCTCGATGTCCTGGCCGCCGAGCGCGCCGCGCAGCTCGCCGAGGGCCTCGTTGATCTGGTCGCGGTTCTCGGTGGGCAGCTTGTCGCCGCTCTCGGCGAGGAACTTCTCGGTCTGCCACTGCAGCGCCTCGGCCAGGTTGCGGGTCTCCGCCTCCTCGCGCCGACGCTTGTCGTCGTCGGCGTGCTCCTCGGCGTCCCGGCGCATCCGCTCGATGTCGTCCTTCGGCAGCGAGGAGCCGCCGGTGATCGTCATCTTCTGCTCCTTGCCGGTGCCCAGGTCCTTCGCGTGCACGTTCACGATGCCGTTGGCGTCGATGTCGAACGTGACCTCGATCTGCGGGACGCCGCGCGGCGCCGGCGGGAGGCCGGTCAGCTCGAAGGTGCCGAGCTTCTTGTTGTAGGCGGCGATCTCGCGCTCACCCTGGAAGACCTGGATCAGCACCGACGGCTGGTTGTCGTCGGCCGTGGTGAAGACCTCGGACCGCTTGGTCGGGATGGTGGTGTTGCGCTCGATCAGCTTGGTGAAGATGCCGCCCTTGGTCTCGATGCCCAGGCTCAGCGGGGTCACGTCGAGCAGCAGGACGTCCTTGACCTCGCCCTTGAGCACGCCGGCCTGCAGGGCCGCGCCGACGGCGACGACCTCGTCCGGGTTGACGCCCTTGTTGGGGTCGCGGCCGGTGAGTTGCTTGACCAGGTCGGTCACGGCCGGCATCCGGGTCGAGCCGCCGACCAGGATCACGTGGTCGACGTCGGAGACCTTGATCCCGGCGTCCTTCACGGCCTGCTCGAACGGGCCCTTGCAGCGGTCCAGCAGGTCCTGCGTCATCCGCTGGAACTCGGCGCGGCTGAGCGTCACGTCCAGGTGCAGCGGGCCGGCCGCGCCGGCGGTGATGTACGGCAGGTTGATGTTGGTGGTGGTGGCGGCGGACAGCTCGATCTTGGCCTTCTCGGCGGCCTCGCGGAGCCGCTGCAGGGCCATCTTGTCCTGGGCCAGGTCGATGCCGTGCTCGCCACGGAAGGTCTTCACCAGGTGGTCGATGATGCGCTGGTCCCAGTCGTCGCCACCGAGGTGGTTGTCACCCGAGGTGGACTTGACCTCGATGACGCCCTCGGCCAGCTCCAGCAGCGACACGTCGAAGGTGCCGCCACCGAGGTCGAAGACCAGGACGGTCTGCTCCTTGGAGCCCTTGTCCAGCCCGTACGCCAGGGCGGCGGCGGTCGGCTCGTTGACGATCCGCAGCACGTTGAAGCCGGCGATCTCACCGGCCTCCTTGGTGGCCTGGCGCTGGCCGTCGTTGAAGTACGCGGGGACGGTGATCACCGCGTCGGTGATCTGCTCGCCCAGGTACGCCTCGGCGTCCCGCTTGAGCTTCATCAGCGTGCGCGCCGAGATCTCCTGCGGGGTGTACTTCTTGCCGTCGATGTCGACGGTCCAGTTGGTGCCGATCTCCCGCTTGACCGAGCGGATCGTCCGGTCCGGGTTGGTCACCGCCTGACGCTTGGCGACCTCACCGACGAGCACCTCGCCGTTGCGGGCGAACGCGACGATCGACGGGGTCGTCCGCGAGCCCTCAGCGTTGGCGATGACGGTGGGCTCACCGCCCTCGAGAACGCTGACGCAGGAGTTCGTCGTGCCGAGGTCGATACCGACCGCACGTGCCATCTTCGCTTCCTCGCTTCGTAACGATGAGCAGGTCGGAGGGCCTGCCCGGCGGGCCGCCCGCAGCGACCGCACCACAAGTTGAGTGAACTTGACTCAATAGTGCCACGCCGCCGGGAAACCGCAAGTCGAGGTTGAGTCCCCCCGACGCAACCCGACCGTTATTACCGTCCGGTTGTCTTCCCTTGCATCGGTCGGGCACGCTTTAGCGGTGACGACGAAAGGCGATCCCGCCACCCGGTCCGGCGCGCCCACCGTCGCCGCCCGCACCGGGTCGCCGGACGCCACCGAGGACACGCCCGGCGCCACCGGGGACGGCCTGCCGGCCGCGCTGACCGGGCTGCGGGCCGCGATCGGCGCCGCCCGGTTCCCGCTCACCCTGCCCTCGGCCGAGCCGGCCCGGCGCACCGCCACCGCCCTCGCCGACCAGCTCGACGACTACCTGCTGCCCCGCCTCGCCCGGCTCGACGCGCCGCTGCTGGTGGTCGTCGGCGGCTCCACCGGCGCCGGCAAGTCGACCCTGGTCAACAGCCTGGTCAAGGCGCGGGTCAGCGCCGCCGGCGTACTCCGTCCGACCACCCGCTCCCCGGTGCTGGTCTGCAACCCCGCCGACGCCGCCTGGTTCCGCCAGGGCGAGCTGCTGCCCGGCCTCACCCGCACCACCGAACCGGCCGAGGACCCGCGCACCCTGCACCTGGTCACCGCGCCCGCGCTCCCACCCGGGCTGGCCTTCCTCGACGCCCCCGACATCGACTCGGTGGTCGACGCCAACCGGGCCCTCGCCGGGCAGCTCCTGGCCGCCGCCGACCTCTGGCTCTTCGTCACCACCGCCGCCCGGTACGCCGACGCCGTCCCCTGGGAGCTGCTGCGCAGCGCCCGGTCCCGGGGCGCCGCGATCGCCCTGGTCCTCGACCGGGTGCCGCCGGAGGCCGCCGACGAGATCGCCGCCCACCTGTCGGAGATGCTCGCCGCCCAGGAACTCGACACCGCACCGCTCTTCGTCCTCCCCGAGACCTGGGTGGACGGTCAGGGGCTGCTGCCGGAGAAGGTCACCGCGCCGCTGAGCGCCTGGTTCGCCCGGCTGGCCGCCGACGCCGAGGCCCGGGCCGCCGTGGTCCGGCAGACCCTCGACGGCGCGCTCGCCTCCCTGCACCCCACCGTCGAGGCGCTCGCCGAGGCCGCCGACGAGCAGGCCGCCGCCGCCGACGCGCTCGACGAGCGGGTCCGCGCGGCGTACCGGGGGGCGCAGCGGACCGTCGAGGAAGGACTGAAGGACGGCCGGCTGCTCCGCGGCGAGGTGCTGGCCCGCTGGCAGGAGTTCGTCGGCACCGGCGAGTTCTTCCGCACCGTCGAGGCGCGGATCGGGCGACTGCGCGACCGGCTGGTCGCCGCGGTGACCGGGCGTCCCACCACCCCCGCCGTCGAACTGCGCCACGCCATCGAGTCACAGCTGGTCACCCTGCTGCGCGGGGTCGCCTCCGAGGCGGCCGAGAGCGCGTACACCGGGTGGAAGGCGCACCCGGCCGGGGCGGCGCTGCTCGCCCCGGAGCTGGCCCACCCCTCGGACGACCTGCCCGAGCGCGCCGAGCGGCTGGTCCGCGACTGGCAGCGCGGGGTGCTGGAACTGGTCAAGGCCGAGGGGAGCGACCGGCGCTTCGTGGCCCGGACGGCCGCGTACGCGGTCAACGCCACCGGGCTCGCCGTCATGATCGCGGTCTTCGCCTCCACCGCCTTCATCCCGACCGGGCTGGAGGTGGCCACCGGGGCGGGCACCACGGTCGCCGCGCAGACCGTGCTCCAGGCGATCTTCGGCGACCAGGCCGTGCGTACCCTGGCCAACAAGGCCCGGGCCGACCTGCTCGACCGGGTCCGCGCGCTGCTGGACACCGAGGCCGCCCGCTACCTGGCGCGTACCGACGAGGCCCGCCCCGGCGCGGACGCCGGCGCCGGGCTGCGCCAGGCCGCCGGCCGGGTCGAAGTGGCCCGGCACCGCAGCGGCCTGGCCGACGGCGAGTCCGCCACCCTGCCGGCGGGGGACGGCCGGTGACCGGCATCGTCGGCCGGATGCGCGAGGCGTTCCGGGGCGATCAACGGGTGGACGCCGACACCCTGGTCGCCCGCCTCGACGCGGTACGCCGGTTCCTCGACGCGGTGGACGGGCAGGTCCCCGACTCCCGGCTGGTCGGCGCGCACACCCTGGTGGAACGGGCCGGCACCCGGCTGTCGTTGTCCCGGGACCACACCGTGGTGGCGCTCGCCGGCGCCACCGGCAGCGGCAAGTCCAGCCTGTTCAACGCGCTGGCCCGGCTGGACCTCTCCCCGGTGGGCGTGCGCCGGCCCACCACCGGCGTGGCGCACGCCTGCGTCTGGGGGCCACTGGACGGCGCGAACCGGCTGCTCGACTGGGTCGGCGTGCTGCCCCGGCACCGGTTCGTCCGGGAGAGCGCGCTGGACGGCGACGACGAGTCCACCCTGCACGGGCTGGTCCTGCTCGACCTGCCCGACTTCGACTCGGTGCAGCGGTCCCACCGGCTGGAGGTGGACCGGCTGCTCGGCCTGGTCGACCTGGTGGTCTGGGTGGTCGACCCGCAGAAGTACGCCGACCGCGTGATCCACACCAGCTACCTGCGCGAGTTCCATCGGCACAAGGACGTCACCCTGGTCGTGCTCAACCAGGCCGACCGGCTCCCCGCCAACGAGCTGCCCCGGGTCCTCGACGACCTGCGCCGGCTGCTCGACGCCGACGGGCTGGACGGCGTGCCGCTGCTGGCGACGTACGCGGTGGACCCGGCCGGCATCGTCGGGCTGCGGCAGGCGCTGGAGGGCACGGTCGCCGAACGCCAGGCCGCCCTGCGCCGGCTCTCCGGCGACGTCGACACCGTCGTCGACAGCCTGAGTGAGCTGGTCACCGCCGAGGTGCCGAAGGACGCGCCGGACGAGGCGACGGTCCGCTCGCTGGACCGGGCGCTGGCCGGCGCGGCCGGCGTGCCGGCGGTGGCCGAGGCGGTCGAGGGGGCGTACCGGCACCGGGCCGGCGGGGCGACCGGCTGGCCGCTGGTGCGCGGCTGGCGGAAGCTGCGTCCGGACCCGTTGCGCCGGCTGCACCTGCCCGGCCCGGCGGCGGACGCCGACCAGCAGGAGGAGAGCCTGGTCGCGGCGACCTCGGTGCCCGACCCGACGGCCGCCCAACGGTCCGCCCTCGGGCTGGCGATCCGGCAGGTCGCCGACCGCAGCGGCGAGGGCCTCCCCGCCCCCTGGCCGGAGGCGGTCACCACGGCCGCCCGGTCCCGCCTCGGCGACCTGCCGGACGCGTTGGACCGCGCGGTGGCCGGCACCGATCTCGGCATGGACCGCCGGCCGGTGTGGTGGCGCCTCGTCGGCGGCCTCCAGTGGCTGGTCACGCTCGCGGCGGTGGCCGGGCTCGGCTGGCTGGTGCTCGGCTACGCGCTGCGCGCGCTCGGGCTGCCCGACCTCGACAACCCGATGGTGGGCGAGGTGCCGCTGCCGACGCTGCTGCTCCTCGGCGGCCTGCTCGCCGGCCTGCTGGTCGCCGCGGCGACCCGTCCGGTGGTCCGCTGGGCGTCCCGCCGGGCCCGGCAGCGGGCCGAAAAGCGGCTGACCGGCGCGGTGGCCGCGGTCGGCGCGGAGTACGTCGTCACCCCGGTCCGGGCCGTCCTGGACCGGTACGGGCAGGCCCGGACGGCCTTGCGCGACGCCGGCCGGTGACGCCGGAGGTCGGTGCGGCCCAGACGCCGGAGGTCGGTGCGGCCCACTCGGCGTAGGGTCGGTGCATGGCCACGCCACAGACCCCCTACGACGCGGTGCTGCACGCCGCCCGGGACGTGACCCGGCTCGACTGCGCGCTCGACGCCGAGATGCTCGGCACCGCCCTGCTGGGCAGCGTCTACGCGATCGCCGAGACGGACCGGGAGAACGCCGTCCGCGAGTTCGTCGCCGGCTTCCTGACCGCCACCTCCCGCCGCCGCACGGCCGCCGCGGCCACCATCCGCTCGGTCTTCGCCACGCTCGTGCCGGACGCCGAGGGCGCCGCGAAGGTACGCCCCGGCACCCGCGCCCCGGCCTGGTCCGGCCAGCTCGGCCGGGTCCACCTCACCGGCACCTGGTCGTACGGCGACGTGTACGGCGACCAGACCTCCTACCTGGCCACCTTCGCCTACGACGACGAGTCCGGCGGCCCCGAGCACGCGCTGGTGGCGCTGGTCGACCACAACATCGGCATCACCAAGGACGTCTTCGTCGGCGGCCCCGCCGAGCGGATCCTCGACCAGGTCCGGCAGATGTGCGCCGGCGACGACCTGACCTGGTTCCGCGAGGAGGACCCGGCCCGGATGCACGGCGAGGTGCGCCGCCACCTGGCCGTCACCGACGACCTCGGGGAACTGCCCGCCGATGGCTCCCTCGCCACCGACCGGGCGCTGGTCGGGGCGCGGCTGGCGCTGCTGCCCGGCCCGTCCGCCGACTCCGCCGGCTGGGGTGCCGAGCCGCTCAGCGGTGACGAGCGCACCGCGCTGGTCCGGGCCTTCCTGGCCGCCCCGGAGGCGGCCCGGTTCGGGCTGGACGCGCTGGACGGCGACGCCGAGCTGGCCTCGCTGCACTTCTGCCTGGGCCTGCTCTTCGACCACGCGGCGAGCTTCCCGGACGCCGACGCGCTGCGCTGGAGCCCGGCCGTGGCCGGCCTGTTCCTGCTGGACTGGGTGCACCGGCGGGCCGTGCTGGACATGGACGACGCGGCGATGCTGCCCCGGGTGCTGCGGGCCTGGGCGGCGTACGCGGCCCGGCGGCGGGGGCTGCCGGAGGCGGCGGCGACCCGGACCGACGAGGCGATCGAGGAGCTGGTGCCGGAGTTCGCCCGGCTCTACTCGACGGGTGAGCGGCGCAGCCCCGCCACGGCCGCCGTGGCCCAGTTGATGGCCGACGGCGTCGACCCGGACGACCCGGCCGCGCTGGACGCCTGGTTCCAGGCCAACCGCCAGCACCTGACCGACGACACCCCCTGACCGCCGACCCGTTGGCCGTCCCGTGCCCGGGTCAGCCCGGGCCGGGGCCGATGGGTGTCACGGCTCGACCAGGGTGAGCCGGCCCGGGGCGACCCCGACGTGCACCCGTTGCCCCCAGCGCAGGGCGAGCCGGTCGGTCTCCAGTCCGTCGGCGAAGACCACCAGGCCGTCGGACTCGGCGGTCAGCTCCAGCCGGTCCGCGCCGTCGAGTCGGCCGGAGACCAGCTCGACACCGGTGACCGGGGAGGGCCACGCCTCGCGGACGAACCAGCACAGCGCCGCCTCCTCCGGGGCGGGTGGGCGCGGCGCACCCGGACGGTCGCGCGCGATCGACGCGCACCAGCCGGTCGCCCCCGTACCGCTGCCCACCACCACCCCGGAGGAGGAGTGCCGTTCCCGCCGGGCCCGCCCGCCCTCGCCGACCGTGATCAGGTAGCGGGCGGACTGGTGCGAGGTGTGCCCGACGTACACCTCGTTGAGGCCGACCAGTTCCTGCCCGTCGTCGAGCGCGGCGCGGACCATGCACCGCCGCCGGACCGGCGCCGCCCCGGCGGCGACCGCCGGGAGCAGGGCCGCGACCTGGGCGGCGGCGCACCGGACCAGGACGCCCGCGTTGCGGCCGGGCTCCGGGTCGACGCCGATCACCGGCTGGCCGGCGAGGTACTTCGCCACGTTGGCGACCAGCCCGTCGGGCCCGACGGTGACCACGACGTCCTCCGGGCCGAAGAGGAAGCGGGGCAGGTCGTCCCGGTCCACCGCGCCTCGCCGCCAGTCGGCCGGGACGGCGGCGGCCACCGTGGTCAGCGCCGCCTGGAGCGCCTCGTGCCGGTCGACCACCTCGGCGAGGTCCCGGCCCCGCTCGCGCAGGTACCACTCGGCGGCGGCCCGGGTGCCGTGCAGCGCCAGGAGTTCCTCCAGCTCGCTGCGGCGGCGCACCACGACGACCCGGGGGGTCAGCGTCGCGCTCACCGGTCGGCCGCCGGGGCCGGGCCGGTGAGCCGGCCGAGCAGGTCGGAGAGCATGTCGGGGGTCACCGTGAGCTGCCCGATCTGCGGGAGCCGGCCGGCCAGCTCCCGGACGGTCAGCGCGCGCAGCACCTCCGGTGGCAGTGCGGCGTACGCGGCCAGCTTCGCCGCCTCCGCCTCGGCCTCGGCGGCGCCGACGGCCCGTACGGTGTCGGCCTTGGCGGCGGCCAGCGCCCGCTCCTTGTCGGCGGCGCCGGCGGCGAGCAGGCGCTCCTTCTCGGCCTCGGCGGTGGCCAGGACCCGGGCCCGCTCGGCGGCGGCCGCGTCGGCGACCTTCTCGCGTTCGGCCTTGCCGTGCGCGGTGGCCAGTTCGGCGGCGGCGTCCAGCTCGGCCCGGCGGCGGGTGTTCGCGCCGTGCTGCTCGACGAGCTGCTGCTCGCGGCGGGCCAGCTCGATCTTGTTCTGGAGTTCGTTCTCGGCGATGGAGCGCTCCTGCTCGACCGCCTGGGCACGCCGGGCGTAGGTGGCCCGGTCGGCCTGCACCTGCACCGCCTCCCGGGTGGGCGTCTGGAGCGCCCGTTCCAGCTCGGGCTCGGGGCGGACGGCCACCACCCGGGCGCTGACCACGGCCACCCCGACGTCGGCGAGGCGGGGTTCGTCGCGCAGCGCGGCGGAGACCGCCTCGCGGACCGGCGCGATGGTGGTCAGCGCCTCGGCCAGCGGTACCCGGGCGAGCAGGTCGAGGGCGGGCTGCTGGGCCAGTTCGGCGAGGAGCGTGGCGACCTGGTCGAGGGGGCGGGACCGGGCCCGCCCGGTGCGCGGGTCGACGGAGAAGTCGAGCCGGCCGGCGGCCAGCGCCGGATCGGCCACCCGGTACGTGACGGTGGCCTGGACGGTGATGTCGGCGAAGTCGCCGGTGCGGGCGTGGAACAGCAGCGGCAGCTCCCGGTCGTCGACCGGCACCTCGCTGAGGACGGCGTGCAGCGGGCGGTACCAGAAGGAGAGCCCGACGCCCTCCCGGCGGACCCGGCCGCCCACCGTCAGCCGCACCCAGGTGGTCGGGGTGCCGCGCAGGTGGCGCAGGAAGAGTCGCTTCGTCACGTCGGCCATGGTGTTCCTCCCCTGTTTTTCGTCGTCTAGACGATAAACACTCTGCTAGGTTATCGTCAAGGTGGTGATAAAGACGTGGCCGACTACCCGCCCTTCGCCGTGACCGTCGACCTGGTGGTGCTGACCGTCCGGGCCGACGCGCTGCACCTGCTGCTCGTCCGCCGGGGCGTGCCGCCGTACGAGGGGTGCTGGGCGCTGCCCGGTGGCTTCGTCGGCATCGACGAGGACCTGCCCGACGCCGCCGTACGCGAGTTGGCCGAGGAGACCGGGCTACCCGAGCCGGCCGGGCACCTGGAGCAGCTCGGCACGTACGGCCGGCCGGACCGGGACCCGCGCGGCCGGGTGGTGACCGTGGCCTGGCTGGCCCTGCTGCCCGACCTGCCCACCCCGGTGGCCGGCTCCGACGCCGCCTCGGCCGACTGGGTGCCGGTCTCCCGGCTCGCCGCCGGCCGGCTCGCCTTCGACCACGACCGGATCGTCGCCGACGGCCTCGAACGGGCCCGGGCGAAGCTGGAGTACACCCCGCTGGCCACCGCGTTCTGCCCGGCCGAGTTCACCGTCGCGCAGCTGCGCGCGGTCTACGAGACGGTCTGGGACACCCGCCTCGACCCCCGCAACTTCCACCGCAAGGTCACCGGCACCCCCGGCTTCGTCGAACCGGTCGGCCGCTCCACCGAGGGCGAGCGGGGCCGGCCGGCCCAGCTCTTCCGCCGCGGCCCCGCCACCCTCCTGCATCCCCCGATGCTCCGCCCCGACCGCTGACCCGGTCCCCGGCGGATCGACCAGCGCGGGGCCGCCTACGCCACGACCCCGTCAGCGCAGGGCGGCGAAGACCAGACCGGCCACGGCCGCGCCGACCACCCCACCCACCACCACCTGCGGCACCGTGTGGGCGCGCAGCCGTACCCGGGACCAGCCGGCCAGGACGGGCAGCGGCGCGACGGCCAGCAGCCGGGGACCGAAGGTGAGCGCCAGCACCACCACCGCGCCGGCGGCCACCGCCGTGTGGATCGACATCTTCCACCAGTGACTGACGGCCACCGCCACCACCAGGCCGACCACCCCGGCCGCGACCAGGGCCAGGACCGGACGCGGCGCGCCGAGCGCCGCGAGCAGCGCCAGGCCGGCCGCCGCCGAGGCCAGACCGAAGAGCAGGGGTACCCGGCGCTGCTCGCGTACCCCCACGTGGTGGTCGGTGAGCCGCCCGCGCCGCACCCCGCCGAGGATGTACGCGAACGGGATGCCGCTGGCGAAGAGGGTGGCGAGCAGCCCCCAGGCCAGCCCGTGCGCCCCGCTGGCGGCCTGCCAGCCGACCACCAGGGTCAGCACGCTCACCAGCACGGCCGGGGCGGTCAGCTCGGTGACCAGCCGGGCCAGCCGGGTCGCCGGTCCGGGCGGTACGACGACCACGGGCGGCCCGCCGCCGTCACCGCTCCCGTCGACCCCGCTCAGCGCCCCGTCCCCGATCCGTCCCGACCGATCGGCCCGCCTTCCGGGCGTACGCGCCGGTCAGCTCGCGTCGCCCGTCACCGTACCGTCCGGGGCCGGGGTGTCGTGGCTGGTCCGCGCGGGTTCGGCCGGGTGCCGGGGGGCGGGGCCGGGGATGGTCGCCGGGGCGGCCGGCGGCCGGGACGCGGGCGACGGCACCCGGGTCGGCCGGTCGGCGGCGACCCGCTGCCGGGGCCGGTCGGCGGCCGGGGCGGGCCGGGGCGTGGCGCGGGGCCGGGCCTCGGGAACGGGCCCCGGCCGGTGGGCCCGGGTGGGCGGCGCGGTCGGTGTGGCCGTCACGGTCTCCGTGGGGGCCGAGGTCGGATCGACGGTGGCCGTGGGCAGCGGGACGAGCGTCGGCAGCGGGATGACGGTGGGCAGCGGGATGGCCGTGGGCAGCGGCAGGATCGTGGGCAACGGGATGAGGGTGGGCAACGGGATGAGGGTGGTCGCCGGGTCGGCCGTCGGGGAGTCGGTCGGCTCGGCAGTGGGTGAACCGGTCGGCGCCGGGCCCGGCCCGGTCGTCGGGTCGGCCGTCCGGTGCGGCAGCGGCGACGCGGTGCTGCTGCTGCCGGGCAGGGGCGCGCGGGCGCGACCGGAGGAGCCCGTGCCGGGGGTGACGGGCAGCCGGGGCATCGGCGGGCCGAGCGGGATCAGGCCGGCCAGGTCGGGACCGGGTGCGGTCGTGGCGACCGGGAGGGTGTCCGGCCCGGCGGGCGGTGCCGCGGGCTGGTCGGTGGCGGGCACCGGGACGACCACCGGCCCGTCGGACGGGGTGGGCAGGAACGGGGTGCTGCCGTCGGGCAGCGCGCTGCTGCCCACCGTCGCGGAGCCGGCGCTGAGCGCGGCGAGGATCGGCATCGACGCGGCGCCGGCGAGCAGGGCCACCGTGAAGAGGTAGCCCCGGCCGGGGCGGGTGGAGGCCGGGGCGCGGTGGGCGCCGATCATCCGGCGGTAACCGCCGTCGGCGCGGTGACGGCCGAGCGAGGGTGCGGGGGGACCGTCGGCTGGGTCGGACACCACGCACTCCTTCGTCGACCACGGGCAGGGAACACCGGAGAGCCAGCCCTAATCGGACAAAGAGCTTTAATCGCCCATCCGGCACCAGTCAGCTTGGACCAGTGACCCTCAGTTCACCAGGCACCACAGCGTGTCGACACACAAAATGTCCGTCGGCGTGAATCTTCCAAGCGACAAACGCGTCTATGCGTCGCGAAGCGGACGGAACAGGGCCCGTATGGAGGGCCGTACTGTGGGCCCGCTCACCTCCTCTGCAATCATTCAGGCACGACGGCAACGCAGCCGCGACCTCCGCGCACCCCGCGGCAGGCGCGGCCCGGCGCCGGCGCTCCCGAACCGGGTTCCTCCCCGAATCCGGCTCACCGCCGCGCGGCAACCCTCACCGGGGCTAGGCGCGGCCGCCAGGAACCAGCCCGGCACCGGCCGGGCCGGCGCACGATTTGCGCGGACGGGTCACCCCCCGGCGCCGACGCAGACACGACAGGGAGAGACGGATGGCAAAGGGCGACCCCGGGGTCACCACCCGCGGCCGGCGGGCCGCACCCCGCTCCAAGCGAGCCGCTGCGGCCGACGGGCCGGAACTCGTACAACTGCTCACCGCGGACGGTGAGCGGATCGAGAGCGCGACCGGTCCGGACGGGACCGAGTACCGCGTCGACTTCACCGACGAGGAGTACCGCGGGCTGTACCGCGACCTCGTCCTGGTCCGCAAGCTCGACGCCGAGGCCACCGCGCTCCAGCGGCAGGGCGAGCTGGGCCTCTGGGCCAGCCTGCTCGGCCAGGAGGCCGCACAGGTCGGTTCCGGGCGGGCGCTGCGCACCCAGGACATGGCCTTCCCGACCTACCGGGAGCACGGCGTCCTCTACTGCCGGGGCATCGACCCGATCATGCCGCTCGGCCTGTTCCGCGGCGTCGACCAGGGCGGCTGGGACCCGAACGAGTTCAAGTTCAACATGTACACGATCGTGATCGGGGCGCAGACCCTGCACGCGACCGGGTACGCCATGGGCGTCAGCATGGACGGCAAGACCGGCACCGAGGACGGCGAGGCGGTGATCGCCTACTTCGGCGACGGCGCCACCAGCCAGGGCGACGTCAACGAGGCGTTCGTCTGGGCCAGCGTCTTCAACGCCCCGCTGGTGTTCTTCTGCCAGAACAACCAGTACGCCATCTCCGAGCCGCTGGAGCGGCAGACCCGGGTCCCGCTGTACCAGCGCGCCGGCGGCTTCGGCTTCCCCGGCGTCCGGGTGGACGGCA
This sequence comes from Micromonospora coxensis, assembly GCF_900090295.1. NCBI lineage: Bacteria > Bacillati > Actinomycetota > Actinomycetes > Micromonosporales > Micromonosporaceae > Micromonospora > Micromonospora coxensis. Next base: position 3,647,429 of record NZ_LT607753.1, on the reverse strand, counting down.
ACGACGTGCTCGCGTCGTACGCGGTGACCCGGCACGCGCTGGACAACGCCCGGCTCGGCCAGGGCCCCAGCCTGATCGAGGCGTACACCTACCGGATGGGGGCGCACACCACCTCCGACGACCCGACCCGCTACCGGATCGCCAGCGAGGTCGAGGCCTGGCAGGCCAAGGACCCGATCGCCCGGATGAAGGCGTTCCTGGAGAAGCAGCAGATCGCCGACGCGGACTTCTTCGCCGCCGTCGACGAGCAGGCCCGCGCCGAGTCGGTGCACCTGCGCGAGCGGGTGCTCGAGATGCCCAACCCGGAGCCGGTGTCGATGTTCGACCACGTCTACCCGCACGGGTCCCCGGAGCTCGACGAGCAGCGGGCGCAGTTCACGAAGTACATGGAGTCGTTCGAGGGGAGCGCGCACTGATGGCCACGGAGACGCTCACCCTCGGCAAGGCCCTCAACACCGGTCTGCGCAAGGCCCTGGAGAACGACCCGAAGGTCGTCATCATGGGCGAGGACGTCGGCAAGCTCGGCGGCGTCTTCCGGATCACCGACGGGCTCCAGAAGGACTTCGGCGACCAGCGGGTGATCGACACCCCGCTGGCCGAGTCCGGCATCATCGGCACCGCGGTCGGCCTCGCCATCCGTGGCTACCGCCCGGTCTGCGAGATCCAGTTCGACGGCTTCGTCTACCCCGCGTACGACCAGATCGTGTCGCAGGTGGCGAAGATGCACTACCGCTCGCAGGGCAAGGTCAAGATCCCGATGGTCATCCGGATCCCCTTCGGCGGCGGCATCGGCGCGGTCGAGCACCACTCGGAGTCGCCGGAGGCGTACTTCGCCCACACCGCCGGCCTGAAGGTGGTGTCCTGCGCCAGCCCGCAGGACGCGTACTCGATGATCCAGCAGGCCATCGCCTCGGACGACCCGATCGTCTTCCTGGAGCCGAAGCGGCGCTACTGGGAGAAGGGCCCGGTCGAGCTGGACGCCCCGCTCGACGCGGCGTACCCGCTGCACTCGGCCCGGGTGGCCCGCGCCGGCACCGACGCCACCGTGCTGGCGTACGGGCCGATGGTGCGCACCTGCCTGGACGCGGCGACCGCCGCCGCCGAGGACGGCCGGGAGCTGGAGGTCATCGACCTGCGCACGCTCTCCCCGCTGGACCTGACCGCCGCGTACGAGTCGGTGAAGCGCACCGGCCGCTGCGTGGTCGTCCACGAGGCCCCGGGCAACCTGGGCCTGGGCTCGGAGATCGCCGCCCGGATCACCGAGGAGTGCTTCTACTCCCTGGAGTCCCCGGTGCTGCGCGTCACCGGCTTCGACACCCCCTACCCGGCCTCCCGGGTGGAGGAGGAGTACCTGCCCGACCTCGACCGGGTGCTCGACGCTGTCGACCGCACCTTCGGCTGGTGAGCGGCATGTCGCGGATCAAGGAGTTCAACCTCCCCGACCTGGGCGAGGGCCTGACCGAGGGCGAGATCCTCGCCTGGCTGGTCAAGGTCGGTGACGTCATCGAGCTGAACCAGCCGATCGTCGAGGTGGAGACGGCCAAGGCGGCCGTCGAGATCCCGGCGAAGTGGGCCGGCCAGGTCCGGGCGATCTTCCACCCGGAGGGGAGCACGGTCGAGGTCGGCACGCCGATCATCTCGATCGACACCGACCCGGGCGCCGGCCCGATCGAGGAGTCGACGACCGGTGCGCCGGCCGCCGCCCTGCCGGCCCCGTCGGCGGCCTCGCTGGCCGCGGTCGAGGTGGCCCCGGCCGAGGGCGCGGTCGAGCCCGGCCTGATCGGCGGTCCCGCCCCGGGTGGGCGTACCGCCGTGCTTGTCGGTTACGGCCCGCGCACCACGGCGGCCAAGCGGCGTCCGCGCAAGGGCGGCGTCCCGGCCCAGGCGTCGGCCCCGGCCGCCCCGGTGGTCCGGGCCCCGGCCGCGCCGCCGGCCCCGCCGGCCCCGCCGGCTCCGGTCGCGCCGGTGCTCGCCCCGTCGAACGGCAACGGCCGCGTCGGTGGGCCGGTGCTGGCCAAGCCGCCGGTGCGCAAGCTCGCCAAGGACCTCGGCGTCGACCTGGGCACGCTGACCGGGTCGGGCCCGTTGGGCTCGATCACCCGGGAGGACGTACAGCGGGCGGCGGCGGCCCCGGCGGCGGCCGAGCCGTCGACGGTCACCGCGCCGGCCACGGCCGCCGCGAGCTTCGGCGCGGACCGCGAGCAGCGCATCCCGGTCAAGGGGGTACGCAAGCTCACCGCCGAGAACATGTCCCGCTCGGCGTTCACCGCCCCGCACGTGACGGAGTTCCTGACCGTCGACGTGACCCGGGCGATGAAGGCCCTGGACCGGCTGCGCGGCCGGCGGGAGTGGCGTGACGTACGGGTCTCGCCGCTGCTGCTGGTCGCCAAGGCGGTGCTGCTCGCGGTCAAGCGCCACCCGATGGTCAACTCGACCTGGGCCGGCGACGAGATCGTGGTGAAGGACTACGTCAACCTCGGCATCGCGGCGGCCACCGAGCGCGGTCTGATCGTGCCGAACATCAAGGACGCCGGCCGGCTCTCGCTGCGCGAGCTGGCGGACGCGATGACCGACCTGGTGCAGACGGCCAAGACGGGGAAGACCTCGCCGGCCGACATGTCGGGCGGCACGCTGACGATCACCAACGTCGGCGTGTTCGGGGTGGACACCGGTACGCCGATCCTGCCCCCGGGCGAGTCGGCGATCCTCGCCTTCGGCGCGGTCCGGGAGATGCCGTGGGTCCACAAGGGCAAGGTGAAGCCGCGCCAGGTGACCACGCTCGGTCTCTCCTTCGACCACCGGATCATCGACGGTGAGCTGGGTTCGAAGTTCCTGCGCGACATCGGGGACTTCCTGTCCGACCCGGAGGCGGCGCTGCTCGCCTGGACCTGACGGTTCCGTCGTCCGGCTGACGGCCGGTGTGCTCAGGGTGATCGCCCGGCACACCGGCCGTCACCGTATCGGCAGAAGAAACCTTCGGTTAACTCGTACGTTGACCTACGATCCTTAGGTCCGTGGTTCAGCTCACCTAACAATCGATGGAATTTGCCGCCGTCTTGCGCTTCAATGGAGTCATCAGGGGCTGACAACCGAATAGCCGGAGGAGAGAGTCACCATGAGCATGATCGAGCGCATCCGCACCCGCCGCGACGCCAACCGCCGCGCCCGCGCGATCGAGCACGCGCTTCGTTCCGCCAACTCGCCCGCGGTTCGCGACGAGATCCTGGCGATCGCCCAGCGTCACATGAGCTGACGCCCGGCACCGACTTTCCTCACCTCCTCCAGATCGACGACCCGCCCGGGGCACCGGGCGGGTCGTCGGCGTTCCGGGCCGCCGAGACCGGGATTCCACCTCGACCGGACGCCCGGTACGGTGGGGCACGGTCGCCACCCGACGACCCGCGACGAGATCGAGCCGGACGAGAGCCGGCCGCCATCGTCCGGCGACGGTGGGTGACGGCCAGTGCTCCCCGGACGCTCCGCGCGGCTACCGGATACCGTGCGGGGAGCCCGCACGGCCGACCGCCGGCGACACCGGCGAGCCAGCCGACCGGAATCGGACGGCATCGGCGGCCGACATGTGATGGAGGAGGCGCACCCATGACGTCCGAGGGCCAGCACCGCCCCGGCCAGGAGCCGGACGAGGTGCCGCCGGGCGCCGGTGGACCGGCGCCGTACGGCGACCGACAGACGCAGCAGGGATACGGCAGCCCCGCCACCCCCGACCTGGGCTGGGCCCCGCCCCCGCCGACCGGCCGCGCCGAGCAGCCGCCGGCCTGGGCCGCCCCGGCCGACCAGCCCCCCGCCTGGGGCGCACCCCACCCGCCGCAGGGCGAGCCCGCGCAGCCGGGTGGCTGGACGCCGCCCGCCGCCGCGCCGCAGCCCTCCTGGGCCAGCCAGCCCGGTCAGCCCGACCAGCAGGCGAACGGCGCACCCCAGCCCGCCTGGGCCACCCCGGCCGACCAGCCGCCCGCCGCCTGGGCCACCGCGCCCGGCCAGGGCGAGCCCGCGCAGCCCGCGTGGGCGCCGGCCGAGCAGGCCGCCCCCGCGTGGGCGCAGCCCGAGCCGGGCGCACGGGGCGCCGCCCGCGTGCCCCAGCCGGCCGGGCAGCCGCACGACGCCTGGCCGGCACCGGCCGATCCGCACGGCGCCGGCGGCTGGAGCCCCACCCCCGCCCCCCAGGAGCAGGACGCCGCCGGCTGGCCCGCCGCGCAGCAGCAGGACGACGCCGGCCGCGCCGGCGGGTGGGACGCACCGTCGCACCAGGACGACCCGGCCCGCTCCGGCGGCTGGAACGCACCCTCCACCCAGGACGACTCCGCCCGCTCGGGCGGCTGGCACGGCCAGGAGCAGGACGGCTCCGCCGACGCCAACGGCTGGAACAACGGCGTGATCGGTCAGGAGCAGGCCGGCCAGGCCGGTGGCTGGGCCGCCGCGTCCCGGCCCGAGCCCGCCTGGAACCCCGGCCCCGGGTCGGCCCAGCAGGACGATCCCGCCCGGTCGGGTGGCTGGAACACGCCGTCCACTCCGGACGACGCCCCCCGCAGCGCCGGTCGCGCCTCGGTGCCCGTACCCCCGCAGCCCGAGCAGTCCGCCCCCGCCTGGGCGCAGCCCGAGTCGGGTGCCCGGGGCGCGGCCCAGGTGCCGCAGGCCGACGCGCCGGACGCCAACGGATGGTCCCCCGAGGGCGAGCCGGCCCGCTCCGGCGGGTGGGCCGCACCGGCCCCGCAGGAGCAGGCCGGCAACGGCTGGAACGCCGCGCCCCAGCAGGACGAGCGGGCACCGCAGCCCTGGGCGACCGGCGCGGACGACCCGGCGACGGCCCGGTGGGACGCCCGCGAGAGCCAGCAGCCCGCCGACGGTTGGAGCGGCGCCGCTCCCGGCCAGGACGACCAGCGGCCGGACGGCCGGTCCACCCAGGACGAGCCGGCGCACAGCGGCTCGTGGCGGGCCGCCGCCCCGCAGCAGGAGGACCGCCCCGAACCGGGCGGCTGGACGCCCCCGGAGCAGCCCGCCCGGGCGACCGCCTCGGTCCCGAAGCCGGACGGCCCGCCCGCCTGGGTCGCCGACCGGCCGGTCGTGCCGGACGCCGAGCCGTGGGCGCCGGGCGAGGCCTGGGGCCGGAACGAGGCGGAGTCCGCGCAGCAGCAGCAGCGCGGAGACGCCTGGGAGCCCCAGCGCGCCGACGACGCCCCGATCTACCAGCCGGCCCCGGCGCCGGGCATCTCCCCGGCCAACATGGTGCCGCTGCCCCCGCAGGAGCAGCGGGTCCCCGGCGCGAGCCTGGCCGCCGCGCCGCCGGCCGACTACGCCCCGTCGGCCCCGTTCGGCGGCGCCGCCGAGCAGCCCGCCTTCGAGTCGAGCGGCCGGGAGGGCGCGCCCTCCGGCTGGGGCCCGGCGGACGAGCCGCAGTCGCCGGCCGGGCCGGTGGTGCCCGGTCCGCGCACCTCGCCGGAGGCGGACGGAGCCGGCCGGGCCGCCGTACCGGTGGCCGAGGGCGCGGAGGGCGGTGCCGTCGGTCGCGCGTCGGCGAGCGCGTCCGTGCCGCTGGCCAGCCGGGTGATGCCCCCGGCCGACCAGGCGATCCACCCGGGTGGCACCCCCGCCCCGCAGCCCCGGGTGTACGGCCGGCCGGCCCGCCCGGAGCAGTCCGAGGAGCAGGTCGAGGAACACGGCGCCCACCAGCCCGGGCACGACCCGCACCCGCGCTTCGACGACCCGTCGCGCCTGGACGACCAGGACCGCACGCGCTTCGACGAGCCCGACCGGCCGAGCGGCCCGCACGGCTTCGGCGAGCCCGACCGGCCGAGCGGCCCGCACGGCTTCGGCGAGCCCGACCGGCCGGGCAGCTCGCACGGCTTCGGCGAGCCCGACCGGCCGGGCGGCCCGCACGGCTTCGGCGACGCTCCGTCGTCGGCGCCGCCCACCTCGCCGGCCGCGCCGCAGGCGTACCCGGGCGGCATCCCGGCGTTCGCGGACCCGACCAGTCACAACCGGCCGATGAACGGCACCCGCCCGCACGGGTCGGCCGATCGCCCGGCGGAGCCGTTCGGCGCCCCGGCGACCGACGGACCGCCCGCCGGTGGCGTGCCCGGGTACGGCCACCCGGCCCACGACCCGGCCCACGGCGGCCTGCCGTCGCCGTTCCCGTCGGCGGGGCAGCCGTTCCCGTCCGCCGACGGGCCGTTCCCGCCGGCGGGGCAGCAGCCCTTCCCGTCGGCCGGGCAGTCCGGTCCGGCGGCCTGGCCGCACGACCCGGAGCCGGAGCAGGGCCGCTTCGACGCGTTCAAGCCGGACGCGGAACCGAAGGCGGAGCAGCCGACGCCGAAGGTCCGCAACGGCCGGGTGCTGGCCATGGTGCTGATCGCGGCGGTGCTGATCCTCGCCGTTCCGCTCGGCCTGCTCAGCCTGCTCGGCAAGATCGGCGGGGACGACGACGCGCCCAAGCCGTTCAACCCGGCGGTCGGCTCCTGCGTGAAGCAGTCCGGCAGCGCGCCGGTCGAGGCGGACTGCGGCGAGCAGGGCGCCTTCACCGTGGTCAAGCGGGTCGACGCCAAGGACAAGTGCGGCGACCCGACCCAGCCGCACGTGGTGCTGCCGGGCAGTGGGGCGGACCGGGTGCTCTGCCTCAAGAAGGCCGCCCAGTAGCGCAGAATCGCCGACGGCGGGGTCACGGTGGTCCGTGGCCCCGCCGTCGTCCGTTCCGGTGTGATCGACCCCGCTCCGGGTCGGCCCTGGTGGGCGGTGTGCCGTCCGGCAGACTGGGGTCATGAGCGCACGAGTACGGGCCCCGCAGCTGCGTGGCCGGGGCTGGTTGAACACCGGCGGCCGGGAACTGGGGCCGGACGACCTGCGCGGCCGGATCGTCCTGCTGGATTTCTGGACCTTCTGCTGCATCAACTGCCTGCACGTGCTCGACGAGCTGCGCCCGCTGGAGGAGAAGTACGCCGACGTGCTCGTCGTGATCGGCGTGCACTCGCCCAAGTTCGCGCACGAGAAGGACCCGGACGCGCTGGCCGCCGCCGTCGAGCGGTACGGGGTGCACCACCCCGTGCTGGACGACCCCGAGCTGGACATGTGGCAGCAGTACGCGGCCAAGGCGTGGCCGACGCTCGCCGTGGTCGACCCGGAGGGCTACGTGGTGGCCACCATGGCCGGCGAGGGGCACGCGGAAGGGCTGTCCCGGCTGATCGACGACCTGATCGCCACCCACGAGGCGAAGGGCACCCTGCGCCGGGGCGACGGGCCGTACGTCCCCCCGGCGGAGCCGGAGACGGCGCTGCGCTTCCCCGGCAAGGCCGTGGTGCTCGACAGCGGCAACCTGCTGGTCTCCGACTCGGCCCGGCACTCCCTGGTGGAGCTGGCCCCCGACGGCGAGACGCCGGTCCGCCGGATCGGCTCGGGCGTCCGGGGCCGCGCGGACGGGACGGCCGGGACGGCCACGTTCTCCGAGCCGCAGGGGCTCTGCCTGCTCCCCGCGCACGCCGCCGAGGTGGCCGGGTACGACCTGGTGGTCGCCGACACCGTCAACCACCTGCTGCGCGGGGTGAAGCTGGCGACCGGCGAGGTGGTGACCGTGGCCGGCACCGGCCGGCAGTGGCGCTCCACGGCCGACGACCACGCCCACGACGCGCTCTCCGTCGACCTCTCGTCCCCCTGGGACCTGGCCTGGTACGACGGCCGGGTGGTGATCGCAATGGCGGGGATCCACCAGCTCTGGTGGTTCGACCCGATCAGGCGGACCGCCGGCATGTACGCGGGCACCACCGTCGAGGCGCTGCGTGACGGCCCGCTGGCCGAGGCGTGGATGGCCCAGCCGTCCGGGCTGTCGGTCTCGGCCGACGGGGCCCGGCTCTGGGTGGCCGACAGCGAGACCAGCGCCGTCCGGTACGTGCAGGACGGCGTGCTGGGCACCGCCGTCGGGCAGGGGCTCTTCGACTTCGGCCACGTGGACGGCCCGGCCGAGCGGGCGCTGTTGCAGCACCCGCTGGGCGTGTGCGCGCTGCCGGACGGCTCGGTGCTGATCGCCGACACGTACAACGGCGCGGTGCGCCGCTTCGACCCGGATACCGGGCAGGTCTCCACGGTGGCCGACGGTCTCGCCGAGCCGAGCGACCTGGTGCTCACCGCCGGGGGCGACGTGCTGGTGGTGGAGTCCGCCGCGCACCGGCTGACCCGGCTGGCCCCGGGGGCGCTCTCGGCCGCCGGTGCGGTCACCGTGGACGGGCCCCGGCACAAGCTGGAGCGCAAGCCGACCGACGTGGTGGCCGGTGAGGTCACCCTCGACGTGGTGTTCACGCCCGCGCCGGGGCAGAAGCTCGACGACACGTACGGCCCGTCCACCCGCCTGGAGGTCTCGGCGTCGCCGCCGGAACTGCTGCTGGAGGGGGCCGGGACGACGACGTACCTGTCCCGCCGGCTGGTGATCAACGGTGCGGTGGAGCGGGGTGTGCTCCAGGTGACCGCCCAGGCGGCCACCTGCGACGCGGACGTCGAGCACGCCGCCTGCCACCTGACCCGGCAGGACTGGGGCGTGCCGGTGCGGGTGACCGACGACGGCGCGGCCCGGGTGCCGCTGGTGCTGCGCGGCCTGGACGCCTGACCGCCCCGCGGGCGGCCGGTCACCGCGCCGGTGCGACGTGGCGGCCGCCGGTCGCCGGGCGGGGCCGACGTCCCCGGCAGTCGCCGGGCGGCGTACGGGCGGCCGGTCAGACGAACGGCTGCGGGGTGACGCCGGCGTCGATCAGCGCGGCGCGGACGAGTGCCGCCGCGGCGACCGCGCCGGGGGTGTCGCCGTGCAGGCAGATCGAGGCGACGTGGCAGGGGATCTCGGTGCCGTCGACCGCGACCACGGTGTGCTCGGTGGCCATCCGGACGGCTCGACTGGCCACCTCGTCCGGGTCGGTGATCAGCGCGCCGAGCGCGGTACGGGGCACCAGCGAGCCGTTGGGCAGGTAACCCCGGTCGGCGAAGCCCTCGGCGACCACCCGGAGGCCCGCGCCGGCGGCGAGCTGGGCGAGCACCGAGCCGGGCGCGCAGAGGATCGGCAGCTCGTGGTCGTACCCGTTGACGGCGGCGACCAGGGCGGCGGCCTGGGACTCGTCGACGGCAGCGGCGTGGTAGAGCGCGCCGTGCGGCTTCAGGTAGCGCACCCGGGTGTGGAACAGCCGGCAGAAGGCGTCGAGCGCGCCGAGCTGGTAGGTGACCTCGTCGCGCAGGTCGGTGAAGGCGTACTCGATGTGGCGGCGGCCGAAGCCGGCGAGGTCGCGGTACCCGACCTGGGCGCCGACGGCCACGCCGCGTTCGGCGGCGGCGGCGCAGACCCGGCGCATGGTCGACGGGTCGCCGCCGTGGAAGCCGCAGGCGACGTTGGCGGAGGTGACCAGGTCCAGCAGCGCCGCGTCGTCGCCGAGCCGCCAGATCCCGAATCCCTCGCCGAGGTCAGCGTTGAGGTCCATGGAACGTCACCGTAGTCCCTGGGCGGGCCTGGGCGAGCCCGGTCACGTCGTCCACCACTCCGATGACCGGGTACCCGCCGGTGGTGGGGTGGTCGGCCAGGAAGATCAGCGGTTGGCCGTCGGCCGGCACCTGCACCGCCCCGAGCACGACCCCCTCGCTGGGCAGTTCCCCGGCCACCGCGCGGGGCAGCGGCGCGCCGAGCAGTCGCGCGCCGACCCGGTCGCCCACCGGGCTGACCGTGTACGCGGTGCGCAGGAGCCGGTCGAGGGCGTCGGCGGTGAACCAGTCGTCGCGTGGTCCGGGGCGCAGGGTCAGCCGCAGCCGCGGCGGCACCGGTGGGACGACGGTCCAGTCCACCGGGGGCGGCCGGCCCGGCGAGGGGCCGAGCGGCAGCCGGTCGCCGTCGCGTACCGGGGGTGGGCCGAGGCCGGAGAGGGTGTCGGTGGCGCGGCTGCCGAGGACCGGCTCGACCGCGATCCCGCCGTCGACGGCGAGCCAGGTGCGCAGCCCGGCGCGGGGCGGGCCGATCCGCAGCACGGCGCCGGCGGGCACCGACAGCGGGCGGCCGACGTCGCCGGGGCGGCGGTCCATCCGGACCTCCGCGTCGGCCCCGGTGAGGGCGACGGTGACGGCCCGGGTGGGGCGCAGCGTGCAGCCGGTGAGGGTGATCTCCAGGCCGGCGGCGGAGGGCGGGTTGCCGACCAGGCGGTTGGCCAGCGCCAGGGCCGCCGGGTCGAGCGCTCCCGACCGGGGTACGCCGAGGTGCGCGTACCCGGGGCGGCCGAGGTCCTGGACGGTGGTGGCCGGTCCGGCCCGGAGCACCTCGATCACGCCGGGGCCAGCCGGACGCGGGTGCCGGGGGTGAGCGTGGCGGGCGGGTCGGCGTGGACGTCGAAGAGGGTCGCCCCGGTACGGCCGACGAGCAGCCAGCCGCCGGGTGAGGTGGTGGGGTAGATCCCGGCGTACGGCCCGGCGAGCGCCACCGACCCGGCGGGCACCCGGGGGCGGGGGCTGGGCAGCCGGGGCACCGCCCAGCGCTCCGGCAGCCCGGTCAGGTACGCGAACCCGGGGGCGAAGCCGCAGAACGCCACCCGGAACGGGGTGTCGGTGAGCCGCCGGACGACCTCGGGCACGTCCACCTCCCAGTGCCGGGCGACGGCGGGCAGGTCCTCGCCGTCGTACACCACGGGGACCTCGACGTGGCGGACGGCGGCCGTGGTGGTGGTCGGGCGGGGGGTCCAGCCGGCGATCCGGGCGGCGGTGGCGACGGGGTCGGGCACCCCGTCGAGCAGCACGGTGGCGGCGGCCGGGACGATCTCGGCGGCGGTCAGCTCGCCGTCGTCCCGGCGACGCCACAGTTCGGCCCGCCACGCCTCCACCTGGCCGGGGTCGTCGCAGTCCAGCAGCAGGGCGTGCCGGCCGACGGGTCGGATCCGCATGCCGCCATACTCTCCGATCGATGCGACGGCCAGGGCCGGTGGTCCCGGACCGGATGGTGACCGGCGGCACTACCTGCAAGTAACCTACGGTGTCGTAACCTTAGGGCCGTGACCACCTCCGCACGGATCCGGCTCAAGCCGGTCGACATCGGTAAGCCCCGAATGCGCGGCTGGCTACACACGTACGCGTTCTTCGTCGCGCTCGTCTGCGGCGTCGTGCTCTGCTCGATCGCGGCCACCCGCCCCGGCTGGGCCCCCCTGGTGAGCTGCCTGATCTACAGCCTGACCGTCTGCGGCCTCTTCGGCACCAGCGCCCTCTACCACCGCCGGGTGTGGACGGAGCGGGGCTACCAGATCATGCGCCGGATGGACCACTCGATGATCTTCGTGTTCATCGCCGGCACCTACACCCCGTTCTGCGTCCTGCTGCTCGACCGGGGGATGGCCACCCTGATGCTCGCCCTGGTCTGGGGCGGCGCGCTGGCCGGCGTGGCGCTGAAGCTGGTCTGGCCGCACGCGCCGCGCTGGGTCTCCGCCCCGCTCTACCTGGCGCTCGGCTGGGTGTCGGTGGCCATGCTGCCGCAGATCCTGCGCGAGGGCGGGGTCACCGCCCTGGTCCTGCTCGCGGTCGGCGGGGCGATCTACAGCGTCGGCGCGATCTTCTACGCGCTGCGCCGGCCGAACCCGTGGCCCACCGTCTTCGGCCACCACGAGTTCTTCCACGCCTGCACCCTGGTCGCCGCGATCTGCCACCACATCGCGATCTACTTCGCGCTCTTCGCCTGACGGCCCGCCGGCCGGCGCCGGACACACGCCGGGGGCCCCGCGCCGTTGCGGGACCCCCGGAGTCGGCTGCGGTCAGGCCGGGTAGCCCGGTCGCCGGACCTCGCGGTACTCCTCGCGCACCACCCGGTCGTCCTGGACCGGCACGACCCGGTCGGCGACCACCCGGTCCGTGCGGACGGGGGTGGCCACGACGGTACGGCGGCGGGTGTTCCAGAAGTGGAGGGTGAGCAGCAGCGAGACGACGCCGACCAGCATCAGCACCCAGCCGACCACGTTGACGTTGAGCCAACCGAGGTTGGCGTCGATGGCGAACGCGAAGATCGCGCCCACCGCGATGAGGAAGATTCCGGCCCCGATGCCCATGACGTCGCCTCCTTGGCTGTCCCTGGCGTTTCCTACCCGCCGCGGCCATCGACGAGCGAGCGGCATCCATCGACTTACCCCGGCACTGTCCGCGTCAATCAGGCAAGCTGGGGCCATGACGGACACCCGGGCCGGAGAGCGGACACTCGTGCTCCTCCGGCACGCCAAGGCCGAACCGCCGGGCACCGGCCCGGACGTCGACCGCCGGCTGACCGCACGCGGACACGCCGACGCGGCCGCCGCCGGGGCCTGGCTGGCCCGGCACGGCCTGCTGCCGGACGTGGTGCTCTGCTCGGCGGCCCGGCGGACCCGGCAGACCTGGCACGACGTGGCGCTGGGCATGACCGGGTCCCCGCCGGAGGGTGGGCCGGCAGGGACGTCTCCGGTCGTACGGTACGAGGCGACGGCGTACGAGGCGCACCCGAGCGACCTGCTCGACCTGATCCGGGCGGTCGACCCGGCGGCCGGCACGGTGCTGCTGGTCGCTCACAATCCCGGTATCTCGCTGCTCTCGGCGCTGCTCGACCCGGAACGGGCCGACCCGGACGGGTTGCGCACCACCGACCTGGCGGTCCACCGCACGCCCGTCACCTGGTCCGAGCTGGCCCCCGGCGCCACCGTCATCACCCGCCGCCACACCGCCCGGGGTTGAGCCACGCCGGGGTCAGCCGGCGGCGGTCTCCCCGGACGCCCCGCCCGATTGATCCTGGTTCGCGTGGCCGGGCGGAGCCGGTCAGGAGGGCGGGGCGGTGGGTGGGGGCGGGTCGGGCGGCGGGGGCATCATCGCGGTCGGGTGGGAGAGCCGGTTCTCCTCCACGATGAGCGTGCGGGCCCGCTTGCGCCGGTCCTGCCAGAACCAGAGCGTGGTGAGCAGGACGGCCAGCCCGGCCAGGATGAACACCCAGCCGACCGCACGCAGGTCGATCCACCAGACGTTGGCCCGGATGGCGAAGGTCATGATCGCGCCGAGCGCGATGAGAAAGATGGCGCTGCCAATGCCCATGTGCGCTGCACTCCCCCGTGCGGTGGCCTCTGGGCGTGCCCTGACGTGGTCCGCGACGGTTACCCGCCCAACGACGCACCTACCCCGCCCCACCCGACCCAACCTGGCCACCCGGCCCGGCCAGCCCGCCGGCCCGGTGACCGCCCCGGTTTGCGGCGTGTTGCGGTGTACCGGCGTCTGAATGGCGCGACACGCCGCAAACGGGGGTTCGAGCGGGGCTGAGCGGGGCCGGGAACGGCGACGGCCGGCGAGCGTCAGCTCGCCGGCCGTCGTCAGGGTCGGAGCGGGATCAGAAGGCCTCCTCCGGGAGGTCCATCAGGTCCAGGTCGGTGCCCTCGATGATGCGCCGGTCGGCGCCGATGCGGGGCAGCACCTCGCGGGCGAAGAACTTCGCAGCGGCCACCTTGCCGGTGTAGAACGCCTTGTCCGCCGCGGAGACCTCGCCGGCCAGCGCCTTCAGCGCCACGTCGGCCTGCCTCTGCAGCAGCCAGCCGACCACCAGGTCGCCGACGGCCAGCAGGAAGCGACGGCTGCTCAGGCCCACCTTGTACAGGCTGCGGACCTCGCCGCCCTGGGCCTCGCCCAGCCAGCCGGTCAGCACACCGATCATGTTCTGGATCTCGGCGAGCGCCTTGCCCAGCGCCTGCCGCTCCTCCTTGAGCTGGCCGTTGCCGCCCTCGGTGGCGATGAACTCCTGGATCTCGCCGGCGACCGCCATCAGGGCCTTGCCGTTGTCCCGGACGATCTTCCGGAAGATCAGGTCGAGGCTCTGGATCGCGGTGGTGCCCTCGTACAGGGTGTCGATCTTGGCGTCCCGGACGTACTGCTCCAGCGGGTAGTCCTGGAGGAAGCCGGAGCCGCCGAAGGTCTGCAGCGACTCGTGGCCCAGCAGCTCGTACGCCCGCTCCGAGCCGACGCCCTTGACCAGCGGCAGGAGCAGGTCGTTGACCCGCTTGGCCAGCTTGATGGCCTTCTCGTCACCGGCCGCCTCGGCGATGGCGACCTTGTCCTGCCAGCTCGCGGTGTAGCAGACCAGCGCGCGCAGGCCCTCGGCGTACGACTTCTGGAGCATCAGCGAGCGGCGCACGTCCGGGTGGTGGGTGATGGTGACCCGGGGGGCGGTCTTGTCGGCCTGCTGGATCAGGTCGGCGCCCTGGACGCGGTTCTTGGCGTACTCCAGGGCGTTCAGGTAGCCGGTGGAGAGGGTGGCGATCGCCTTGGTGCCGACCATCATCCGGGCGTACTCGATGATCATGAACATCTGGCGGATGCCGTCGTGCTTGTCGCCCAGCAGCCAGCCCTTGGCCGGCACGCCGTGCTCGCCGAAGGTCACCTCGCAGGTGTTGGAGACCTTCAGGCCCATCTTGTGCTCGACGTTGGTGGCGTAGACGCCGTTGCGCTCGCCCAGCTCGCCGGTCTCGCCGTCGAAGTGGAACTTCGGCACGACGAAGAGGGAGAGGCCCTTGGTGCCCGGGCCGCCGACGCCCTCGACGCCGACCGGGCGGGCCAGCACGTAGTGGACGATGTTGTCGCTCAGGTCGTGCTCACCGGAGGTGATGAAGCGCTTGACGCCCTCGATGTGCCAGGAGCCGTCCGGCTGGGGGATCGCCCGGGTACGACCGGCGCCCACGTCCGAGCCGGCGTCCGGCTCGGTGAGCACCATGGTGGAGCCCCACTGCTTGTCGATGAAGAGCTTGGCCCACTTCTTCTGCTCCTCGTTGCCCTCGACGTGCAGCACGTGCGCGAAGGAGGGGCCGGAGGCGTACATCCAGACGGGGGCGTTGGCGCCGAGGACCATCTCGGCGAGCGACCACCACAGGGCGCGCGGGGCGTTCGTGCCGCCGAGCACCTCGGGCAGGTCCAGCCGCCAGAACTCGGAGTCCATGAACGCCTGGTACGACTTCTTGAACGACTCCGGCAGCGGCGCGGTGTGCGTGGCCGGGTCGAACACCGGCGGGTTGCGGTCGCTGTCCGTGTAGCTGGCCGCGAGGTCCTCGCGGGCCAGGCGGTCGACCTCGGAGAGGAAGCTACGGGCGGTGTCGACGTCCAGGTCCGTGTACGGGGCCTGGCCGAACGACCGGTCCGCCCCGAAGACCTCGAACAGGTTGAACTCGAGGTCCCGAAGGTTGCTCTTGTAGTGGGTCATGCTCGCTGGCCCCGCTTCCGGACAGGTGTTACCGATCAGTAACCCCGACTGTATTACTCGCCGGTAGCCAACGACAAGCCGATCGCGGAAGTGACAGCGATTACACACTTCCCGTTCAGGTACGCGCCCGGGGCGTCGGCGGCGGCTCAGGTCTCCGCCGCACCCACCTCCCAGCTGGGCACCGGCACGCTCGCGCCGCTGCGCGGGCCGGTGTACTCCATCAGCACCAGGGCGATGTCGTCGTCCAGCCGGCCGTGCACCCACTCCACGAGTGCGGTCTCCAGCGAGGCCAGACCGTCACCGACGGTGCCGTGGCCGAGCAGCCGCCAGGCCCGGTCGGCGGTCGGGAAGAACTCGCCGTCCCGGCGCGCCTCGCCGAGCCCGTCGGTGAACAGCAGCAGCCGGTCGCCGGGCTCCAGCCGCTCCACCCGGGGCCGCACCACGGGCATGAAGCCGAGCGGCGGGGCCGGCGCGGGCGGCTCCAGCGGGATCACCGCGCCCCGGCGCAGCAGCAGCGGCGACGGATGGCCGCAGTTGACGATGGTCAGCGTGCCGCCCCGCTCCTCCACCACGGCCGCGGTGACGAAGTCCTCGTCGCCGACGTTGCGGGCCACCGCCCGGTCCAGGTCGGCGACCACCGCGCGCAGGTCCGCCCGCTCGTACGCGACGTGCCGGTACGAGCCCAGCACGATGCTCGCCAGGCGGACCGCGTCCAGCCCCTTGCCCCGGACGTCACCGATGATCATGCGGACGCCGTAGGGGGTGTCGATCGCCTCGTACAGGTCGCCGCCGATCTCGGCGGTCGCCGTCGACGAGATGTAGCGCGCGGCCACCGCGAGGGTGCCCACCTGAGGGCCCAGCGGACGCAGCACGGCCTGCTGGGCCACCGACGCCAGCTTGGACAGCTCGGCGATCTCCTCGGCCTGGCGTTGGCGTACCGCCGCCACGGCCGCCGCCACCACCCCGGACAGGGCGATCCCGGCGAGACCGACCCCGGTGGTCATCGACGCGCCCGGCTCGACCAGCGCGAAGCCGCCGCCGAGCAGCAGCGCGACCAGGGCCACCCCGAGCACCGTCCGCCACGAGGCGAACACGGCGGCCAGTACCGGCGCGGCCATCATCAGCGCGGCGTAGTGCACCTTCCGACCGTCGGCCACCTCCACGGCGGAGACGATCGCGAGCAGCGCGAGGGCCGCGCCGACACCGGCGCGGGACCCGGGGCTCAGCGGGCCGCGGCCCGACTGGAAGGCATGCGTGCGTACGACAGACAGCATGCCTGATGGACGTGAACCGGTGAATGAACCTGGCCCCTCGTCCGAGGGTGTTCCGACCGGCCGGACGGCCACGACGAGCCGATCGCCGTCAGCCGAGCACCTCGTACTTCACGGTCACCTCGCCGAGGTCGAGCGGGGCGATCGCCGCGAAGGCCGCCCGGGACAGGTCGATGCAGCGTCCCTCGATGAACGGGCCGCGGTCGTTGATCCGCACGGTCACCGACTCGCCGGTGGCCGGGTTGGTGACCCGGACCCTGGTGTCGAACGGCAGCGTCTTGTGCGCGGCGGTGAGCGCGCTCGGGTCGAAGGTCTCGCCGTTGGCCGTCATCTGCCCCTCGGCGTAGAAGGAGGCGCCGCAGGTGCCGGTCTCGACCACGGTGCTCTTCGGGGCGGCCTTCTTCGTCGTCGCGCTCGGCTTCGGCGCGGCGCTGCGGGGCTTGCTCCGGGAGGCGGCCTGGGACCGGGTCGCCTTCGGGCTCGCGGTCACGCTCGGGCCGGCGGTCGGGGAGGCGCTCGCGGTCGGGCTCGGCGAGGCGCTGGTCGCACTGGGGCTGGCGGCGCTCGGCACGGCGTCCGCGACGGCGGGGGCCGGGGTCTCGCCGGAGGTCAGCCGGACGGCCCCCACGGTGCCCCCGACGACGAGCGCGACACCCACGGCGGCGGTGGCCGCGATGCCGGCCGGCGAGGAGAACATGCGGGTACGGGAGTGCCTGCCAGCCACCGGACCGGTCCTTTCGTCAACTGAACAAACCGGGTCGGACCGTAACGAGAGAAGCACTTCCGAAGTCAACGTGATCATGGTGGTATCGCCGGAATTGCAGGGATACGTGTATCCGATCATGCGAGGCCCACCCCCGCCGGACAGGCCATAGTTCCACCGCTGGCATTCGGCAGCCAGGATGGGTGGATGCCCGGTGAGCTTCGTGGACGCCTGACCGCACTCTTCCGCTGGGTCGACCCGGGTCCGGGCAGCAGCCACCTGGTCAGCGACGCCTCCGGCTGGTGGCGGGATCCGCAGGTACTGGCCGCGCTGGGGCCGGCCCTGGTCGCGCCGTTCCGCGAGGCCCGGCCTACCGTGGTGGTCGCGCCGGCGGTGACCGGACTGATGCTCGGGCCGCTCGCCGCCACCGCCCTCGGAGTGGGCTTCGTCGCGGCCCACAAACCGGGCGACGGACGGCTGCCGACCGGCCCGCTGACCTGGGCGCAGAGCCCGCCGGACTTCCGGGGCCGGCGGGTCGACCTGGCGGTGCGGGAGCACCTGCTCGGGCCCGACGACCGGGTGCTCATGGTGGACGACTGGGTGGCCACCGGCGCGCAGGCGCAGGCCGTCCGCGAGATCTGCGCGGCGCGCGGCGCGAGCTGGCTCGGCGTCGCCGCCGTGGTCGCCGACTGTCCGGCCGAGGTGGCCCGCGAGCTGGGCGTACGCGGGCTGCTCGACGCCGGTCAGCTGCGCTGAACGAACTCCTCCACGGCGGTGCAGACCTGACCGAGCATTTCGGCCGAGCGGGCCAGCGGACCGGGCACCATCAGCCGGTGGTCGGCGTCCGGGATCTCCAGCACGTGCGGGGTGAGCCGGCGGGCCACCACACCGTCCCAGGAGGGGTCGGCCGTGCCTCCCACCAGCAGGAACGGTGCTTCCGCCCGACCCAGCGCCGCGACCACCTCGGGCCCGTGCAGCAGCGGGGTGAGCCAGACCGCGGGCAGTCTCCGGTCGGCGGCGAGCGCCGTGGCCAGCGAGCCGAGCGACTTGCCGACCAGCAGGTCGGTCGGCGCGTCCAGGGTCGGCCGCACCTGGTCGTCGACCCACTCCACGGCAGCGTCGGGGCCGTCGGCGTCCGGCGCGAACCGCTCGGGCACCTGCCAGCTGATCTCGTGGACGTCGAAGCCCGTCCGCCGCAGCGCCTCCCCGAGGTACGCGAAGAGCGGGTACCGGGTGTCGTAGCCCCGGCCGGGGATGAGGACCGCACGCCGGTCCGCCATGGCCGTCTCCTTCCGCCGCCGCCCACGGTAGGCGGGTGGGCGGGATTCCGCCGACCGGACATCGCCCGGTGGGTAACCTCGGCAGGATGTGGCCTCGGATCGGTGGACTCCGCACGCTCGACCTCGGCACCCCGGGTGAGCTGCGCGCCAGGCTCAACACGCTGGTGCTGGCCGGGGTGAAGACCGCCACCGCCGGCCTGGTCACCGAGTACGCCGAGGAGGGCGAGGAGCTGGAGCACGTCGGCGAGCGGCTGGCCCTGGTCGACGACGACGACCGGCTGGTCGGGGTCGTCGAGGTCACCGCTGTCGAGACCGTGCGCCTCGCCGACGTCAGCTGGGAGTTCGCCCGCGCCGAGGGGGAGGGCGACCGCTCGATCGCCGAGTGGCGGGAGGGGCACGCCGCCTACTGGGCGCGGGTCGGCACCCCGGTCACCGACGACAGCGAGATCGTCTGCCTCCGCTTCCGGCTGGTCTCCGCCGGCGACGGCGGCATCACCACCGGAGACCTCGGCACCTGAGGTGCGCTCCGCGCCCCGCTCAGGCGGAGCGCAGCTCCGGCAGCAGCCGCGTCGCCACGTCGACCAGCACCGCCTCGTCGCCGGCGTACCAGCTGCTGGCACGGGGCCAGTGCGTGACGACGTCGGTGAAGCCGAGGGCCGCCGCCCGGGCGACCTGCTCGGCGAAGAAGTCGGCGCTGCTCAGGGAGAAGACCGGCGCCGAGTCCAGCGACAGGTACCGGTCCAGGGTGGCCGGGTCCCGGCCGGCCGCCGCCAGGGTGTCGTCGAGCCGGGCGCACACCGCCGCGACCCCGTCCCACCAGCCCGCCAGGTCCTCCTCGCCGGTGCCGGTGGTGACCCAGCCCTGACCGAAGCGGGCGACCAGGCGCATCGAGCGCGGGCCGTTCGCCGCCATCACGAACGGCACCCGGGGCTGCTGGACGCAGCCGGGGTTGTTGCGGGCGTCCACCGCGCTGAACCACTCACCCCGCCAGGTGGCGCCGTCCTGGCGCAGGATCAGGTCGAGCAGCTCGGTGAACTCGGCGAACCGGTCCACCCGCTGCCGGGGCGGCAGGGTCTCGCCGCCGAGCACGGCGGAGTCGAAGCCGATGCCGCCGGCCCCGAGCCCGAGCAGGACCCGGCCGGCGGAGATGTCGTCCAGGGCGGTGACCTGCCGGGCGAAGGCCGCCGGGTGCCGGAAGTTCGGCGAGGCGACAAGCGTGCCGAGCCGGATCCGCGAGGTCACCGTCGCGGCGGCGGTCAGCGTGGCCATGGAGTCGAACCATGGGCCGTCGACCAGATCGCGCCAGCCCAGGTGGTCGTACGTCCAGGCGTGGTCGAAGCCCCACTCCTCCACCTGCCGCCACCGCCGCTGCGACTGCGACCAGCGCTGGTCGGGCAGGATCACGATGCCAATCCGCATGATCGCCAGCGTACGGCCCTCGGCCGGCCGGTCAGCCGGCAGCGGGTCAGCCAGCAGCGGGTCATCCGGCAGCGAGCTTGGCCAGCGCCCGGGGCAGGTGCGGGTCGAGGGTGCCCGGGTCCGCCGCGGCCACCTCGGTCGGCGTCCACCACCGGGCCGCCCGGAACTCCCCCGGGTCGGGGGTGAGCGGCTGACCGCGCCGGCCCTCGATCAGGTACCAGAGACGCACGTCGACGTGGCGCTGCTCGGGCGGGCCGACGGTCGGCGTGGCGGTGAGGAAGAACGGCGGCCCGTCCGGCTCCGCCGCCGCCCGCATTCGCGCAGCCGGTCAGGAGCGGGCGACATCGGCGGCGGCACGGACGAACTCGCGTACCCGCTCGGTGGTGTTGGTCTCCCGCCAGACCGGGCCGCGTCGGATCGGCGGCGCGTCGTGGATCGGCACGTACGCCACGTCGGGGCGCGGGTAGTAGCGGCGGGTGTGCTCACCCACCGGCAGCACGCCCCGCCCCATCGCCACCAGGGAGAGCATCTCCGAGAAGGTGGCGCCCGACGGGCCCTTCGGCACCGGCCGGCCGGACGGCGTCCGCTCGGGTGTGCGGTCGCGCTTGAACGCCGCCGAGGTCACCGCCGGGTACTGCACCACCGGGTGGTCGGCCAGCACCTCCAGGGAGACCGACTCCCGCCCGGCCAGCGGATGCCCCGCCGGCACCGCCAGCATCCGGGCCTCCGACAGCAGCGCCGGGCCGTTCGCCATCCCGTCGAACGGGTACGACGCGAGGAGCACGTCGATCGAGCCGTCCTCCAGGCTGGACCGGGTGGTGGCGAGCTGCGCCTCGTGCACGTGCACCTCGCAGTCGGGGTGCCGCTCGCGGAACAGGGCGACCGCGCGCAGCAGCACCGGCGCCGTCCACTCGCCGAGGAACGCCACCCGCAGCTCGCCGGTGACGCCGCGCCCCGCCTCGACGGCCCGCCGTACCGCGTCCTCCATGCCGGCGACCAGCGGCCGCAGGTCGTCGGCGAGCCGGCGGCCGATCGGGGTGAGGCGGACGACCCGGCTGGTCCGCTCGAACAGCGGCGCGCCGATCCGCCGTTCCAGCTTCTTGACCACGTGGCTGATCCGCCCGGTGGTGACCCCGAGCCGCTCGGCGGTCCGCCCGAAGTGCAACTCCTCGGCGAGGGTCAGGAAGGTCTCGACCTCGTGCCGCTCCAGCACCCAGGGCTCCCGTCGTTGAATCCGGCTCAACGATCGTAGTCCGATCGTGGCTTGGTCCGGATCCCCGCCGCGACCAGGCTGGAGGGCGTACTGATCACTTCGGTTGGAGGGACACCGATGACCACCGTCACCGACTATCTCGACGGGCTGGACGAACCACTGCGGGAGATCGGCGCGCGGCTGCGCCCCGTCATCGAGGACGCGCTGCCCGGGGCGACCGGCGCGATGTGGCACGGCCACCCGGTCTGGGGACGGGGCGACCGCCCCGGCCGGGACCCGGTCTGCCTGGTGAAGGCGTACCCGTCGTACCTGACCTTCGGGCTGTGGCAGGGGCAGGAGGTGGACGACCCGTCCGGGCGGCTGACGCCCGGGGCACGGTCGATGGCCTCGGTGAAGCTGCGTACCCCCGACGAGGTCGACCCGGTGCTCTTCGGCGACTGGCTGCGCCAGGCGTACGCGGGCGCCGGACGGGAGGCGGCGTGAGCACCCTGCGCGTCACCGGCTTCGACCACCTCGTGCTCACCGTCGCCGACGTCGAGCGGTCGCTGGCCTTCTACTGCGGCCCGCTCGGCCTCACCCCGGTACGCGTCGACGAGTGGCGGGCCGGCCGGGTGCCCTTCCCCTCGGTGCGGATCGACCCGCACACCATCGTCGACCTGGTACGCGGCGAGCGGGGCGAGTCGAACGTCGACCACTTCTGTCTGGTGGTGGCCCCACTCGACTGGGCGGAGGTGATCGCCACCGGCGACCTCGACGTGGTGGAGGGACCGGTGGGCCGGTTCGGCGCGCGGGGCTCGGCCACCTCGGTCTACGTCCGCGACCCGGACGGCAACGTGGTGGAGCTGCGCTGGTACCCGCAGGACGCCCCCTAGCCGGCCCGGCTCAGCGGCGCTGGACGATCTGGACCGGATTGCCGTCCGGGTCGGCGGTCCAGGCGATCAGGAGACGATCCAGCCACACCCGCGGCGCGGACAGGGCGGGCGCCCCGTCGGCGGTGAGCCGATCCCAGGCGGCGGCGGTGTCGTCGGTCCAGAGGACCACGGCGGCCCGCTGCCCCTCGGGCACCGGGTCCAGGCCGTGGTCGTCCCGGCTGGAGGTGACCGAGGCGATGCCGATCCGGTAACCGTCCAGGGCGAGATCGACGTGGATCGGCTCGCCCTCGGCCGGCACCCGGAACGTCTCGGTGAAGCCGAGCCGGGTGTAGAAGGCGGCGGCCCGGGACACGTCCGCGCTGAAGAGCATCACCTGCGGGGCACGGAACATCGACACGGGCGGACGCTACCAAGGGCGGCGCCCGTCGGCACTCCCGCCGAACAGCGAGGACGCGGGACCGGACGAGCTGATCTTGGGCGGCGTGGACTGCTAAGCTCCGGCCACTCGTCCGGACGCGCGAGTGCCCGCAGGTGGCCGCTCCGCCGACCGGGACACGCGACCGCGTCGTGTGGCGACGACCCTCCGTACTCTCCGCCTTCTGATCCCGAGGAGGACGCGCGTGGCCTCTGGTGCATTCGTCAGCGCCGCCATCGCCGCCACCGTCTCCACCACGCTCGTCATCGGTCAGGGACCGGCGACGACCGACATCACGCAGCACCGGACGCTCACGGGTGAGGCCGTCGTCCCGGCGGCCATCGCCCTGCGCCCGCAGACGGCCCTGCTGAGCGCCGGCCCGTCCGGCCTCCTCCGCTCGGAGCCGGGGCACGGTCTCCTGTGGACCAGCTACGACGGCGACGACACGTCGACCGGAGCGCCCGAGCCCCTCGTACCCTTCATTCCGCAGTTCGGCGCGGGCTCGGACGTGGTCGCCGTCTACGACCACCCGGGCAACGTCACCCTGCGGAACATGTCGACCGGCCGGTCGCAGAAGGTGACACTTCCCGGCGGCCACAGCTACGTCAGCACGCTCGGATCGACGATCGTGACGAGGATGGACGGCTCGTCCGACGCGAGTTACACGTGGCGTCTGCTCGAGGTCCGGGACGATGGTTCGGTCGTGCAGCGCGCGGTGGAGGGAGTGCCCGACGGCATCGCCGGAACCTTCACAGCCAACGCCGCGCTGGGCGACGCGCACGGGCAGGTCGTGCAGTACCGGATCGGCGCCACGGGCCACACCGGCTGGCTCGACGTCGACCAGGGCCGGTTCAGTCCGCTGCCGTACCGCGTGGAGACAAGCCCGGGCCACATCGTGGTCACCCCCACCCACCTGCTGTGGTGGCAGGACGGCACGGTCTTCGTCCACTCCCGCGACGACCTGTCCGCCACCCCCCGCAAGGTGCCGCTGACCGGCGACGCGCAGGTGCTGGGCATGACCGGTGACCGGCTCGTCGTGTCCCGGTACGACGCCTCACTGGGCAAGCTCAACTACGGCAAACCGGTCTGGCGGGTCGAGGCCGTCACCCTCGACGGCTCTCCGGCCGGGACCCTCCTGGCCAGGTCGGCGACGTTCGGCGTCCCGACCCCGCACGGCGGCCTCCTGGTGCAGGGTGGCCCCGGTCCCGGCTGGGAGCAGTGGGGGGTGTGGATCGTCGAGGGCGGCGATGGTGGTGCGCCGACGGTGCGCAGGATCGTCGACGCGTACCCGCAGAAGATCCAGACGGTACGAGCGCTGAGCTACACCCAGGGGCGGCTGCACACCCTGGAGTACGACCCCCTGGACGAGCGCCACCGGCTGTGGACCCGGGACATCGGCGTGGCCGGCTCCCTCACCGTCGGCCCGCGCCTGGCCCGTGGCGCCCTCCCCGACCCCTGCAGCAACGAGTACTGCCTGCGGTTCGAGGACACCGGTGACGGTCGGACGGTCGTGGGGGACGGAATCGGCGTGGCGGGCATCGACCTGCCACCGCACGTGCTGGCACCGACGCAGGCTCTGCCGGGCACCCGGATCGACGCCGCTCAGGCGGACAGCACGGTGCAGGCCGTGAGCGGACGCTTCGCCTCGCTGAGGTCGTCCGACGGCACCGTCTCGCAGACCCGGATCGTCGACCTCGACACCGGCAAGCCCGTGTTCACGACGACGGACCACGTGCAGGCGATGTGGGGCACCACCGCGTGGCTGGCGGACGGCAACGACGCCGTGACCCCCGTGGACGTGCTGACGGGCGAGCGGGGCACCCAGGTGTGGTTCGGTCGCGGGTGCCTGCTGGAGAACGTCCAGGCCGTCGGGCGCTGGCTGCGGTGGGTCTGCGGCCTGGCCGGAACCCAGGGCGTCTTCGACGTGGTCACCCGGAAGTCCGTCACCTTCGACGCCACCGTCCCGGCCGAGGCGAAGCTCGGTGACGGTTTCGTCGTGTTCACGCGGGACGGACAGCTGACGGTGACCGACGTCCGCAGCGGCACGCCGGTGACCCGCACCGTCGGAGATTCCCGGGTGGCGGCCCTGTGGGACCTCGACCCGTACACGGGTGTCATCGCCCATCTCGCCCCCGACAACGGCATCCACCTCGTCCCGAGCGGTGTGCCGGTCTCGCCCCTCGTGCAGCTCGACGCCACGGTCGCCACCGCGTACGTCAAGGGCGGGGCCGGGCAGTGGACCCCGAAGTGGTGGCTGAACAAGCCGGCCGCCTCCTGGACGCTGGTGATCCGGAACCAGGCGACCGGCGCCACGGTCCGTACCCTCTCCGGGGGTGTGGCGCGCGGCGTGGTGGCCCCGACGTGGAACGGTCGGGACGGCTCCGGCGCCCTGGTGGCCGACGGCATCTACGGGTGGGCGCTGAGCGTCACGCCGGCCGACGGTGCGGGCGCGGTGCTCACCGGGTCGGGCAGCCTCCGGGCCACCGGCAGCGCGTGTCCGCTCCGTAGCCGGGCGGGAACGCAGTCCGTGGCGTGCTCGACGATTCGGTCGAGCACCGGGTGACCGGCGCGACCGCACCCGGTTGACCCGGACGGGGCACCGGCCGGGAAAATTCCTGGCCGGTGCCCCGTCGCCGGTGGGTAGCGTCGGACGACGTGACAGCGCCTGAGATCACCATCGCCACCCCGGCGGACCGGGACCGGACCGTCGGCTCGCTGGTCGCCGCCTTCCCGGCGGATCCCGTCCTGCGGTACCTGTTCCCGGACGACGCGACCTACCCGCGGTACGCCGCCGTCTTCTTCGGACACCTCTTCGACAAGCGGGTGCACAAGGGGTCGATCTGGACGATCGGCCGTGGCGCGTCGGTCGCGATCTGGGAGCCACCGGCGGCCGGGGGCGGGGTGGCGGACGACCCGCTCGCCGCCCGTCTCCCCGCCGACGCGCTGGCCCGCGTCCACGCGTACGACGAGGCGGTGCACGACGCGCTGCCGACCGGCCCGTACTGGTATCTCGGCGTGCTGGGCACCCACCCGGACAGCACGGGTCGACGCTGGGGGCACGCCGTCATGCGGGCCGGCCTGTGCCGGGCCGCCGAGGACGGCCTGCCGGCGGTGCTGGAGACCAGCAACCCCGGCAACGTCGAGATGTACCGCCGGGCCGGGTGGGAGGTGGTCCGCGCCCTGCCCCGACCGGTGCCCACCTGGATCATGTCCCGCCCGGCGGGGTGACCGGGCGGTCGCTCCCGAGTCGCGGCCGGGTCGACGGGCGGCACGTGACGGGCGCCGAGGGGACCGACCGATGACGATAGGCCGGTCCGCTCGTCCATACCTGTGACGCACTCCGACTCCACGAAGGAGAGAGCCTTGACGGTCACCCCAGCCCGCAGCGCCGCCATGCCCCCGGTCGTCGACCGGAAGACCTGGCTGCGTGAGCGCGACGAACTGCTGGCCCGGGAGAAGGCGCACACCCGCGAGGGGGACGCGATCGCCGCCGCGCGCCGGCAACTGCCGATGACGCTGATGCCACCGGTGACGGTGCGCGGGCCGGGTGGGGAGACCCCGCTGGTGGACGTGTTCGAGGGCCGCCGGATGCTGATGGCCTACTTCCACATGTGGCACGACGGCAAGCCGTACGAGGACCAGTGCGAGGGGTGCACCTTCGCGACCTGCCACATGCAGATGCTCGACTACCTGCACGCCCGGGACGTCACCTACGCCGTGTTCTGCCAGGGCTCCTACGAGGAGAGCGCCCCGTTCGCCGAGTTCATGGGCTATCCGTTCCCCTGGTACTCGGCGAGGGACTCCGACCCGGCGCTGGTGGACGGGCGCGGCTTCGGGCTGATCGCCTGCTACCTGCGCGACGGCGACCAGGTCTACGAGACGTACTGGACCACCGGGCGGGGTACGGAGGCGTTGATGACCAGCTACCACGCCCTCGACCTCACCGTGTACGGCCGGCAGGAGCCCTGGGAGGACGCGCCCGAGGGCTGGCCGAAGGTGAGCGGGCACCCGTGGCGGGTCGACGGCCGCCCGACGGCGCAGTGGAACCGCCCGGGCGTCGCGTCCGCGCAGTCGTGCTGCGGGCAGTGCTGACGATCGTTCGCACCGTCGGCGGGCGGGAGTGGCCCGGCGATGACGTCGACCGAGGCCCCGGCCGGGACGCCCGTCCCGGCCGGGGCCGGTGCGCAGGACGCCGCGCGCGGCTGCTCGCCGGTACCGCGATCCACTGTGTAACGGCTCCGGTCTGATGGTCGCCTCACCAGGAGAGGCGACGATCTTGTCGCCGTCCGCCCGGCGTCGACGTCCCACCCATGGGTCGTCGAACTGCCGTGGCCTCACGGGGGTAGACAACCGAAGGGAGACCGCACGTGCGGTTTCGCACAGTGATCGGTTCAGTTCTGGCGTCGACGCTGGTCGCGGGGGCCGGCCTCCTCGCCACCAGCACACCGGCCGCCGCGAGGGACACCACGACCCTGATCGAGGGTGTCACCGGCCTCGCCGACACCGCCGCCGCCGGCGGCAGGGTCTTCGTCTCCGCGAACGACCGGATCGTGATCGCCGACGGCCGCGGCACGATCACCGGCGTCATCACCGGCCTGGCCAACCCGACCGGCCTGGCCGTCACGCCCGACGGCGCTCGGCTCTACGCGGCGCTGACCGGCTCCGGCGAGGTGGCCGAGATCGACACGGCCACCCGCGCCGTCACCCGGCGGATCGACCTGGCCGGGTACCCGTCGCCGGAGAACCTGTCCCTGGCCGGCGACCGGCTCTGGGTCGGCTACGGCGTCAAGGGCAGCTTCGACGGCGGGGTGCTCGGTCTCGACCTGTCCGTGCCGGCGCCCGCTCCGGTCCAGGTCGCGACCCGCATGTACGGCGCGCCCATGGTCGCCGCCGGCGGCGACACCGTGGTGGCCGGCGAGGCCGGGATCAACCCGGGCAGCCTGCGGGTGTACGACGTGCGCACCACCCCGGCGACGCTCCGCGGCACCGTCAGCGGATCCCAGCACGGCCTGTCCAACCTGACCGACCTCACCGTCACCCCCGACGGCGCGACGGCGATCTCCGTCTTCGCCACCTCGGGCTTCGACGCGTGGGACACCACGACCCTGGCCAAGGTGCGCACCTACGGCACCGGGGCGGAGTACCCGGGCAGCCCGGGCGCGGTCGCCCTCAGCGCCGACGGCGCACACGTCGCCGGGGCCTTCTACGGCTCGATGTACAGCCCGTACGCCACGGTGTACGACGCCGCCACGGCGCAGCGGACCTACCAGACCAACGTCACCAACAACGCCTCGCTGCGGACCGGCAGCCTCTCCGTCCTGGGGGACGACCTGTTCGCCCTGCAGGAGGACCGGCAGCGCAACCGGTACTACCTGTGGCGGGTGGAGGGGGCGACCCTGCCCGCGTCCACCCTGACCCTGACGGCGGCGGCCGGGGCGACCGCGCTCGAACCGTTCGCGCTGACCGGCCGGCTCGCCTTCGCCGACGGCTCGACGCCGGGCGCGCAGCCGCTGGAGATCACTCGTACGCTGCCCGACGGCACCACCGCCCTCCTGCCCGGCGTGACGACCGCCGCTGACGGCACCTTCCGCGTCACCGACACCCCGCCCGTCGGCGGCGCCGTCACCTACGGCGCGCTCTGGGACGGCAGCCCCACCTTCCGCTGGAGCAAGGTCACGACCACGGTGGAGGTGACCCGCCACGCGACCACGCTGACCCTGACCGGGCCGGCGACCACCAGCGCCGGCAGGCCGATCCAGCTCAGCGGCGTACTGAGCACCGCCGGCGCCGTCCCCACCCCGGCCGGGTCGCTCGTGGTGTGGCGGGACGTCACCACCCGCAGCGGCACCACCTCGACGGACCTGCCGCCGGTACGCCTCGCCGCCGACGGCTCCTTCACCTTCACCGACACGCCGCCGACGAGCGGCCAGTACCGGTACCACGTCCGCTTCGACGGTGACGCCACGTTCGCGTCGGCGCACCACAGCCACGACACCTCGGTACGCGGAGCGATCGTGGGCACCTACAGCCACCGCTGACCCGGCGCGGTGCCCGTCCGGCCACCCGCCGGACGGGCACCGGCCGAACTCCGCGGGCCGGGCGGGACCGTCCCCGGTCACCGACGCAACCACCCGTGCCGCCTCGACGTCGTAAGGTCGTCCGCATGGCGGACGCTGTCGTGATTCCCGGCGCCTGGTTCGGACCGGGCGCTCCCCTGCTGATGTATGCCGGCGATGTGGCGGATCAGCGGGGCGCAGCAGTACATCGGTACTCGTGGTCCCAGGAGTTCCCGAAGCTTGATCAGCCCGAGATCGAGAGCTGGGTTCGCGGTGAGGTCACCCCGCTGATCGACACCATCGGCGGTCGTCCGCTGCTGATCGGCAAGTCGCTCGGCACGAACGCGGCAGCGATCGCCGCCGAGAGGTCGTTGCCCGCCGTGTGGCTCACGCCCCTGCTCACCCTGCCGTGGGTGGTCGATGCGTTGGGCCGTGCGACCGCGCCGTTCCTGCTCGTGGGGGGCACCGCCGACAAGCTGTGGGACGGTGACGTCGCCCGCCGGTTGTCGCCCCATGTGCTGGAGGTGGAAGGCGCGGACCACGGCATGTACGTGCCGGGCCCGCTCACCGAGTCGATCGCGGTGCTCGGTCGAGTCGTGGTGGCGGTGGAGGAGTTCCTCGACGCTGTCGGCTGGCCGAGTTAGTCACCCGGCCCCGCATCGTGGCCCGGGAACGTCGAAGGCCCTGGCAGGGAGTGTCGTCCGGCGCTTCGCCACGCCGATCGCTGGTGGCCGCGGCTACGCGGGGAACAGCCTCCAGTGCCCCTCGGATACGACCTCGACGGTGCCGTCGGTCACCTTGATGGCCGTCTGGTCGTCGATCGCGTACGCCGGACCCGCGATCTCGGCCGCCCACTTCTCGGCACCAGCCATGGTGTTGTCCGGCTCGAGACCCAGGTGCGTGAAGATCGAGAAGTCGACGACCCCCAGTGTGCGGTCGTCGGGCGCGGACTGCCACTCGACGAAGTCCGCACCGATCCGGGGGGTCAGCACCATGCTCCCGGCACTCAACCCCACCCAGACGGTGTCCCGCAGCGACGGCAGGAGATCCGCCAGCCCGGACTGCCGCATCCAGTGGCACAGGTACGTCGCATCGCCGCCGGCCACGAGCATGACGTCGGCCTCCCGGACCCAGGGGACCCACCGCTCCTCGCCGATGCTGGGCAGCGCTGTCAGCTCGAGGACGCCCAGCGACTTCCAGCCCAGGTCGCACATGGGTAGCGGCGTCTGCCCGGTGATGAAGCGCCAGGCCGAGGCTGGCCCGCCCATGGCGTGGGCGGCCGTAGGGATGCAGAGGGCACTGGAGTCGGCGATCGGCTTGCCCAGCAGGTCGACCAGCGCAGCGCGGATGCTCGGGTTCATGACGCCCGCGGACGTGAGTAGAAGTTTCACGCTTGCCTCCTGTACGTAGCGGTCGTGACGCTCTCCCCGATGGCCGGGAGATCGGGTGCACGGGAGTACAGACTGGACACCGTAACGAGACTCATCGCCGTCGCGAGCCCTCAAGACCTCCGCACGCCCATCGACATGACGCGGCGCGCCTCGGCGGCCATGGATCATCTCGTATCGGGCGGATCCGGCGGGACAGGGCGCGACACACGTGGCGCCCTGTCCCGCAAGGACCTCTACTCGGCCGGGACGACGTCGGTCGGGGGTTTCACCTTCACCTCGACGCCGTAGTCGAACAGTTCGAGCGTCGCGGTGGAGGTGCCGGTGTCGAGCCGGCCCTTCGCCGTCGACTGCCACGTGCCGTTGAGCGTCACCTTCGCGATCCGGCCGTCGGCATCACGCGTGATGTCACCCGACGTAGTGGTTGACCCATCCTTGTGTTGCATGGCGTACGCGAAGTGCAGCGTGCCGTCCGGGTTCTCGCGAACGGTCGCGTTCGCCGTCTTGAGTGCCTTGAACAGCGCCGCCGGGTCGGGTGCCGCAGCATCCAGGACCGTGTCCGGGTCACCGTAGAGCGACAGGCGGTCGTACTTGCCCGGGTACTGTCCGTAGCGCCCGTACTTCTCGTGTTCCGGGCCCTTGTCGGGCGGCAGCGCGCCGAGCGGCGGTTCCCCGCCGATGTACCTGGTGCCGTTGATCAGCAGCTCGGTCATCACCGAGTCCTCCTGCGGCGCACGGACGTACCCGGTGGCGGTCTTCGGGTCGAACGCCCCCTCGTACGTCTGACCGGGTCCCCACTGGGTGGCCGTGGTCAGCCGTAGCCGGTAACTGATGTTCTCGCTGGCCGCGACGGCCGAAGCCAACTTCATCCGCGGAGCCGCGATCCCGGGCGCCGACTCAGCCACGCCACCGGGACGGGCCACCGTCGCCGGCTGCACGAGGCTGACGGTGCCGATCGCGCCGAGCGCCAGCACGGCGAGGGTCCCGCTGACGACGCCGGCCCGGCGGCGGCGCGCCCGGCGGCCACGCTCCAGCAGCAGTCCCACTGGCGGCGTGGAGTCAGGCTCCCCGTCGACAAGGCTGTGCAACCCGTTGGCGAGTCGCTCATCGAGGCTGTTCATACCGATTTCACCTGCTTCCTGTGCGGGAGGGTTGATCCACGAGGTGCCGGAGTTTCTCCATGGCCCGAGCGTGCTGACTCTTGACCGTGCCGATCGAGCAGCCCAGCACCTTGGCCACCTCGCGCTCCGGCAGGTCTTCGTAATGGCGAAGCACCACGACTGCCCGCTGCCTGGGCGGCAGCGACAACAGCGCCCTGCGTAGGGCGATGGCGTCGTGGTCCACGCCGCCGCCTGATGCGGCACGGTCGGGAACGTCGGCCACGAGGCGTTCTCTGCGCAGCCGCCGCCAGATGGAGGTGTGGTTGTTGACCAGGCAGCGGTGGAGATAGGCGTGCGGGTCATCGAGCTGCGACAGCTTGCGCCACCGCTGGTACATCTTGACCAGGCTGTCCTGGAGCAACTCCTCGGCCCGCCATCGGTCGCCGGTCAGCAGCAGGGCCAGCCGCATGTGTCGCTGCCAGGCAACCTCAACGAACGCCACGTACGAGGCATCCGTCGGCCGTGGCGTGGATTGGACTGTCACACCCCTTCCACGTGCCGGTGCCGTGAAAGGTTGTCTCGACCCCCGCTTCCACCGACGAGCACGTCGCTGACGCGCTCAGTTCCCGGATCAGGCAGCGCAGGGATCGGGCAGGTAGCGGGCACGGCCAGCGCAAGATGCGGTGGCAACGACTGAGGCCCCAGCCAGGAAACCTGTCCTGAGCTGGGGCCTCACGCTGGAGCGGGTGACGGGAATCGAACCCGCACTGTCAGCTTGGGAAGCTGATGTTCTGCCATTGAACTACACCCGCAGGCGGCACCACTGTACCTGAGGTCACCACCTCCGTGCACCCAGGTACCCCCGGCGCGTCCGACCCCGCCCCACGGTGATCATCCCGCCACCCGACGTATAGACGACAGTCCAAAAGTTGCTCGGCGGTAACATACAGCCGTTCTCAAATCTGTCGATCGGTTGTAACGTCACCCCCACGTTTTCGACCACGGTGCGACACACCCCCTGTCGCACCGCGAGAAAGAGGTGGGCCCATGGGACTCCGTCCCAACCTGCTGACCCGGCGCGCCGCCGGTGTCGCGTCGACGACCCTCGCGCTGCTGCTCAGCACCGCTGCCGTGGGCGTCGTCCCCGCTGCTTCCGCCTTCTCCGCCGCCCCCGGCGCCGACGTGCACTGTGACGAGCCGGCCGACGTCCACGTGGACGCCCGGATCAAGAAGGGCGCGATCGCCGACCACGAGCCCAACGAGCTGACCGCCGCCCAGGTCCGCGAGCGCGAGGTCGACCTGGCCGCCGCGCTGCGCGAGCGGGCGAAGTTCCGCGCCGGCGCCCAGGCCGCCGCCCCGCTGGCCAGCGTGACGATCCCGGTCGTCGTGCACGTCATCCAGGAGGACGGCACCCGAACCGGCGGCAACATCCCGGACTCGATGATCACGTCGCAGATCAACGTGCTCAACCAGTCCTACAGCGGCGCCACCGGTGGCGCGGCCACCGCGTTCAGCTTCCAGCTCCAGAAGATCAACCGGGTGACGAACCCGTCCTGGTACCCGATCGTCCAGGGCTCCTCCGCCGAGCGGCAGATGAAGAGCCAGCTCCGCGAGGGCGGCAAGAACACCCTCAACATGTACCTGGGTGAGCTGAGCGACGGCCTGCTCGGCTGGGCGACCTTCCCGAAGCGCAAGCTCGACAGCATGGACGGCGTGGTCGTGCTGAGCGAGTCGCTGCCGAACGGCACCGCCGCCAACTACAACCAGGGCGACACCGGCACCCACGAGGTCGGCCACTGGCTGAACCTCTACCACACCTTCCAGGGTGGCTGCTCCGGCTCGGGTGACAGCGTCACCGACACCCCGGCCGAGGCGTCGCCGGCCTACCAGTGCCCGACCGGCCGGGACACCTGCACGACCGCCGGCCTGGACCCGATCACCAACTTCATGGACTACACCTACGACTCGTGCATGTACCAGTTCACCGCTGGGCAGGCGAGCCGCATGCTGACCGCGTGGAACGCCTACCGCGCGGCCTGATCACCGCCTCGACACCCGGTGCCGGCTCCGCCTCACGGCGGGGCCGGCACCGGCCGTTTCCGGGTCAGGCGGCGGTGCGGCGGGTGTCGAAGCCGTGCCGTCCGCGCCGGGCCGGCCGCTGATCCGGTACGCCCGCGGCGTCCGAGCCGCGGTGGGCCGACCGGGGATCGAGCCAGACCTGCACGGCGGAGCGCCCCGGGCCGTCGCCGGGCTGGACGAACCCACCCGGGCCACGGCGGGTCAGCATCGCCACGTCCACACTGAACTCGAAGAGCCGCCAGTCCACCTGCGGCGCGGCGCGGCCGAGGCGGGCGATCCGGGCCACCTGGGCCGGATCGGCGACCGGGTGCGCCCGGCCGGCGACGTACGCCTCGTCGTCGCTCTCCTCCGCCGGGAAGGAGTGCAGGGCGTAGCGCCCGTCGCGTTCGAGGTCGCGCCGTTTCGGCGAGTCGACGACGAAGCAGAACAGCCCCTCGTCGGTGATCACGGGGCAGACCGGGTGCACCCGGGGGCCGCCGTCGGCGCGGACGGTGGCCAGGTAGCCGAAGCCCGGCCCGTACTGCTGCAGGAGAAGGCGGATCCCGTCGGCGAGGCGGGGCTCGTCGGCGGCGAATTCGGACCAGGAAGCCATACCGACATCCTATCGAACACGTGTACGAACACGTAGTCCGACACGCAGGTCACCCGACCCGCTCGATATGGTGTGCCGATGCTGCTCTCCGACCGCGACCTGGTCTCCGAGATCAAGGCGGGCACGCTCGCGCTGGAGCCGTTCGAGCCCACGCTGGTGCAACCGTCCAGCATCGACGTGCGCCTCGACAGGCTGTTCCGGGTTTTCAACAACCACCTGTACACGCACATCGACCCGGCGATGCAGCAGGACGACCTGACCTCGATGGTCGAGGTGCCGGAGGGTGAGCCGTTCGTGCTGCACCCGGGCGAGTTCGTGCTCGCGTCCACGCTCGAGGTGATCTCGCTGGGCGAGCAACTCGCGGGCCGGCTGGAGGGCAAGTCCAGCCTGGGCCGGCTGGGTCTGCTCACCCACTCGACCGCCGGCTTCATCGACCCGGGCTTCTCCGGCCACGTCACGCTGGAACTGTCGAACGTGGCGAACCTGCCGATCACCCTCTGGCCGGGCATGAAGATCGGCCAGCTCTGCATCTTCCGGCTGTCGTCCCCGGCCGAGCACCCGTACGGCTCGGCCGTCTACGGGTCGCGCTACCAGGGGCAGCGCGGGCCGACCCCGAGCCGCTCCTGGCAGCACTGGCGCACCTGGCCGACCCGCTAGGCACGGCCGGGCCGACGATCGGCGTCAGCGCGGCCGGCCGTAGCTGTTGACCGGCCCGTCGTCGACCCGCTTCATCTTCACCGGCACCCCGGCGCGGGAGGCGTGCACCACCCAGCCGCCGCCGACGTACATGCCGACGTGGTGCAGGTCCGGGTAGTAGAACACCAGGTCCCCGGGGCGCAGGTCGGCCCGGTCGATCCGGGTCGTCACCCGGCGTTGCTGGCGGGCGTTGTGCGGCAGCCGTACGCCGCCCTCCGCCCAGGCGGCGAGCATCAGCCCCGAGCAGTCGTACGCGCCGGGGCCCTCCGCGCCCCAGACGTACGGCTTGCCGATCTGGGCGCAGGCGAACCGGACCGCCGCGCCGGCCGGGCCGCCCGGGTAGGCCGCCGGGCAGGGCGCGGGACGCAGTGGGCCGCCGCCCCCGCCGTCGTGGAGCTTGAGCCGCAGCCGTTGCAACCGGTCGATCTCGGCGTCGATCTGCTTCTTCCGGGCGGCGAGCTGCGCCTCGGTACGGCTGAGCTGGGCCACCATCTCGTCCAGCGGGGCCTTCTTCGCGGCGAGTTCGTCGCGCAGGTCCTTGACGGCCTGCACCCCGCGTTGCTGTCGGCTGGCGAAGCGGTCGAGCAGTTCGAGCTGGCCGACCAGCTCGCCGGGGGACCGGCTGCCGAGCAGGGCGTTGACGACGGAGATGCTCTGCCCCTTGTACGCCTCGGCGGCGAGCCCGGAGACCTGGTTCATCGCCAGGTCGACCTGGAGTTGCAGCGGGCCGATCCGTCGGCTCAGCGCCTCGGCCCGGCGGCGCTTGGCGGCGAGGTCCTGCCGGACCGCGTTGTGCTGCTCGATGAGGGGTTCGAGTCGGTTCCAGTCCCGGTCGATCTGCCGTTCGATCTCGGCGACCGTGGGCTCGGCGTGGGCCGCCGTGACGCCACCGGTCAGCACGACGGCGGCGCCGGTGAGGGCGGCGAGGACGGTGGTGAAGCGGGACCAGCGTGGGCGCGGCGCAGCGGCACCGCCGACGACCTGGATCGACCGGTGTGCCGGTGGCCGCGGGGCATGGTGTGCCACCGGGCTCCGTACTCCTTCTTCCGCGACCGCCTACCGGGTTAGCTGACGGGTTCGGGCGGGAAGGGAGCGCCCTACCGCAGTGGCTGCGGATTCACCCCGGCGTACCTGGGTCCCCGGCTCGCCCGGAGGCGACTCGGCGGTGCCGGCCGTCGCCGCCCTGGTGGGACGGAGCTGTCGGCGGCCGACGGTTCCTCAGCGTAGGGACGCGCGTGACCGGACCGCAACCATCCGTGACCGGACACGCCGGGGCGGATACGCGGAACCCCCGGTCGACGACCGGGGGTTCGGCGGGGGTACGGAGGGTCAGTACGGTCGGCGGAAACCGGCGACCGGCATGTAGTTGATGCTGGACACCTGGACCGGCTTACCGGTCCGTGGGGCGTGCACCATCTTGTCGTTGCCCAGGTAGAGACCCATGTGGTGCAGGTCGCTGAAGAAGAAGACCAGGTCACCCGGGCGCGCCTCGGAGCGCGGGATCGCCCGCCCCTCGTTCCACTGGTCGCCGGTGTGGTGGGTCAGCGAGATGCCGGCGGCCTTGTAGGCGTACTGGGTCAGGCCGGAGCAGTCGAACGAGTCCGGACCGTCGGCCCCCCAGACGTACGGGTCACCGACCTGCTGGCAGGCCACCCGGATCGCGGTCTGCGCGGCGGAGCTGACCACGCCGTTGATGGTCGGGCAGCCGGCCACCTTCACCGTGGTCTTCGGCATCGACGCCTGCAGCCGCTTGATCTCCGCGTTGATCTGCGTCTTCTTGGCGGCCAGCTCCTTCTCCTGCTTGACCTCCGCGGCGATCAGCGCGTCGAGCTTCTCCTTCTCGCCGTCGAGCTTCTGCTTGGCGTCGATGACGACCTGCAGGTCCTTGCGCTCCTGCGCGGCGAGCCGGTCCAGGTAGGTCAGCTGCTCGGTCAGGGTGTCCGGCTTGGCGCTGACCAGCAGCGCGCCGATGTCCTGCGAGGGGCCCGTCATGTAGTAACGGGAGGCCATGGCGCCGACCCGGCTGAGGGCCAGCTCGGTCTGCAGCGCGAGCGGCTCGATCTTCTTCTGCAGCTCCTCGGCCTTCTTGCGGTCCTTCTTGAGCTGCGCCCGGACCTTGTTGTACTGCTCGATGGTCGGTTCGAGCTGCTCCCACTGCTTGTCGATGGCCGCTTCGATCTCCTCCGGCGTCGGCGCGGCGTGCGCCGGCACGGCGAGCATCCCGGCGCCGACGACCACGGCGGCGACGAGGGTGATCAGGCGGCGGGCGGCCCGGCGCAGAGCGGCCGGACGAGCGGGCGGCTGGCCCTGGGCGTGACGATGGAGGGGCATGGTTGCCACCGGCACCGACTCCTTTGCAACCGACCGCCGGGCGCCTCGCAGAGGGGAAGACGGAGGCAGACGACCCACAGCGGCCGGTGCAACATTAGGGAAGCCCGGCAGCGATATCAAGGTGGCCTTTCCGCTTTTCACTGCACGGCGACCAGTTGCACACAAAGGGTGTGCACTCATTTTCCAACGATGGCTGTCAATACATCGTCCAATGTCACCACACCGAGCGGTCGGCGGCCGTCGCTCACCAGCACCATGTGCCGTCGCTCGCGGCGCATCGCCAGCAGCAGGTCGGCCAGCGTACGGTCCGGCGGCACCACGGCCAGCGGCCGGTAGACCTCGGCGGGAACGGGTGCCCTACGGGACGCGCCGGCGTACCCGAGGACGTCCTTGACGTGCACGAATCCGAGCACTCGCCGGGTGGCGCGCTGCACCACCGGGAAACGCGAGCGACCCGTCCGGGTGGCCAGCACCTCCAGCGAGGCCGGCG
Source organism: Micromonospora coxensis (assembly GCF_900090295.1). Taxonomy (NCBI): domain Bacteria; kingdom Bacillati; phylum Actinomycetota; class Actinomycetes; order Micromonosporales; family Micromonosporaceae; genus Micromonospora; species Micromonospora coxensis. The sequence goes on along the minus strand of NZ_LT607753.1, from coordinate 3,610,328 downwards.
AGACGTCCTCGGCCACCGTGGTCACCGTCGACCAGGGTTGCAGGGCGTCCGCGGCGGTCCGGTCGTGCAGGGCCAGCGCCCCGGTGATCCGGGCGTGCTCCTCGGCGTCCAGCAACCCCTCGGTACGCGCCTGCGCCACCAGCCCGGCCAGTTCCTCGGCGGTGAACACCGTCTTCACCGCCTCGGTCGCCTCGACCCCCCACAGCCGCAGCACCTGACGGGCCGACCACTTCATCGCCAGCAGCAGCGGCTTGGTGGCCACGCAGAAGGCCAGCATGGCCGGCCCCAGCCAGAGCGCGGACGGCTCCGGCCCGGCCAGGGTGATGTTCTTCGGCACCATCTCGCCGACGACGGTGTGCAGGAACACCACGACGGCCAGGGCGATCAGGAAGGAGACCGGGTGGACGACCCCGTCCGGCAGCCCCGCCGCGTGGAACAGCGGTTCCAGCAGATGGGCCAGGGCCGGCTCGGCGATCGCGCCCAACCCCAGCGAGCAGACCGTGATGCCGAGCTGCGCCCCGGCGATCATCAGCGGGATCTGGTTCATCGCCGACAGCGCCCACCGGGCCCGCCGGGAGGTCGCGGCGAGCGGTTCGACCACCGTACGGCGGGACGCGATGAGTGCGAACTCGGTGCCCACGAAGAACGCGTTGCCGAGCAGCAGCGCCGCGGCGACCAGCAGTTCAGTCATCGCCGCCCGGCTCCTCGGGGCGCAGCACCCGCACCTGCTCGATCCGGTGCCGCTCCACCTCCACCACGGTGAACTCGTAGCCGGAGTCCTCGACCGTCTCCCCGGGCAGCGGGATGTGGCCCAGCCGGGCCATCAGGAACCCGGCGAGCGTCTCGTACGGGCCCTCGGGCAGCCGGAAGCCGGTCTGCTCGACCAGCTCGTCGAAGCGGAGCACCCCGTCGACCAGGACCGTACGCTCACCACCCGGCACGGTCAGCTCCGCCGCGTGCGCCTCGTCCACGGCGGCCGGGTCGAACTCGTCGGCGATCTCCCCGACCAGCTCCTCGACCAGGTCCTCGACGGTCACCACACCGTCGGTGCCGCCGTACTCGTCGACCACGATGGCGAGGTCGGCGCCGGCGTCCTTCAGCGCGGCGAGCACGCCGTCGAGGTCCAGGCTCTCCGGGACGTACACCGGCTCCCGGGCGACCGCCGCGACCGTGGTCGACGCGCGGCGGGCCAACGGCACGCCGAGCGCGTCCGGCACCCCGGCCACCCCGGTGACCAGGTCCAGCGTCTCCTCGTAGACGGGGAACCGGGTGCGCCCGGTGGCCCGGGAGAGGTCGAGCAGCTCCGCCACGGTGGCGGTGGCCCGCAACGCGACCACGTCGACCCGGGGCGTCATCGCCTCGGCGGCCCGCTTGTCGCCGAAGCGGATGGTCCGGCGCAGCAGCATCGCGGTGTCCGGCGGCAGCGCGCCGGCCCGGGCCGAGATGGCGGCCAGCAGCCCCAGCTCCTCCGGGGAGCGGGCGCTGGCCAGCTCCTCCTGCGGTTCGATGCCGAGTCGGCGGACCAGCCGGTTCGCCGAGTTGTTCAGCCCGTCGATCAGCCAGCCGAAGGTGCGGGAGAAGGCGCGCATCGGCCCGGCGGTGGCCAGCGCGGCGGGCATCGGCCGGGCCAGCGCCAGGTTCTTCGGCACCAGTTCGCCGAAGAGCATCGAGATCAGGGTGGCCAGGGCCAGCGCGAGCAGCGGGCCGAACCGCTCGGCGCCGCCCACCGGGCGCAGCAGCGGGGTGAAGAGCCGGGCCAGCGCCGGCTCGGCGAGGTAGCCGGTGAGCAGCGCGGTCAGGGTGATGCCGAGCTGCGCACCGGAGAGCTGGAAGGACAGCTCGCGCAGCGCCCGGCGTACCGTGACGGCCGCGCCGTCCCCGGCGCCGGCCCGCCGGTCGATCTCCGCCCGGTCGACGGTCACCAGGGCGAACTCGGCCGCGACGAAGAACGCGTTGCCCGCGGTCAGCAGGACGAAGCCGACCAGGGGCAGCAGCGTGGTAACCAGCAGGCCGTCGATGGGCGTGATTGTTCCACGGGCCCGCCCCGGGCACGAGCCGCCCGGTCGATGGCCCCGGCGGACTACCGTGGCGGGCATGGCCGCGCTGACCCTCGCCGACGAACTGGTCCTGCTCGCCCACGACGACGCCGGGACGAACCGGCTCGGCCGGCCGCACCTGGACCACGGGCTCGCCGGGGCGGTCCTGCTCGAACTGGCCCTCGCCCACCGGGTCGAGGTGGTCGACGGCCGGCTGGTGGTGGTCGACCCCACCCCTGTGGGCCACCCGCTGCTGGACGACACGCTGGCCACCCTCGCCGCCGACGAGCGGCGCAAGCCGGGGGACTGGATCGGCCGGCTGGCCAAGGGGCTGCCCGACCGGGTGCTGACCGGCCTGGTCGACGCGGGGGTGCTGCGCCGCGAGTCCGACCGCGTGCTGCTGGTCTTCCCGCGTACCCGCTATCCGTCGCCGACCGGCGCGGAGCCGGCGGCCGAGACGGACGCCCGGCGCCGGATGGTCGAGGCGGTGTCGTCGGACGGGCCGGTCGACCCCCGCACGGCCGCGCTGATCGGTCTCACCGGGGCCGTCGGGCTCGACCGGAAACTCTTCCGGGAGCTGCCGAAGGAGCGGTGGAAGGCCCGCGCGGCGCAGCTCGCCGCGGGCGACTGGGCGTCCGCGGCGACCAGGGAGGCGATCGCGCAGACCCAGGCCGCCGTCCTGACGGCCACCACGGCGGCCACCGCCGTCGTCATCACCACCAGCGTCTCCTGAACACGGCGACGGCGGCGGCACCTCGTCGGTGCCGCCGCCGTCGTGGTCCGCGGTGCTACGACCTCAGCCGGCGACCGGCTCGGTCTCCGGCGCGCCCGGCGCGGCGTCCGGCTTGACGGAGCGCAGCAGCACGCTCGCCACGTCGACGACCTCGACCTGCTCGCCCGCGCCCTTGCCGTTGACCCCGTCGTTGAGCATCGTCGAGCAGAACGGGCAGCCGACGGCGACCGTCCTGGCCCCGGTGGCCATGGCCTCCTCGACCCGGTCCACGTTGATCCGCTTGCCGATCTTCTCCTCCATCCACATCCGGGCGCCGCCGGCGCCGCAGCAGAAGGAGCGCTCGCTGTTGCGCGGCATCTCGGTGATCTCGCCCTTGATCGCGTCCCCGAGCACCTCACGGGGAGCGGCGAAGACCCGGTTGTGCCGGCCCAGGTAGCAGGGGTCGTGGTACGTCACGCCGCCGTCGACCGGCTGCACCGGGGTCAGCTTGCCGGTGGCGACGAGGTGGGCCAGGAGCTGGGTGTGGTGGACGACCTCGAACTCGCCGCCGAGCTGCCCGTACTCGTTGCCCAGGGTGTTGAAGCAGTGCGGGCAGGTGGCCACGATCTTGCGCTTGGCCTTCTCCCGGCCCTCGAACGCTTCGTTGAGGGTCTCGACGTTCTGCTGGGCGAGCATCTGGAAGACGAACTCGTTGCCGATCCGGCGGGCCGGGTCACCGGAGCAGGTCTCGCCCTCACCGAGGATGGCGAACTTCACGCCGGCCTCGTTGAGCAGCGTGGCGACCGCCCGGGTGGTCTTCTTGGCCCGGTCCTCGAACGCGCCGGCGCAGCCGACCCAGAACAGGTACTCGAAGTCCTCGACCTCGCCGACCCGGGGCACCTCGAAGTCCAGGCCCTTGGTCCAGTCCTCCCGGGTGTTCTGCGGGGCGCCCCACGGGTTGCCCTTGTTCTCCAGGTTGCGCAGCATGACGCCGGCCTCGGACGGGAAGCTCGACTCGATCAGCACCTGGTAGCGGCGCATGTCGACGATGTGGTCGACATGCTCGATGTCGACCGGGCACTGCTCGACGCAGGCGCCGCAGGTGGTGCAGGACCAGAGCACGTCCGGGTCGATGACGCCGCCCTCCTCGGCGGTGCCGATCAGCGGCTTGTCGGCCTCGGCGAGGGCCAGCACGTCCATGTGGGCGAGCTGGGCCTCGGTGGCCTTCTCCTCACCGGTCAGGTCCTTGCCGCCCCCGGCCAGCAGGTACGGCGCCTTGGCGTACGCGTGGTCGCGCAGGCTCAGCACCAGCAGCTTCGGCGACAGCGGCTTGCCGGTGTTCCAGGCCGGGCACTGCGACTGGCAGCGACCGCACTCGGTGCAGGTGCTGAAGTCCAGCAGGCCCTTCCAGGTGAACTGCTCGACCTGGGCGACGCCGAACTGGTCCTTCTCCGGGTCGGCCTCCTCGAAGTCGAGGGGCTTGCCGTTGCTCGTCATCGGGCGCAGCGCGCCGAGGCCGGAGCCGGCCGGCTTCTGCGGGTCCCGCTTGAAGAAGATGTTGGGGAACGCCAGGAAGCGGTGCCAGGCGACGCCCATCGTGACGTTCAGCGAGATGACGATCAGCCAGGTCATCGAGATGACGATCTTGATGAGGGCGGCGACGCTGACGCCGGCCTCCCAGTTCGGCAGGGCGCTGCCGATCGCGTGGCTGACCGGGGTGGCCCAGAGCGGGTACTCGAAGTGGTCGGTGGCGACCTTGAAGCCCCGGATCAGGAAGCCGAAGATCAGGACGAGCAGGACGACCCACTCGACGAAGTAGCCCTGCCACATGGTGGAGCCGGTGAACCGGGACTTGCCGCCCGGGCGGGTGGGCCGGTTGCGCAGCCGGATCGCCATCAGCACCAGGATGCCGACCGCGCCGAGCACCCCGATGATCTCGGTGACCAGGCCGAAGACCACCCAGTGCCCGATCACCGGCAGCCCGCCGGTGGTGCTGGCCACCTCGAAGTACGCCTCGAGCACCAGCAGCGACAGCACGACGAACGCGACCATCACGAACCAGTGCGCGGCACCCACCACGCTCCACTTGAGCATGCGGGTGTGGCCGGCGGTCTCCACCAGCATCGTGGTCGTCCGGGCGCCCTTGTCGCCGAACCGCTCGGGCGCCGGTTGACCCAGCCGGATGACTGCCACCATCTTCATGACCGCACGCGCCGCCAGCCACACCGCCACGGCGGTGATGGCGGCCGCGAGGATCGTGGTGACGATCTGGACGCTGCCCATCGAGTTGGCCTCCCGGGGTCTGCTGCCTGTCGAGCGGCTCGGCGACCGGGGACCGGATCAGGGCGCGCCCGGCGTGACGCCGCTGCCGCACCCTCGACCGGACCGGTCGATGACCTCGCTCCGCTCGGTCATGCAGTGCAGCCTACGCGCAAGGTTACCCAGCAGTAACGTGAGTCTTCTCGCACCAGGCCACGCCGCCCTGCGCACACCTTAGGGTGCCCGGCGCCGAAGCGCCGGGCAGGGCTCCGCGACAGTGACCTGGATCGTGTCGCCCGCCGCCACCGGGGCGGCCCGCGCTCAGCGCCAGCGGGAGAGGACGATCAGCGAGGCGACCATCGCGCCGAAGCCGACCGCCAGGTTCCAGTAGCCCCAGGAGGCGACCGGGTACTCCTGCTCGGAGAGGTAGTAGACGACCAGCCAGCCGATGCCGGCCACGATCAGCGTGACCGCCGTGACCGGCAGCCACACCGGGCTAGGCTTGCGCGTCGCCGCCGTCGCCGTCGGACGCACGTCCGTCGGCGGGGTGTACACCTTCTTCTTACGGACCTGAGACTTGGGCACGACGCTCTCCAGAGGGGGTGACGACCTCGTCCGGCCTGACAACCGGGCGCGGGGGCGACGGTCCATGGCCAATAATGTCGACAGCTAGCGTAGTCCGGACGGGCCGTCTGATCCACGAATGGGGTCAGACCGGTGCGCGCAGTGACCGAAAAATGGGGAACCGCCCCGGGACGGGCCCGCCGGCCCGCGCCGCGACGGGGCGAACCAGACGAGGCGGAAGGAACGCTCGGTGGAGTACACATCCGGCGCGGCGTCCTGGCAGAAGGCCATGCGACGCGCCGTCGCCGCGCTCCTGCCACGGCGTCCACGGCAGCGTCGACCCGGCTGGTCGATCGGTGTGCCGCTGATCGCCGCCGCGGCCGGGCTGCTCTTCACCACCACCGCCACCACCGCCGGCGGCACCGCCCTGCGGGAGGACCGCCGTCCCGAGCTGACCCAGCTCATCGAGGACCGCCGCGAGCGCGTCGCGGCCAGCGAGCTGCGCGCCGCCCGGCTGCGCGCCGAGGTCGAGAGCCAGACCGCCGCGCTGGCCGACACCGACGGACCGATCTCCGCGGAGCGGGACCGGGCCCGGGCCAGCGAGCTGTCCGCCGGCTTCACCGCCCTCACCGGCCCCGGGGTGACCGTCGAGCTGGACGACGCGGCCCGGCGCAGCGACGGGACGCTGCCGAAAGGTGCCACCAACGACGACCTGGTCGTCCACCAGGGGGACGTCCAGGCGGTCGTGAACGCGCTCTGGGCCGGCGGCGCGGAGGCCATGTCAATCATGAACGTCCGCGTGCTCACCACCAGCGCGGTACGCTGCGTGGGTAACACCCTGCTGCTGCACGGCCGGGTGTACTCCCCACCGTTCAAGATCGTAGCAATCGGCGATCCGGCCGCGCTCCAGCAGGCCCTCGCCGGTTCCGAGGGAGTCCGGTTGTTCAAGCAGGCGGTCGAGCACTACCAGCTCGGGTACTCCGAGCAGGTGTCGACCGTCAGCGTGCCCGCCTTCGAGGACTCGACCGCGCTGCGGTCGGCGACGGTACCGCGATGACCTCGGACGGACGGGACCCGCGCCACCGCGACCGGAGCGACGACCCGACCGCCTTCATCCCCACGGTCGACCGCTCCACGCCGCAGGCACCCGCGCGTCCCGATCCGTGGCCCGACCCGGTCCTGCCGCCGCGCTCCTCGACCAACCGACCCCCGGCACACACCGCGCCGCCCGCCGGCCCCGCCAACCGGCCGGTGACCCGGCCGGTCGAGCCCGCCCGTCCCGGCCCGCCCCCGCCCGTCGACGGCCCCCCGCCGGCCCGCCCGCCGATCGACGCCCCGACGCTCCCCACCGGCGGCCGGGTCCAGCCGGCCCCGCCCGCCTGGCCCGGCAGCGGTGAGGACCGGCGGGTCGACCCGCCGACCGCACCGCCCGTGGCCCACCGGCCGCCACCCGTCGACCCGCAGCGGCCCACCGGAGCGCCGTCCGGACCGGCCCGCCCCGTCGGGCCGCAGCCGCCGGCAGGGGTACGCCCACCGGCTCCCACGGAGGCGCCGACCGCGTTCCTCCCCACCGTCGCCCACCGGGCCCCGGAGCGCCCCGCCACCCGGCCCGACGCGGCTGCCGCCGCACAGTCCCCCGTCGAGGGGCGCACCGCCCGGCAGTCGACGACCGGCGGCACCACCGGACAGCCCGGCGTACCGGCGAACGAGATCGGCCCGCGCGGGCCAGGACGGTCGGACGCGACCGTCCGCGACGGCGGACCGGAGCGGGCCGCCGACCCGGCGGCCACCGCGGTCATCCCGGCGGTCACCGCCCGGCCGCCGCTGGACTCGACGGCGCTGATGGGCGCGGTCCCCCCGGTCCCCGAGCACGTCCGCGCGGCCGACCAGGCCCCCGCCACGGAGCCGCCGCAGCCCCGCCGCGGCGAGCGGGTGGTGCAGTTGCGCCCGGAGCAGACCGGCGAGGGCTACAAGAGCGTCTACTCCGAGCTGACCCGCCCCTCCTTCACCTCCCGGCTGCGCACCGGCGTCCGGGTCAGCGGTGAACTCCTGATCACCTTCGGCCTGGTGGTGCTCCTCTTCGCCGGGTACGAGATCTGGGGCAAGTCGGCCATCGTCGACGCCCACCAGGGGGATCTGAGCAGCCAACTCGCCCAGGAATGGGGGCCGAGCGGCGACCCGACCGTCGCGCCCAGCGCCGGGCCGAGCGGCGGCCCCACCGCCAAGCCGAAGCCGCCGGTGCAGGGCAGGCCGATCGCCGGGCTCTACATCCCCAGGCTCGACAAGAACTGGATCGTGGTGGAGGGCGTCAGCCAGAAGGACATCCGGTACGCCCCCGGTCACTACCCGAAGAGCGCCATGCCCGGCCAGGTCGGCAACTTCTCCGTCGCCGGGCACCGCAACCGGGCCACCTTCTGGCGGCTGGACGAGCTGAACGACGGCGACGAGATCGTGGCCGAGACCAAGGACACCTGGTACGTCTACAAGGTCGTCAAGAGCCACATCGTCCGGCCGGACCAGGTCGAGGTGGTGTCGCCGCAGCCGCTCCCGCTCAAGGCCGGCGAGAAGGGCAGGAAGCTGCTCACCCTGACCACCTGCAACCCGAAGTTCGACAACTACCAGCGGCTGATCGTCCACGCCGAACTGGCGGAGACCATGCCCAAGTCCGAGGGTCGACCCCGGGCGCTGGGAGGCTGACCGTGTACGCGTGGATCTGGCGCAAGCTGCCCTTCGGCCTGGCCGGCAAGCTCACCGGCTCGGTGCTGATCGCCGCCGCCGCCGTCGCCCTGCTCTGGTACGTGGTCTTCCCCTGGGCCGAGCCCCTGGTCACCCCCTTCGACGACGTGCAGGTCACCCAGGAGGACCAGGGCGTGCCCGGCGACGACGGCGGCGTACCCGGCCCGGCCGGGGGCGAGCCCGCCGGCGACGAGCACGACCTGCCGTACGACACCGAACAGAACAACACCCCGCCCCCCTCTCCGGACGAGTGAGCCCCATGCGTGTCCTGGTCATCGACAACTACGACTCGTTCGTGTTCAACCTCGTGCAGTACCTCGGCCAGCTCGGCGTCGACTGCGAGGTACGCCGCAACGACGAGATCGACGTCGCCGAGGTCGGCCGGTTCGGCGCGGCGGGCGTCCTGCTCTCGCCCGGGCCGGGCAGCCCCGACCGCGCCGGCATCTGCCTCGACGTGATCCGGCGGTACGCCGGTGAGCTGCCCATCTTCGGCGTCTGCCTGGGCCACCAGGCCATCGGCGAGGCGTTCGGCGCCACCGTGGCCCGCGCCCCCGAACTGCTGCACGGCAAGACCTCCGAGGTGCGCCACCACGACGTCGGGGTGCTGGCCGGCCTGCCCGACCCGTTCACCGCGACCCGCTACCACTCGCTCGCCGTGCTTCCCGAGACGCTGCCGGAGGAGCTGGAGGTCACCGGCTGGACCGCGTCCGGTGTGGTGATGGCGATGCGGCACCGCACGCTGCCGATCGAGGGCGTCCAGTTCCACCCGGAGTCGGTGCTCACCGAGGGCGGCCACCTGATGCTGGCGAACTGGCTGGCCGCGTGCGGCCACACCGAGGCGCTGGAGCGGGCTCCCGAGCTGGCCGCCGAGGTGGACGCGCGGCGGCGGGCCGCCTTCGCCGACGCCTGACCCCCGTCTTCCGACGGCAGAGGCCCGGTCCAGGCGGACCGGGCCTCTGCCGTCAGTGCCGTAGCCGGCTCAGTCCTCGTTGAGTCGGTCCGGGGGCGTCGGGAACGGCAGGCCCCCACCGCCGCCCGGCGTCGTCGGGGTGGCCGTCGGGGTGCCGGTCGCCGGCGCGCTCGGCTGCTCGGTCGGCGCGGCGATGCCGATCTCGATGGTGACCGTCTTGCCCTTGGCGAGCTGACTGCCCGGCTCGGGGTTCTGCCCGGTCACCTTGCCCACCTCGGAGGCCGGCACCTCGTCGCCGTCGATCACCCGCACCCGGTAGCCGGCGTCCTCCAGCTCCTCCTCGGCCTGGTCCTGCGGCAGGCCGATGACCCGGGGGACCTCGCGGATGTTGCCGAGCGAGACGGTCACCGTGATCTCCGCGCCCTCGGCGACCTTCGTACCGGACTGCGGGTCCACCTTGATGACGATGTCCTTGCCCTGCTCGCTGTTCGCCGTCTCGCGCTTCACCCGGAAACCCTGGCCCTCGAGTGTCTGCTTGACGCTCTCGTAGGTGCCGCCGACCAGGCCGGACGGGACGGCCTTGGTGGCGGGGCCGCCGCAGATGTTGACGGTCACCTGCCGGTTCGGTTCCAGGCTGCTGCCGGCGGGCGGGCTCTGGTCGGCGACCGTGCCCTTCTTGCAGGTGGCGTTGAAGACCTGGTCGCCCGCCACCGGCACCAGGCCGGCCTTCTGGATCTCCGCGAACGCGGCCGCCTGGTCCTGGCCCGCGAGGTTCGGGACCTGGACCGTCTCCGGGTCGTCCGGCTGCATCAGCAGTGCCGCCACCAGGGCGATCACCGCGAGCACGCCGAGCGCCGCGAACGCGGCGATCACCCAGGACGAACTCTTGCGTCGCTGCGGGTCTCCGACCCGGGCCGGGATCTGCCGGGTGGCGGGCGCGCCGACCACCTGGGTCGGGTACCCGGCCGCGACGGCCGGACCCATCTGCGCCGTCTCGTCCTGCGGCATGACCGGGGTGGCCAGCACCGGCCGGCCGGCGGCGGCCCGGAGCAGGTCGGCGCGCATCTCGCCGGCGCTCTGGTAGCGGTTCAGCGGGTTCTTGGACAGCGCCTTGAGCACGATCGCGTCGATCGCCGGGGTGACGTCCGGGTTGATGTCGCTCGGCGTCGGCGGGGCCTCCCGGACGTGCTGGTAGGCGACGCTGACCGGGCTGTCCCCGACGAACGGCGGGTGCCCGCAGAGCAGCTCGAAGAGCACGCAGCCGCCGGCGTACACGTCGGAGCGGGCGTCCACGGCCTCACCGCGCGCCTGCTCCGGGGAGAGGTACTGCGCGGTGCCGATGACGGCGCTGGTCTGGGTCATCGTGGTGGCGCCGCTGGCCAGCGCCCGAGCGATGCCGAAGTCCATCACCTTGACCTGGCCGGTCTGGGTGAGCATCACGTTGCCGGGCTTGATGTCCCGGTGGATGATCCCGTGCCGGTGGCTGAACTCCAGCGCCGCGCACATGTCGGCGCAGATCTCCAGCGCCCGGCGCGGCTGGAGCCGCCCCTCGACGCCGAGGACCTCCTTCAGCGTCCGCCCGTTCACGAACTCCATCACGATGAACGGGAGCGTCTCGCCGGTCGGCGCGGTCTCCTCGCCCGTGTCGTAGACGGCGACGATCGCCGGGTGGTTCAGCGACGCGGCGTTCTGCGCCTCACGGCGGAACCGCATCTGGAAGGTGGCGTCCCGGGCCAGGTCGGCGCGGAGCATCTTGATCGCGACGTCCCGGCCCAGCCGGAGGTCACGTCCGCGGTGCACCTCCGCCATGCCGCCGTAGCCGAGCAGCTCGCCGACCTGGTACCTGCCACCGAGCAGGCGGGCCTGGGCTGTCATCGCGTTCGTCGTCCTTCGCTCGTCGTCGTCTCGCCGCCACCCGGTCGGAGCCACTCCGTCCGACGGTACGACGTTCCGGCCGGATCGTCGCGTCCGTCGGCGCTCAGCGCGCCGGCCGTCACATTCGGCGGAACGGGCGCGCCGAAGTCGCCCCTCCGCGCCTTGTAGGAAATCACGCCGGAGCAGACCAGAACCAGTACGGCCAGCAGGATGGCGACCGTCACCGCGCCTGACCTGGAACGACGCGCCGGAACGGGGGTCGGGACCGGCTGCCGGGCGTACCCGACGGGACGGTCGGAGCGGATGGGGGCCGACGGCACCGCCGCGGCGCCCCGGGGACCCATCGGCGGCCGGGCCTGCGGCACGGCCGGGACGGGCGGCCGCTGCGCCACCACGGGCGGCTGCGGCTGACGTGCGGTGACCGGCGGACGGGCCTGGCCGGCCGCCGCCGGGCGGGACTGCGGCGGCGGCTGCCGGGAGGTGGCCGGGACCTGGGCCCGAGCCACCGGGGCGGCCGGCGAGGCCGGCGCCGCGGAGACCTGCGCCCGCGCGGCCGGACCGGCGGGCGAGGCCGGCACCGCCGACACCGGGCCGGCGTGTCCACCGGTACGCGCCTGCTGGGAGAGGTGGGCCTTGGTCTGCCGGGCGATCGAGGCCAGCGCGGCGGCGCTCGGCCATCGATGGTTCGGATCCTTCGCCAGCGCCCGCTCGACGATCGCCTTCACCTGCGGCGGGATGTCGCCGGGCAGCGGCCGGGGCGTCTCCCGGACGTGCTTCATGGCGATCTCCAGGGGGTTGTCCCCCTCGAACGGGCGGCGGCCGGCCAGGCACTGGTACGCGACCACGCCGAGGGCGTACACGTCGGAGGCGGGCGTGGCGACCGCCCCGCTGGCCTGCTCCGGGGAGATGTACGAGGCGGTGCCGAGCACCGAGCCGGCGGCGGTGAGCTGGCCGACGAGGTCGGAGCGGGCGATGCCGAAGTCGGTCAGCACCAGCGTCCCGTTCGGCCGCACGAGCAGGTTGCCCGGCTTGACGTCCCGGTGCACGATGCCCTTCTCGTGGGCGGCGTGCAGCGCGTCGGCGGCCTGCGCGACGAGCGCCATGGTCCGGGCCGGGGTGAGCCGCCCGACCCGGCTCAGCGTCGACGAGAGGGCGTCGCCCTCGACGTACTCCATCACCAGGAAGGCGATGTGCTGGTCGCTGCCGAAGTCGTAGACGTCGACCACGCCGGGGTGGTTGATGGTGGCCATGGTCCGCGCCTCGCCGCGGAACCGCTCGGCGAAGCCGGGCTCGTCCAGCAGCGCCGGGAGCAGGCTCTTCACCGCCACCGTACGGCCGAGCACCTGGTCGGTGCCGCGCCAGACGTCGCCCATGCCACCGCTGGCGATCCGCTCGTCGAGGCGGTAGCGGTTGCCGAGCTGGACGCCGGGAGAGAGCATCAGCGGCTCCCGGAGTCGGCGGCGGCCGCCTGCATGATCTGGCCACCGATCCGGGCCGCCTCGGCGCTGCCGCCGCTGCCCGCCTCCTCCAGCACCACGCAGACGGCGGAGACCGCCTTGCCGTCCTTGTCGAGGGCGAAGCCGATGAACCAGCCGTGGTCGGGGGTGTCCGGGCCGGACTGCGCGGTGCCGGTCTTGCCGCCGACGGTGTAGCCGCTGAACTGGGCGTTGCGGCCGGTGCCGTTGCGCACCACGCTGACCATCATGTCCCGCAGGTGGGCGGCGACCTGCTGGTCGACCGGCCGGCGCAGCTCGCGCGGGTCGGCGTTGTAGTAGCTGGTGGTGCGGTCCGGGCCGAGCAGCTGCTTCACCAGGTACGGCCGCATCTGCCTGCCCTCGTTGGCGACCGCCCCGGCGATCATCGCGCCCTGCAGCGGGGTCATCTTGACGTCCCGCTGCCCGATCGAGGACTGGGCCAGCGCGGCCGGGTCGGTCGCGCCGCCCGGGGCCTCCATCGCGCCGGTCCGGCTGGGCGCCACGGTCAGGCCGTCCTCGCCGAGCTGGCCGACGGTGAGGTCGTCCTGCTCGAAGCCGAACTGGCGGGCCTTCTCCTTCACCGTGTCCGCGCCGAGCTTCACGCCGAGCTGGGCGAAGCCGGTGTTGCACGACTCGGTGACCGCGTTCATCAGGGTGACCTGCGACTCCGGGCAGATCGACGGGGCGGCGTTCTTGATCGGGGTGCCCGAGGTCGGCGGGGTCCAGCTCGCCCCGGCCGGGATCTGGGTCTCCTTGCCGACCCCGTTCTCCAGGGCCGCCGCCGCCACCACGATCTTGAAGGTGGAGCCGGGCGGCAGGACCTCCGACAGCGCCCGGTTCTTCAACGGGCCGTCGGCGCGCTGTTCCAGCTCGTTGTACGCCGCCGTGGCCGCGTTGGTGTCGTGGCTGGCCAGCGGGTTCGGGTCGAAGCTGGGCATCGAGACGAGCGCCTGCACCGCCCCGGTACGCGGGTCGATGGCGATCGCCGCGCCCTTCTTCACCCCGTTCTCGTTGTTGCGCAGCTGCTCGTACGCGGTGTCCTGGGCGCGCTTGGAGACGGTGAGCAGCACGTTGCCGCCACCCGACTCGTCCCCGGTGAACATGTCCTTGACCCGGTTGGCGAAGAGCGCGTCGCTGGTGCCGGCAAGGAAGTCGTTCTCGACCCGCTCGATGCCGGTGTCGGCGAGATTGACCGGCTTGTAGCCGAGCACGTGCGCGTACTTCGCCCCACCGGGGTAGGTGCGCAGGTAGTTCAGCTTGCCGCTGGTCTCCTTGCTGGTGGCGAGCGCGGTGCCGCCGGCCTCGATGTTGCCGCGCTTGCGCTTGTACTCGGCCACCTGGACCCGGCCGTTGTAGTCGCTGTTGCGGTACTCGTCCGCCTTGTGGAACTGGATCCAGTTCAGGTTGGCGAAGAGCAGGCCGAACAGGACCATGACGACGACGCCGACGCGGCGCAGGGGTGCGTTCACGGGCGGATCACCTCCGTGGGGGCACCGTGCAACTGCTCGGGCGGGCCACCGCTCGGCCGGGCCGCCGGGCCGCCACCCTGGGTCACCGGCCGGCGGGCGGCGTCGGAGACCCGCAGCAGCACCGCGACGAGCAGCCAGTTGGCCATCAGCGACGAGCCACCGGCGGAGAGGAACGGCGTGGTCTGGCCGGTCAGCGGGATGAGCTTGCTGATCCCGCCGATGATCACGAAGACCTGGAGCCCGAGGGTGAAGGCCAGGCCGCCGGCGAGCAGCTTGCCGAACGAGTCGCGGACGGCGAGCCCGGCCCGCAGGCCCCGCTCGACGACGAGCAGGTAGACCACGAGCAGCGCGGTGAGGCCGAACAGGCCGATCTCCTCGCCGATGCCGGCGAAGATGAAGTCGTTCTGCACCTCCGGGATCTCCAGCGGCTCACCGGCGCCCGGCCCGGTCCCGAAGAGCCCGCCGCTGCCGAGGCCGAGCAGCCCCTGCACCAGCTGGTAACCCCGGTCGTACGGCTCGGCGAACGGGTCCAGCCAGATCTCCGCCCGGGTGTAGAAGTTCGCGAACGGCCCGCCGATCGTCCCGCCCAGCACGTACGCGAGGTACGCGCCGCCGAAGAAGAGCACCAGACCGATCAGCAGCCAACTGACCCGCTCGGTGGCGATGTAGAGCGTCACCACGAACATGCCGAAGTAGAGCAGCGAGGTGCCCAGGTCCTTCTCGAAGACCAGGACCAGGAGGCTGATCAGCCAGACCACGACCACCGGGCCGAGGTCGCGGCCGCGCGGGAAGTCGATGCCGAGGATCCGACGACTGGCCAGCGAGAGCACCTCGCGCTTGCGGACCAGGTAGTACGCGAAGAAGACCAGCAGTGCCAGCTTGGCGAACTCACCGGGCTGGATGCTGAAGCCGCCGACCCGGATCCAGAGCTTCGCGCCGTTGATCTCGGAGAACCGCCCGGGCAGCACCGCCGGGATCATCACCAGCACGATGCCGGCCAGGCCCAGGGTGTACGCGTACCGGGAGATCGCGCGGTGGTCGCGCATCAGGGCGAGCAGCCCGGCGGCGAGCACCACCGAGGCGAGCGTCCAGGCGAGCTGGCGGCCACCCGTACCGGCGAAGATGGCCAGCGTCTCCCGGTCGGCCGGGGCGGCCTTGCCCAGGTCGAGCCGGCGCAGGAAGCCCACCCCGAGGCCGTTGAGCAGCGCCACCGCGGGCAGCAGCGCCGGGTCGGCGAAGGGCGCCAGCCAGCGGATCACCAGGTGCATGCCGACGAAGACCAGCGTCAGCGCGGCGGCCGGCATCCAGAAGTCCGGGGTGACCGTGTCGAGCATGTTCGCCTCGACGATCGCCCCGTACGCCGCCACCAGCACCATGGCGAGCAGGAGCAGGGACAGCTCGGCGTTGCGCCGGGACCGCGCCAGGCGCACGCCGGGCTGCTCGCCCGTCGTGGCGGGCGAGGCTGCCGGTGTGGCGGCTGCGGTCACGGATCGGTCCTCGGACTCTCAGCCGGCGGTCACTCGGGCGACCGGCAGCCCGCCGGGTCCACGACCGGCGGGACCGCGTCGGAGGCCGAGGCGTCGGGCGTGGTGGTGGGCGCCGGGGCGGCGGTGACCAGCGGGGCGCGGGTGCCCGCCGGGGTGGCTGCCACCGTCGGGCTGCCGGTCGGCGCGACCGGGGAGGCGGTGGCCGCCACGGTCGGGCTCGGCGGGCAGATCGGCTTGAGGTTCGGGTTGGCCGGGTCGTCGCTGGTCAGCTCGGACAGCCGGCGCAGCGCGTCCGACTCGCTCTTGGCCTGGATGCCCTGCTTGACCTGCTCCTGCGCGGCGAGGGTGAGGTCGTCGAGCTTGGCCGGGCTGGTCGAGTGCACCTGGGAGAGGTCGAGCCCGGCGACCTGGCCGGGGACCCCGCGGAAGACCGCGAGCTGCCCCTGTTCGGTCGCCCCGACGTAGTACTGCCGCTGGGTGTAGCTCCACCCGGCGAAGAGGCCGCCACCGAGGATGACCAGTAGCGCCACCAGCATCGCCACGGTGCGCAGCGGCCGGCGGCGGGGCCGCTCCGGCTCGTCGTCCCGGCCGGCGGCGGGGTCCTCCTCGGGCGCCGCCGGGCGCGGGGCCGAGAGCGCCGAGGCCCGGGCCGCCGGGGTGGAGACGTCGGCGGAGGTGGCCATGCCGCGGTCGCGCGAGGCGGCGCCGCCCACGATCGGGCTGGCCTCGACGATGTCCTGGTCGGTCGCGTCCGCGATGATCACGGTGATGTTGTCCGGCCCGCCGCCGCGCAGCGCGAGCTGCACCAGGCGCTCGACGCACTGCTGCGGGTCGGTGTACTCGCGCATCGTGTCGGCGATGGTGTCTGCGCTGACCACGCCGGAGAGGCCGTCGGAGCAGATCAGGTACCGGTCGCCGGGGAGCACCTGCCGGACGCTGTACTCGGGGTCGATGTCCCGGCCGTCGAGGGCGCGGGTGAGCAGCGAGCGCTGGGGGTGGCTGCTCGCCTCCTCCGCGCTGATCCGTCCCTCGTCGACGAGCATCTGGACGTAGGTGTCGTCCTTGGTGATCTGCGCGAACTCGCCGTTGCGCAGGAGGTAGGCCCGCGAGTCACCGATGTGGACCATGCCGAGCTTGCTGCCCGAGAAGAGGGTCGCGGTGAGCGTGGTGCCCATCCCCTCCAGCTGCGGGTTGGCGTCCACGGTGTCGCGGAGCTGCTGGTTGGCGGTGCCCACGGCGGAGCGCAGCGCGTCGACGAGAGCGTCCCCGGGGACGTCCTCGTCGAGCGGTGCCATGGCACCGATGACGATGTTGCTGGCGACGTCACCGGCGGCCATGCCGCCCATGCCGTCGGCGACGGCGAGGAGCCGCGGTCCGGCGTAGACGGAATCCTGGTTTCCGTCTCGGATCAGACCGCGGTCGCTGTGTGCCGCGTAGCGCAGGGTCAGAGTCATGGCCGTAATTCGAGGGAAGTGCGGCCGATACGGATCGGCACGCCGAGGGGGACGGGGGTCGGTCCGGAGACCTTAGCGCGATCCAGGTACGTGCCGTTAGTCGAACCGAGGTCCTCGACGAACCACTGCCCGTCGCGCGGCACGAGCCGGGCGTGCCGCGCCGAGGCGTAGTCGTCGGTGATCACGAGGGTGGAGTCCTCGGCCCGACCGATGGTGATCTGCGCTTCGCCGAGGGTGATCCGGGTGCCGGCGAGCTGGCCGGCGGTGACCACCAGCTGGTGCGCGGCCCTGCCCCGCTTCACCTTCGCCGGCTTCCCCGCCTGCTGGGTCGACGCGCCGACCCCGCGTGGCGCGGCCACCAGCCGGCCCGACCGGGCTCCTGCGAAGAGGTCGCGGCGGATCACGCCGACCACCGTGAACACGAAGATCCACAGCAGGATGAGGAACCCGAACCGGGCGACGGTGATCACGAGCTCCGGCAAGGCGGATCAGCCGTCCACGCGGAAGGTCAGGGTGGTGGTGCCGAGCTGGATCATGTCGCCGGGGTTGAGGGCGACCGCGGAGACGCGCTGGCCGTTGACCATCGTGCCGTTGGTCGACCCGAGGTCGGTCAGTACGACCTGGCCGCCGTCGAAGTCCAGCCGGGCGTGTCGCCGCGAGATGCCGACGTCGGGCAGGCGCAGGTTGGCCTGGTCGCCGCGGCCGATCACGGTCGAGCCCATCTGGAGCGGGTAGGTACGGCCGTCGCCGGAGACCAGCCGGACGTTGCGCCCACCGCCGTGCCCGGGCGGCGGGCCGTAGCCGCCACCCTGGTCGTACGCCGGGTAGGCCGGCGGGCCGGCGTCGTAGCCGCCGGGCGCGGAGACCGGGGCGACCTCGCCACCGGTGTAGACCTCGGCGGTGACCCGGAACATGCCGGTGTCCAGCCCCTCGCCGCGTTCGATCTCGACGATCACGTCGCCGTAGACCGTCCACGCCTGCTCGCCGATGAACTCCGCCTGCGACTGGGCCAGTTCCTGGGCCAGCGCGGCAGCGTACGGCGCCAGCCGACTGTGGTCGTAGGGCGAGAGATCGATCACGTAGCGGTTGGGCACCAACGTGCGGCCACCGGCCAGGATGGCCTTGTGCGCCTCGGCCTCCCGCTGCATGGCGTTGAGGATCTCCACGGGGTGGACCACCCCTTTGAAGACCTTGGCGAAGGCCCCTTCGACCAGGCCTTCCAGACGCTTCTCGAAGCGTTGCAGCACGCTCACCGGCTCCTCCTCGGGTCCCGAGGACATGATGGTATCCGGCCGGGGCGCATGCAGCTCGCGCGCCGCTCGGCGGCCTGGTGGCGGCCCGTTCTCCGGGGGCGCTCCGGGCGTGCTACTGTTTCGTCCGCCGCGACGGTGACCGCTGAACGGAGCGTAGCCGGTCGGGGCATGACGGAGGACACTCAGGTCGTCCCGGATCGCTGGCGACAGCGGGCGCCGGCACAGGCTAGAGTGTTCGAGGTCGAAGCCACGGGGATGTGGCGGAATGGCAGACGCGCACGGTTCAGGTCCGTGTGTCCGAAAGGACGTGGGGGTTCAACTCCCCCCATCCCCACCAGATCGACGAGGGCCTCGCAGCAGCTGCGGGGCCCTCGCTCCGTGTCGGGGGCGTGCCGGACGTCACGCTATGCTCCGATGGTTCCCAGCCTCCTATTGACCAGGAGTGGCGTGTGAGTGTCGCGTTCGTGACCGGGTCGGGCGGTCTGATCGGCTCCGAGGCGGTCCGGCACTTCGCCGGTCTCGGCCTGGACGTGGTCGGCATCGACAACGACATGCGGCAGGAGTTCTTCGGCGCCGAGGCGTCGACCGCGTGGAACGTCCGGCGGCTGACCGACGAGCTGGGGTCGGCGTACTCGCACCACAGCATCGACATCCGCGACCGGGACGCGCTGGCGAAGCTCTTCGCCCGGTACGGCCGGGACATCGCCGTGGTGATCCACACCGCCGCGCAGCCGTCGCACGACTGGGCGGTCCGGGACCCGTTCACCGACTTCGACGTCAACGCCGGCGGCACCCTCAACGTGCTGCAGAACGTGCGGGAGCACTGCATCGAGGCGCCGGTGATCCACTGCTCGACCAACAAGGTCTACGGCGACCGGCCGAACAGCCTCCCCTACGTGGAGCTGGAGACCCGCTGGGAGATCGAGCCGGGCCACCCGTACGAGCAGGGCATCCGGGAGGACATGTCGATCGACTCGTCCCTGCACTCGATCTTCGGCGCCTCCAAGGTCGCCGCCGACGTGATGGTGCAGGAGTACGGCCGCTACTTCGACATGCGCACCGCCTGCTTCCGGGGCGGCACGCTGACCGGCCCGGCGCACTCCGCCACCGAGCTGCACGGCTTCCTCGGGTACGTGATGCGCGCCAACATGGAGCGTCGGACGTACAAGATCTACGGCTGGCAGGGCAAGCAGGTCCGGGATGCGATCCACAGCTCGGACGTGGTCTCGGCGTTCGAGGCGTTCTTCCGCAACCCGCGCTCGGCGGCGGTCTACAACCTGGGCGGCGGCCGGCACTCCAACACCTCCATGCGGGAGGCGATCACCCTGGCCGAGCAGATCACCGGCCAGGAGATGATCTCCGAGTACGTCGAGGCGAACCGGGTCGGCGACCACAAGTGGTGGGTCGGCTCGAACGAGGCGTTCCAGGCCGACTACCCGGACTGGAAGCAGGTCTACGACGTCCCGATGATCATGCGGGAGATCCACGAGGCCAACGTCGACAAGTGGGTGCCGGGAGCATGACCGCCACGGGCAAGCGCAACGTCCTCGGCGTCCTGGTCGACGCCACCGACTACGCCTCGGCGACCGAGCAGGTGGTGGCCGCGGCCCGGGAGCGGCGGCCGCTGGCGCTGACCGCGCTGGCCGTGCACGGCGTGATGACCGGAGTCCTCGACCCGGCGCACAACGCCCGGCTGAACTCCTTCGACGTGGTCACCCCGGACGGCCAGCCGGTCCGCTGGGCGCTCAACCTGCTGCACCACGCCGGCCTGTCGGACCGGGTCTACGGCCCGACGCTCACCCTGCACGTGCTGCGCCGCTTCGCCGACGAGGGGCTGCCGGTCTACCTCTACGGCTCGACCGAGGAGACCCTGGCGAAGCTGATCCCGGCGCTGGAGCGGATGTTCCCGGCCCTCAAGATCGCCGGGGTGGAGCCGTCCAAGTTCCGCGAGGTCCGACCGGGCGAGGACGTCGAGATCGCCGACCGGATCAAGGCCAGCGGGGCGCGGCTCGTGCTGGTCGGGCTCGGCTGCCCGCGCCAGGAGGTCTTCACGTACGCCATGCGGCCGCTGCTGGACATGCCGCTGATGGCGGTCGGCGCGGCCTTCGACTACCACGCCGGCCTGCTCAAGCAGCCGCCGCCGTGGATGCAGCGGGCCGGGCTGGAGTGGTTCTGGCGGCTCGGCCTGGAGCCGAAGCGACTCTGGCGCCGGTACGTCATCCTCAACCCCGCCTACCTGGCCCGGCTCACCGGCCAGAAGACCGGCCTGTGGAAGGCCCGGCCGCCCGCCCCGGCGACCGAGCGCCCGCCGACCTTCGCCGTCTGACCCGACGCGCACGAGGCCCTTCCCACCACCGGTGGGAAGGGCCTCGGCCGTCACGCGGGCCTCAGAGGGTCAGCGTCCAGGTGTTGATGTAGCCGGTGTCGCCGGAGTAGACGTCGCGCACCTGGAGTCGCCAGGTGCCGTTCGCCGCCTCACCCGACAGGTTGACGGTGTAGGTGGTGTTGATGTTGTCGGTGCCGTCCCAGAAGCTGCTGTTCTTCAGCCGGTACGCCGAGCCGTCCGGGGCGACCAGGTCGACCACCAGGTCACCGCGGTAGGTGTGCACGACGTTCACCGCGACCGTGGAGCTGGCCGAGGCGTTCCGGTTGCAGTTCGCGATCGTGATCGCGCTGCTCACCGTGGCGCCGGTGTCCGGGATCGCCACGTCGGTGCCGTTGGTGCCCGAGCAGCCGCCGCCACCGCCACCGGTCACCGTCAGCGAGTACGTCGCCGTCTTCGAGCCGGAGGCCGCGGTGCCCGTGACGGTGACCGCGTACGTGCCGGACGGCGTGCTCGCCGAGGTGGCGATGGTCAGCGTCGACGAGCCACCCGAGGTGACCGTGGCCGGGTTGAACGAGGCGGTCGCCCCGGTGGGCAGCCCGCTGGCGGAGAGGCTCACCGACTGGGCCGAGCCGTTGGTGGTGGCGGTCGCCACGGTCGCGGTGACCGAGCCGCCCGGCGCGGTGGAGCCGGAGGTCGGCGACACCGACACGGAGAAGTCGTTGGTGGGGGGCGGGGTGCTGCCGTTCACCACGTACAGCAGCTTGTTCGGCGAGCCGGTGCCGGGGTTGCCGACCGCGTTGCTGGTGGCGTTGTTGACCAGGTAGTCACGCACCTGCTGCGCCGTCCACGACGGGTTCGCCGAGGCGACCAGGGCCGCCGCGCCGACCACGTGCGGGGTCGCCATCGAGGTGCCGCTGATGGTGTTGGTCGCGGTGTCGCTGTTGTACCAGGCCGAGGTGATCGACGAGCCGGGGGCGAAGATGTCCAGGCAGGTGCCGATGTTGGAGAACGACGACCGGGCGTCGGTGTTGGTGGTCGAGCCGACCGTGATGCCCTCGGCGGTGCGGGCGGGCGAGGTGTTGCAGGCGTTGCCGCCGGAGTCGTTCCCGGCCGCCAGGCCGTAGGTGATGCCGGAGTTGATGGAGTTGCGCACGGCGGTGTCGAGCGTGCTGTTGGCGCCGCCACCGAGGCTCATGTTCGCCACGGCCGGCTTGACGGCGTTCTGGGTCACCCAGTCGACGCCGCCGATGACACCGGCGTTCGTGCCGCTGCCCTGGCAGTTCAGCACCCGGACGCCGACGAGCCGGACGCCCTTGGCCACCCCGTACGCGGTGCCGCCGACGGTGCCGGCGACGTGCGTGCCGTGGCCGTTGCAGTCGTCGGCGGAGCCGCCGTCGACCGCGTCGTAGCCGGAGACGGCCCGTCCGCCGAAGTCGCTGTGGCTGAACCGGATGCCGGTGTCGATGATGTAGGCGTGCACGTTGCTCGCCGTGTTCGGGTACGTGTAGGAGTTGTCCAGCGGCAGGTTGCGCTGGTCGATCCGGTCCAGGCCCCAGGACGGCGGGTTCGTCTGGGTGCCGGCGATCGAGACGGTGTGGTTCTGCTCCACGTACGCCACCGCGGGGTCGGCGGCGATCCGGGCGGCGGCCCGTGCGTCCACCCGGGCCTCGAAGCCGCGCAGCGCGGCGCCGTACGTGCGGGCGACCGAGCCGCCGTGCCGGCCGACCAGCCGCTGCGCGTCGTCGCCGACCCGGGCGCGGGCGACGGCGCTGTCCTTGAACACGACGATGTAGCTGTCCGCCACGGCGGTGGGGCCGCCCGCGGCACGGATCGTCCCGACGGGCTCGGCCGCCATCGCCGGCGTGGCGGTCGCGACCATGGCCAGCGTGGCCAGTCCGACGAGTAGGGACCTGCGTGCAAGTGCCATCCTCTACCTCCCTCGACCCGATGGTCGACGTCCACCCACCCACGACGGGCAGATCGACGGCCACCGATCGATCAAGAGTAGGACCGGGACAACGGGCCGACAAACATGCCGAGTTACCCATAACACCGGAAGGATGGACCCCTACGGGCGGCGATGGGGGGCGGACCGGGGGCGATCCTGGATTCGTCGACGTCGAAATCGGGCAAGGCTGTCCGACATGGAGAGTGAGCTCGCCGCCCTGGTCCCGATCGCCGTGCTCTGGCTGGCCGCCGGCATCGTGGCGGACGGACTGCCCCGGCTGGACCGCGCCCGCGCCCTGCGTCGGCGTACCGGATGGTTGCTCGCCCTCACCCTGACCGGCCTCGGCCTGACGGCTGCGGTGCTGGCGGCCGGCCTGGCCAGCGCCGGAGGCACGCCGGTCGACCGGGCGGCGGCCGGCCTGACGCTGGCGGCAGCCCCGGCGCTCGTCGTGGCGGCCTGCACGGTACGCCGGGCACGCCGGCTCCGGGCCGGCGCGCGCACGTTCGCCACCGCGCCCGGTACCCCGGCGCCGCACGGCCTGCGGGCCGCCGCGGCGCACCCGCTGATCGGCCTGCCGGTGCAGGTGGCCGCCCTGGCCACGCTGCCGCCCGTGCTCGCGGCAGCCGGACTCGATCTCGCCGCCGGCGCCGGCCCGGCCGTCACGGTCGGCGGGCTGGTGGTCATCGCGATCGGGGTACGCCACGCGCTGCGGCACAGCCGGCTCGCCGAGCGGGCGCTGCCGGCGCCCGCCGCGTCGATGGTCCCGGTGCCGGCGGTCCCGGTCCCGGCGGTGTCAGCGGGAGCGGCCGGGCCCCTGCACGTATAGCAGTTCGAGGATCGCGCGGGTCGCCTCGAACCACCGGTCCAGCCAGCCCGGGGGCGGCACGCTCCCCTTCGGCGGCAACTCCAGCAGCAGGCCGCGCAGCAGCGGGTGGTCGACCAGTGAGTCGGTCGGCCCGACCGGCCAGCCGGCGGGCGGGAACGACGGCTCGGTG
Source organism: Micromonospora coxensis (assembly GCF_900090295.1). NCBI lineage: Bacteria > Bacillati > Actinomycetota > Actinomycetes > Micromonosporales > Micromonosporaceae > Micromonospora > Micromonospora coxensis. The sequence continues at coordinate 3,586,829 of NZ_LT607753.1, read as the reverse complement.
AGCGGGTTCGGGTCGAGCGAGGGCAACGACAGCGGGGTGGGGTGCTCCTGGGCGGCCGTGCCGGCGTCCCGCCCGCCGACCTCGGTGTCGGTGGACACGACCTCCGTCAGCACGGTGTCCCGGCGGGCGCCCCGGTACTTGCCGCCGAACCGTTCCGCCTTGCCCGGGCCGTTCGTGAGATTGTCTGAACCGATCGTCGTCATCCGTCTCGCCTGCCTCGCTCGGTCGTCGATCCGTGCGGCGGGTCGTCTACCAGCGCCGTACCGAGGGTTCAACGAGACGGGGCGGATGTGGCGACGGGCCGGCCGGGAGATCCCGGCCGACCCGTCCTCAACGCCACGTTGCGTTGCTCAGTGCCGCGTGAACGCACCACTCCGCGCGCCGCCGACGAAGGCGTGCCAGTCGCCCGGAGCGAAGATCAGGGCCGGGCCCGCCTTGTCCTTCGAGTCCCGAACCCCGACCGCCCCCGTCACGTACGCCACCTCGACGCAGTTGTCGCAGTTCGGCCCGCTCTTCGAGCTCTTGAACCACGCCGCCCGCGTCAGGTCCACGGGGTACTCCTTGGTCGCCATTTCCACAGCGGCTCCTCTACCAGTTTCGCGATGTGAGCTATGGATTCCTCCGGGCGAATGGCCGCTGCTCGAATGTGATCGAAGATGAAGCTGTACTTCTGCAGTTCGTCGCTCTTCTCCAGGAAGAGCCCACCCGTGGCGTTCTCCGCGTACACGACATCGGGATCACTCGGTTCGGGGAAGCTGAGAATGGTGAACGTGCCGTCCATGCCGGCGTGCGCGCCCACCTCGAAGGGCAGGACCTGCAACGTCACGTTCGGCAGTTCGGCCACCTCCACCAACCGCTTGAGCTGGCCACGCATCACCTCGTCGCCGCCCACCGGCCGGCTCAGCACCGCCTCGTCGAGCACCACCCACAAATCGACCGGATCGTCCTGGGTCAACAACGACTGACGCCCCAGACGGACACGCACCCGTTGTTGCACCTGGTCTACGGTGAAGTCCGGGCGGGCCGCCCGGATCATGGCACTGGCGTACTCCTCCGTCTCCAGCAGTCCCGGCACCACCTGCTGCTCGTACGCCCGGATCGAACTGGCCGCCGCCTCCAGCCCGACGTACGCCCCGACCAGCACCGTGCTGTACGGGTGCCACCACCCCTTCTGCCGGGCCTCCCGCGCGATCTGCACCAGCTCGTCGCTCTCGGTGCCGACCACGCCGTAGATCCGCAGCATGTCCCGGACGTCGCGCGGGGTGGCCGAGGTGTGACCGGTCTCGATCCGGGAGATCTTCGAGGCGGAGCACTCCAACTGCTCGGCGACCACCTCGATGGTGATCCCGGCGGCCTCCCGCTGGCGGCGGAGTTCCGCCCCCAGCCGGCGACGCCGGATGGTGGGGCTGCGCCGTTCGCTCACCGCGTCACCCCTCGGGTCGCTGGACGGCGACGGCCTTGCCTCGCGCTCACCCGGTTACCTCCGGTCGCTCGCGCCTGCGTCCACACCCGCCGAGGGCGCGACCGGATGGCGGGCGATCGTTCGCGGCAGGGGTGGTGCCGGTCGTCGACCGGCCGCGACGGGCGAAACCGGCGTCCAGTGTGCCGCTCCGGGGTCGGCGTCTTCAAGCGCCTCGTTCACGTGTCGTACTCACGTATCGGCAAAAGTCGACGTGCAACTTGCATGTCGCACGACGCTGATGCAGTCTGTCCGTATGGCTCGGATCACTCACCGTCTCCGGATGCTTCCCCGCCGTGGCGAACCCACCGGCGGCCGGGCGACGGTCGGGCGTCCCGCGCCTGCTGCGACGACGAGACCTGCCCCGGGGTGAGGACCCCGCCGCTGCACGCCGGACGGCTGCGGCGGCGGGAGCGGTACCCGGGAGCAGCCGGGTGATGGTCGGGTGGCGGTCCGCCACCAGCGGGTACGGCCCGACCAGCACCGACGATCCACCGGTCCACGGGGCACGACCCGCCCACGGGATCGCACACTTCCCCCGATCACCTCCGGTCGGCACCGCCGGCCATATCTTCACAGGAGCCCATGTGCTTCCCCGCTCTGGTGACGTACTGCACGTGACTCGCGCGGCGAGTGTCCAGTTCCTCAGGCCCATCACGTTCCGGGTCATCCGGGTACTCGACTGGCCCACCTACGACGGTTGGCTCTGGCTCGACGGTTACGAGTTGAACGCATCGGGGGACGCGGTCAACCGGCGGTCGATCTTCGTCCAGCAGGCCGGCCTCCGGACGCTCCAGGCCGCTCCCGCGCCGCGCCCGCACACCGTACGGCCCCGGCGGCCGCTCAACCGGACGCCCGTTCCGGTGGGCTGAGCTGCGCCATTACCCGGTCGGAGGGCGTGCCGTCGCCATAGACTCGGTACGCCCACCCCGGCGAACGTCTCCACCCCGCGCGTCCCGGACCCTGAACCTGGGATGGCCATGCTTCCTATGCCCGCCGCGCGGCGGCACCACAGGTCCCGTACCGGTTACGCCTTCGGGCTGATGGCGCTGGTCGGCGCCGCCCTCACGCTCGTCGTGCTGGTGCGGTACCCGGCCGAGTCGGCGACCCGGCTGGCGGAGCCGGTGCCGGCTCCCGAGATCACCGTCGTCGAGGCCCCGTCCGGCGGCGGGAACACGGGCGACCCCGGTGATCCGGACGACTGGGGTCCGCCGGCCGACGCCGCGACGGAGCCGGACGCCGCGGGTGGCCCGGACGCCGGCACCGACTCGACGACCGGCACCGGCCCGGGTGCCGGCGGCGGCGAGGGGGCGCTCGCCGACGCACCGGCCGGCCGGTCGTCGACCGACCAGCGGCAGGCGCTCAGCCAGTCGCTCTTCTGGTCGGGACTGCTCGGGCTGGCGATCTCGCTGGCCGGGCTGGGCCTGGTGGGGACCAGACGCCGGATGTGGTGACCCGGGCCGGCCGCCCACCTCCCGGCCCGCCCCGCTGCCGCGGGCTCTCGACTCAGGGCGTCGGGCTCGGCTCCGGGCTCGGCTCGTCGGACCCGGTGGCCGAAGGGGAGGGTGACGGAGCCGTCGCCACCACCAGCGTCACCTCGTCCTCACCGGGGCGGACCGGCTCACCGGCTTCCGGGTCGGTCTCGATCACGGTGCCCGGTGCCTGCTCCTCGGACTCCCGGGTCTCCACCCGGTACGACAGGCCGATCCGGTCCAGGATCCGTTCCGCGGTCGCCCGGGACTGCCCCTCCAGGGGTGGCATCGGCACCCGGGCCGCTGCCGTGGTCGGTGGCGTGCTGGGCGGCTCGGTGCTGGGCGCGGTGCTCGTCGGGGCGGCCGTGGTCGCCGGAGCGCTGGTCGGCAGCGGAGGCGGGGTGGGGTCCTCGTCCCGCTCGTCCGCCGCCCGCAGGGCCAGCCAGATGCCCGCGCCGAGGGCGCCGAGCAGGAGCAGCGCCAGGATCCCGAGCAGGATCGGCATCCACCAGTGACCCGGGCGCTGTTCCTCGCCGTACCACTCGGCCGGTTCCCGGTGGTCGGCCGGACGCGGTGGCGGCACTCCCGCCCGCCCGGACCAGACGGCCGGGGCGGGCTCCGTCGAGGCCCCGCCGCCCGTGGGAGGCAGCGGCCGGGTCCGGTCGATCGGCTCCTGGGACGCGGTCGCGTCCAACGGCTCGTGCCGGGCCGTCGCGTCCAACGGCTCGTGCCGGGCGGTCGCGTCCGGCGGTGGTGGCGCGGCGGCGGCACGGTCCTCGGGCGGGGGCAGCGGGCGCGTCGCGTCGTCGGCGGGCTCCTGGCGGTCGTCGCTCATCGCACGTCCTCTCCCACCGGGCAGGCGTCGTGGCCCTCGCCCGTCCACGGTAACGGGCGCGGTCACCCGCCACCGGGATCAGCACCGCGACCCGCCCGTGCCGGGATCCGGGTCGGTGGGCTCCGCCGCAGCGAGAGACCCCGGTCAGCCCTGCTCCGCGCCGCAGGAGACGGCGACCTGGTCGTTCCACCGGGCGGTGGCGCCGGCCGCCGGGACCTGGGCGGTCACCGTGCCGGCCCGGCCGGTCGGGTAGCGCGGGTAGAGGCCCCGCTCACCGAGTTCCTCGGCGACGTCGGCGCAGTCGTCGTCGACCAGGTCCGGGACCTCGACCTGCGGGGCCGGTCCGGCGACGTACACCTGCACGGTGGTGCCCCGGGTGACCGGGGTGCCCGGAGCCGGATCGGTCCGCACCACGTCCCGTCCCGACCCGGTGCCGAAGACCAGCCGCCAACTCAGCTTCCGGTCCCGCAACTCGTCCCGGGCCTTCTCGAAGTCGGTGCCGACGAGCGCGGGAACCGTCAGGCCGGACGAGGTCCGCGACGGGGCCGGCGAGGTGGTCCGTGGGGCGGACGGCCGGGTGGTGGTGGGCGGCGCCGGGGCCGGCACGGTCGAACGTGACGGGGAGACGGTGACCGAGGAGGCGGCCGGTGGCGTGGTCCCGGACGACGTCGGATCGGCCAACAGCCACCCGACGGTCGCCCCGACCGAGGCCAGCAGGACGAACGCCAACGCGCCGCCGAGCACCAGGGACGCCCGGCCCGGTCGCCGGTTCTCCGCGCCGTCCGCAAGGGTGTGTCCGTCGCTCATCGCGCTCCCGCCTCGTCACCGGCGACCGTACCCGGTGCCGCCAACCCGTCACCGCACGTCGAACGGGCCCCGCCACGACTCGCCGGGCCGACCAGGGAACGCTACGCTGCCCCGCATGGCCAGACGGGGCTGGGGAGCATCGGTCGCCACTGCGGTCGGCGTGGCTGCCGGCGTGGGCGCGGCACAACTGGGCTTCGCCTACGGGCTGGGCATCATCGACTGGGCGCCGGCCGAGGCCGGGCGCACCGAGGCGGCGTGGTTCGCCAGCCTCGCGTGGGCGACCTGGATAGCGGCCGTCTCCGGCGTGCTGGGCGCCGTGGTCGCGCAGCGACTCGACGACCGGGGCGCCGACGCCGACGCGCCACCGGGCGGCACGCTGCGCCGGGTGGCGCTGGCGGTCGGCGGGGCGCTGGGCTCGGCGCTGACCGTGCTGCTGGTCGCCGTGCCGGCCCGGGCGGCCACCGTGCCGGACATCTTCGCTCCGCAGACCGTCGCCGCCGGGTACGCCGCCGCCGGGGTCCTGCTCGGGCTGCTGGCCGCCCTCTGGGCGCTCGCGTCCCGGGCCGCCGCGAGCAACGTGATCGCCACGGTCGGCTGGCTCTGGCTGCTCGCCGTGGTCTCGGTGGTGGACGGCGTGCTGGCCGGACGCGGCCTGGCCACCGCCCAGCTCGGCATCTGGCAGATCAGCGGCGACCGGCCCGGCTTCTGGCTGCGCGACTACGTGTACTGGCCGGGGGTCCTGCTCACCGCCGGCTCGGCGCTGGTGATCGGCGCGCTGGCCGCACGGCGTACCGCCCGGGTGGCGGAACGTCGCCTCGGCGCGGCCGTCTCCGGGGCGGCCGGACCGCTGCTGGTCGCGGTGGCCTACCTGCTCGCCGTACCCCGGCTCGCCTCGATCACCCCGGCGCAGGTGTCGGCCCAGCTCTTCGCCCCGTACGCGGTGGTGATCGGCGCGGCCGGCTCGGTGCTGGTGGCGGCGCTCGCCCAGCGCGCCGACCGACGCGCCGCCGCCGGGCCGCAGGTGACCGTGCCCCGGCAGCGCACCGGCGAACCCACGATCGTCGACGAGCCCGCCCCCGCCGACCCGGCCCTCGCGCTCACCGGCGCCCGGCGCGCCGGCCGTACGCCGAAGACGGCCACCACCACGGCGGGCCCGGCGGCGGACCCGATGCTCGCCGAGGCCGGGACGGAGTCCGGCCGGGCGACCAGGCCCGCCGATGCCACGACGACCGGCCCGGCCACCGGCGCCCGGTCGCGCGGCGTCTCGGCCCGGCGGGGCCGCACCGCCTCGCCCGACTCGACCGGCACCGACGCGACCAGCGCCGGCTCGACCGTAGCCGGCGCGACCGGAGCCACCGCCACCGGAGCGGGCTCGACCGGAGTCGACTCGACACCGGTGGAGTCGTCGACGGGCGACCTCTCCGTCGCCGAGCCGTCGACCGGCGGCACGTCCACCGGCGGACACTCGGACGACGCGGGCCCCGCCACCGGCCCGAAGCCCCGGCCCGGCCGCCGCACCCGCTGAGCCGGCGGCCGGGGTCGGGCGTCGGATCAGTCGACCGGCCAGGTGTGCACCGGCTCGTTGCTGCGCTGGAGCTGCGCGTAGCGGCCGGCCATGTGGTGCAGCGCGGCGTCCCGGTCCAGGCCGTGCCGCCGCTCGGCCGCCCAGACCGCCTCGGTCTGCCAGACCGCGCCGTTGCGGCCGGTACGGCAGCGTTGCTCGATGATGCCGAGCAGTCGGTCCCGCTCGGCCGGGGCGACGCCGAACCGGTCCAGGCCGGTCGCGGCCGTCGGCAGCAGGGTGTCCAGGACCAGCTTGGTCACCGGTACGTCGCCGAGGCGGGGCCAGTGCAGGACGGCGTCCATGCCCCGGCGCGCGGCGGCGTGGAAGTTCTCCTCGGCGGAGCTGAAGGTGAGCTGGCTCCAGATCGGCCGGTCCGCCTCGGCCAGCCCGCGGGCGAGCCCGAAGTAGAAGGCGGCGTTGGCCAGCATGTCGACCACGGTCGGGCCGGCGGGCAGCACCCGGTTCTCCACCCGGAGGTGGGGACGACCGTCCATGATGTCGTAGACCGGGCGGTTCCAGCGGTAGACGGTGCCGTTGTGCAGTCGCAGCTCGGCGAGCTGCGGTACGCCACCGGCGTGCAGCACCTCGACCGGGTCCTCGTCCTCGCAGATCGGCAGCAGCGGCGGGAAGTAGCGGACGTTCTCCTCGAACAGGTCGAAGATCGAGGTGATCCACCGCTCGCCGAACCACACCCGGGGTCGTACGCCCTGGGCCTTCAGCTCGTCCGGACGGGTGTCGGTGGCCTGCTGGAACAGCGCGATCCGGGTCTCCGCCCAGAGCTGCCGCCCGTACAGGAAGGGGGAGTTGGCGCCGACCGCGACCTGGACGCCCGCGATGGCCTGGGAGGCGTTCCAGTAGTCGGCGAAGCTGTCCGGCGCGACCTGGAGGTGGAACTGGAGGCTGGTGCAGGCGGCCTCCGGGGCGATCGAGTCGGTGTGGGTCTGGAGCCGCTCCACGCCCCGGATGTCGAGTTCGATGTCCTCGCCCCGGGCACCGACGATCTGGTCGTTGAGCACCCGGTAGCGCTCGTTGGTGGAGAGGTTGTCCGCCACCAGGTGCCGCTCGGTGAGGGTGGGCAGGATGCCGACCAGGACGATCCGCGCGTCGGACCTGGCCGCCCGCTCGTCGGCCCGGGTCAGGCTGCTGCGCAGGTCCTGCTCGTAGTCGGCGAAGCCGGCGCCCTCGATCAGCCGGGGCTTGGCGTTCAGCTCCAGGTTGAACTGGCCCAGCTCGGTCTGGAACAGCGGGTCGGCGATGGCGGCCAGGATCTCCTCGTTGCGCATCGCCGGCTCGGCCGCCGGGTCCATCAGGTTGAGTTCGATCTCCAGGCCGGTCATCGGTCGGTCCGCGTCGAAGCCGAAGTCGTCCAGCATCAACGCGAAGACGTCCAGGCAGCGCCGGACCTTCTGCCGGTAGCGGACCCGGTCCTCCCGGGAGAAGGCGCCCTGCTCGACGTCTCTACCCATGTGCCCTCCAGGCGCGAGGCGCGCGGAACGGTGTCGTTCCGTCGCGCGTTGTGAACAACCACGGTAAGAGCGACATCTCGCCAGGGCCAGAGCCATGGGTCGGCGGCGCTCCGGGCCTCTCTACCCATCTGCCCGCGTCGGCACCGGTACAGGTTGCCACCATCACGTGACGATTCGCACCCGGATGTGGCGAAGGCCCCCGCCCCGGGGAGGGGGCGGGGGCCTTTCGCGTCAAGGTGGTTCAGGCCTGGCGGACGGCCTCGCCCTCGATCTCGATCTTGACCTTCTTGCCGACCAGGACGCCGCCGGTCTCCAGGGCCACGTTCCAGGTCAGACCGAAGTCCTCCCGGTCGATCTCGGTGGTGGCGGTGAAGCCGAACACGTCCGTGCCGAACGGGGTACGGCCGACGCCCTCGAACTCGACCTCCAGCTCGACCTGGCGGGTGACGCCCTTGATGGTCAGGTCACCGAGCAGGACGAACTCGTTGCCGTCGCGGGACTTCACGGCGGTGCTCCGGTACTCCAGCGTCGGGAAGGTCTCGACGTCGAGGAACTCGGGGCTGCGCAGGTGGGCGTCCCGGTCCGCCTGCTTGGTGTCGATGCTGGCCGCCTGGATGGTGGCGGTGACCGAGGACTGCATCGGGTCCTCGGCGACGGTGATGGTGGCGGAGGCGTCGGCGAACTCGCCGCGCACCTTGCTGACCATCATGTGCCGCGCCACGAAGCCGACCCGCTTGTGCGCGACGTCCAGCAGGTAGGTGCCGGCGGTGGGGATGGTAAGGCCGTCCCAGTCGCGGGTAACCGACTCGGTGCTGGTCATGAAGCTGCCCTCCAGGAGAATGTTTAGTAGCCCAACGACTGACTGAGCAACTATAGCCATAGCAATATTCCCCGTGTCAACCACTGTTAGGATGACCAGGTGGAAAAGAACGTGTTCGACGACCCCCGGATCACCGCCGTCGGCCTGCTCGTCGAGGCGCACGCCGGGCTGTCGGCGCGGTTCGCCGCGCAGTACGAGGAGCACGGCCTCTCAGCCGTCGAGTTCGAGGTGCTGATGCGCCTCGCCCGCTCTCCCGGCAACCAACTGCGGATGACCGACCTCGCCGCCCAGACCTCCCTCTCCACCAGCGGCGTCACCCGGGTCGTCGACCGGATGGAGCGCGACGGACTGCTCTGCCGGCGCGCCTGCCCGTCCGACCGGCGCAGCTCGTACGCGGTGGTCACCCCGTCCGGGCTGCGCCGGCTGGACGAGACCCTCCCGGGCCACCTGCGGATCATCGAGCAGTGGTTCACCGGCCAGCTCGAACCGCAGGCCCTCTCGGCCATGCTCGACGGCCTGCGCCGGGTACGCGACGCCGTCCATCCGGGCGCGACCGCCGGCAGCACCGACACCGCCCCGGCCAACGAACCGCCCTCGCCCCTCGCCTGATCCCCTCGCTCGCCCCCCCGGCCCGCCCCCTCGCTCGCCCCGACCCCCTTCCTGCCCAGTCGCCGGAGCCACCGGCAGAACCACCGGCAGAACTACGGCAGCCGGTCAGGACAACCCCGGGAAGACGCGCAAAGCGGACGCCTCGGCTGGCTAACGTTCGACCCGCGCGGGGGAGCACCGGGGGGTGCAGGGCGCGAGCGATGCAGCGAGGGGTGTCAGGGGGCTTCTTCGCTCGCGCCTCCCCCGCCCTCCGGCCGAGGCCGCCGGCTCAGCTGCCCTCGTCGGCGTCGCGGAGCAGCGCCACCTCGTACGGCAGGAGCCGGATGCCGCTCTCCCGGCAGGCCCGGTCCAGCCGGTCCCGGACGGCCGGATCGCCGGTGCTCGCCGCCAGGCCCACCAGCGCCTCGACCACGTCCCGCCGGTCCTGACCACCGGCGCCGGCGTCCACCGCCACGCCGAACCACTCCGCCGCCAACTCCCGGTCACCCCGACGCAGCGCCACCGTCCCCTCGATGAGGGCGCAGATCCCCTCCTCCGGCCGGACCGCCCCGGACGGCCCGCCCACGGTCGGAGCGACCGACGACAGGCCGAACCCGGGCGGGGCGACCGACGGGCCGGCCCCGGACAGGGCGCCCGACGACAGGCCGGCCACAGCCGGCGACGCTGAGAGACCCGACGCCGCCGGACGCCCCGGGCGTCCCGGCCCGGGCAGCGCGTCGTCGGCCCGGTCCGCGTCCGCGCGCAGCTCGGCCAGGACCTCGGCGGCCTCGTCCGCCCGGCCGTCCCGGGCCAGCGCCAGCCCCACCGTGCCGAGCACCCGGCGGCGGTGCCCCGGATCGCCGAGCTCGGCCAGCGCCGCCGCCACCCGCCGGCCCAGCTCCACCGCCTCGGCGTACCGGCCCTGGTGGCGGGCCACCTCGGCGAGGTTGGCCCGGGCCAGCAGACGCAGCCGCCGCTCACCGCACTGTGCGGCCAGCCGGTCCACCCTGGCGAGCCGGCGTCGGGCGCCACCCAGGTCGCCGAGGCGGATCTCGTGCCAGGTGAGGTTGTTCTGGGCGACCGCCATGTCGCGTACCCGGCCGTGCCGGGTGGCCAGGGCGAGCACCGCCCGCGCCTGGTCACGCGCCTCGTCGTACCCGCCGGTGGCGATGAGCAGGGCGCAGAGCACGGTCCGCGCCTCCAGCTCACCGGTGACGTCGGCATGCGCGGTGAACGCATCGAGCGCCGCCCGGGCCGCCGGCAGTTCCTGCGCCCCGGCGCCGTGCTCGGCGGCGAGCCGGGCCACCCCGAGCAGCGCCCACGCCCGCAGCACCGGGTCGGCGTCGGCGGTACGCGGATCCGCCAGCAGCCGCCGCAGCCACTGCCTGCCGGTGACGTCCCGCCCGCGCAGCCGCCACCAGCGGGTCAGCGACGCCGCCAGCCGCAGCGCGGTGAGCGGATCGTCGGTGGCCGCGTGCGCCAGGGCGGCGCTGATGTCGCTGGTCACCTCGTCCAACTGGCGTACCGCGTGGGACAGCTCCGGGCCGACCAGCTCCGGCGCGGTACGCACCACCAGCCGGGTCACCACCACCGCGTGCCGGCGGCGGATCGCGGTCAGCTCGCCACGGCCGGCGGCCCGCTCACCGGCGAAGTCGCGTACCGCGTCGAGCAACCGGAACCGGAACGGCCCGGTGCCCCGGACGCTGAGCAGGCCCAACTCCACCAGCCGGTCCAACAGCGGCACGGGGTCGGTGACGGCTCCACCCCCGTCGGCGAGCAGTTCCTCGGCCAGTTCCACCGACCACCGGTTGGCGAAGACCGAGAGCCGGCGCAGCGCCGCGCGCTCGGGGCGGGCGAGCAGGCGGTAGCTGGTCGCCACGGCCTCCCGCAGGGTCACCGCCACGGCGGCCCGGACGGCGGAGCCGGCCGGCTCCCACCCGCGCCGGCCCAGGTCGGCGGTGGCCAGGTCGAGGACGCGGTCGCCGTACCGGTCGAGCAGTTCGCCGAGGTCCAGGATCCGGCCCCGGGCCGCCATCAGCTCGATGGCCAACGGCAGCCCGCCGAGGCGGCGCACGAGCGCGGCCAGCGCGGGCAGCTCCCGCCGATCGGGCGGCTCCCGCCGGACCCGGGCGAGCCGGGCCGTGAAGAGCGCCGCCGCCGGGTAGCGGGCCAGCTCGGCGGCGTCGACCACGTCCGGCGGGGGGACGTCCAGCGGGGCGACCGGCCGGACCAGTTCCCCCGGTACGCCCACCGGGTGCCGGCCGGTCACCAGCACCCGCAGGGTGGGCACCGCGTCGGTGAGCCGCCGCAGCGCCTCGGCGACCGGATCCGGCGCCCGTTCCACCGCGTCCACCAGGATCAGCGCCGGCCGGCCCCGCAGCCGTACCGCGAGGTCGGGCAGGCGGGACGCGCCGAGGACCGCACCGATCGCGGCGAGCACGTCGGCCGGGTCGGAGCCCTCGCCGACCAGCACCCCGGCCACCCCGCCCGGGTGCGCGTCGACGACCTCGTGCGCCACCGCCAGGGCCAGCGCGGTCTTGCCGACCCCGGCGAGCCCGACCAGGCTCACCACCGGCGGCCCCGCCTCGTCGGTGAGCAGCGCGGCGAGGTCGGCCCGGTCCTGCTCCCGGCCGATCAGCTCGACCGGGGGCGGCAGCGCGAACGGCGTACCCGGGGAGGTGGCCGGGGTGGCGGCGGTGAGCGCGGGGACCCCGCCCTCGGCGGCCCGGTCCGCGGTCCGGCCCCGGGCGGCGGAGAGGAAGGCGGCCCGGGGACCGTCGGCGAGGCCGAGCGCGTCGGCGAGCAGTTCGACGGTGCTGCGCTGCGGCCGGCTGGCCCGGCCGCGTTCCAGGTCACGGACCGTCCGCACGCCGATCCCGGCCCGCTGGGCCAGCTCGGCCTGGGTCAGGCCGGCGGCCGTCCGGTGCCCCCGCAACAGCTCCCCGAGGGGGGTACGACCACCCGGACCCAACTGGTGATCATGAGCCGGAGTCATGGGCAGGAAGGGTACGGAGGGGATACGACGGCCGACACCGGTACGTCGTATCGCCGACGCCCCGGAATACGACAGATCCCCGCCACCCGGTCGGGGCGGCGGGGATCGGTCGACGCCTCAGACGCCCAGGTCGCGGGCGATGATCATCCGCTGCACCTCGGAGGTGCCCTCGCCGATCTCCAGGATCTTGGAGTCCCGCCAGAAGCGCGCCACCGGGTACTCGTTCATGAAGCCGTAGCCGCCGTGGATCTGGGTGGCCTCGCGGGCGTTGTCGACGGCCACGGTGCTGGCGTGCAGCTTGGCGATCGCGGCCTGCCGCTTGAACGGCTCGCCGGCCAGCATCCGGGCGGCGGCGTCGTAGTACGCGAGCCGGGCGGTGTGCGCCTTCATCTCCATGTCGGCGATCTTGAACTGGATCGCCTGGTAGTTGCCGATCGGCTGGCCGAACGCGTGGCGCTCCTTCGCGTACTTGATCGACTCGTCGACGCAGCCCTGGGCCAGGCCGACGGCGAGCGCGGCGATGGCGATCCGGCCCTCGTCGAGGATGCGCAGGAACTGGGCGAAGCCCCGGCCCCGCTCGCCGAGCAGGTTGGCCGCCGGCACCCGGCAGTCGTCGAAGGTCAGCTCGTGGGTGTCCGAGGCGGTCCAGCCGACCTTGGAGTAGCCCGGCGCGACGGTGAAGCCCGGCGTCCCCGACGGCACGATGATGGTGGACAGCTCCTTGGCGCCGTCCGGCCGGGTGCCGGTGACCGCGGTGACGGTGACCAGCGCGGTGATGTCGGTGCCCGAGTTGGTGATGAACGCCTTCGACCCGTTGATCACCCACTCGTTCGTCGCCTCGTCCAGCACCGCCCGGGTCTGGGTGCCACCGGCGTCGGAGCCGGTGCCCGGCTCGGTCAGCCCGAAGGCCGCCAGGGCCTCGCCGCTGAGCAGCTTCGGCAGCCACTGCGCCTGCTGCTCCGGAGTGCCGAACCGGTAGATCGGCATGGCGCCGAGCGAGACCGCCGCCTCCAGGGTGATCGCCACGCTGGAGTCGACCCGGGCCAGCTCCTCCAGGGCCAGGCAGAGCGCGAAGTAGTCGCCGCCCATGCCGCCGTGCTCCTCGCCGAAGGGCAGGCCGAACAGGCCCATCTTGCCCATCTGCCGGATGATCTCGTACGGGAAGGTGTGCTTCTCGTAGTGCTCCCCGATCACCGGCGCGATCACCTCGCGGGCGAACTCCCGCACGCTGGACCGCAGCGCCTCTTGTTCCTCGCTGAGCCGGAAGTCCATCTCATCCTCCTGTGTGGACGGGCCGCCGGGCGCTCGTGACGCCGGGACGGGTCGTGCTGGCCGGTGCGGTCCGGGCCTTGCCGATCGGGTGTTGCGTGTCGGGTGTTGCGGAACGAACGGCGGTCTGCGCGGTCAGGGCGACCGGCGGCGCCGGCACGGTGGCCGGGCCGCCGGTGCGGGTCAGACCGGGGTGACGCCGTGCCGACGCCGGGAGAAGTGCCGCTCCTTCGTACGAGCGGCGGCGAACCGGCGGACCAGCTCGGCGCGCAACTCGTGCGGCTCGACGATCGCGTCGACCACCAGCTCGCTGGCGAGCCGGACGATGTCGATGTCCCGCTCGTACTCCTCGCGCTTCGCGGCGACGAAGGCGGCCCGCTCGGCCTCGTCGGAGATCGCGGCGATCTTGTTGGCGTAGACGGCGTTGACCGCGGCCTCCGCGCCCATCACCGCGATCTTGGCGGTGGGCAGCGCGATCGTGGCGTCCGGCTCGAACCCGGGGCCGGCCATCGCGTAGAGGCCCGCGCCGTACGCCTTGCGGACCACCACGCAGATCTTCGGTACGGTCGCCTCGGAGATCGCGGTGATCATCTTGGCGCCGTGCCGGATGATGCCCTGCTTCTCCACCGCGCTGCCGACCATGAACCCGGGCACGTCGCTCAGGAACAGCAGCGGCACGTTGAACGCGTCGCAGAGCTGCACGAACCGGGTCGCCTTGTCGGCCGAGTCGACGAAGAGCACCCCGCCCTTGAACATCGAGTTGTTGCCGACCACGCCGACGACCTCGCCGTTGAGCCGGCCGAAGCCGATGGTCAGCTCCTTGGCCCAGAGCGCCTGGATCTCGAAGAAGCTGCCGTCGTCGAGCAGGCCCTTGACGTACCGGCGCATGTCGAACGCCTGCCGCTCGCTGGCCGGCACCAGCGCGGCCAGGTCGACCTTCTCCGACGCCGGCGCCGGCTCGACGGCCGGCGGCTGCTGCGTCCAGTTCGCCGGCAGGTACGACAGGTACCGCTTCACCACGTCGAGCGCGTCGGCCTCGGTCTTGCAGAGGAAGTGCCCCACGCCGGACTCGGCGCAGTGCACCTTGGCCCCGCCCATCGCCTCCAGCGTGGTCTTCTCACCGGTCACCATCTCGACCATGCGGTCCGAGCCGAGGTACATGCTGGCGTTGCCGTCCACCATGGCCACCACGTCGCAGAACGCCGGGATGTACGCCCCGCCCGCCGCGCTCGGCCCGAAGAGCGCGCAGACCTGCGGGATCGAGCCGGAGGCGCGGACCTGGTTCCAGAAGATCTTCCCGGCGCCCCGCCGGCCCGGGAACAGCTCGACCTGGTCGGTGATCCGGGCGCCGGCCGAGTCGACCAGGTAGACCATCGGCACGCCGGTCGCGTACGCCCGCTCGATGATCCGGATGATCTTCTCGACGGTACGCGCGCCCCAACTGCCGGCCTTGACCGTCGAGTCGTTCGCCATCAGGCAGACCTGCCGGCCGTCGATGGTGGCGGTGCCGGTGACCACCCCGTCGGCGGGCAGCCCCTCGGCCAGCGCGTTGGCGTAGAGGCCGTCCTCGACGAACGATCCCTCGTCCACCAGGAGCGCGACCCGCTCCCGGGCGAAGAGCTTGCCCTTGGCGGCGTTCGCCGCGTGGTACTTGTCCGCACCGCCGGCCCGGGCGCGCTTGCGCAGCTGCTCCAGTGCCTCACCGTCGAGCGTCACGCCGACTCCCTCGCCCCCTGCGCCGGCCCCGCCTCGTGAGCGGACCCGCCTGACCTGAACGATCGTTAGGCTAGCGCATCGACGCCTCCTCCGGCGAGCCCACACACCCACCCCCCCCCCGCCGGCTCCACCCGGCCACCCCACTGCGGTGATCGAGAAGTTCGGGTACGGCTCCGCCGCCGATTCGTACCCGAACCTCTCGATCAACCCGGCGTGGTGTGGGTGGGGTGGGGTGGGGTGGTCAGGTGGGGAGCGGTGTGAGGCGGGTGCGGGGGCCGGCGCGCAGGACGCCGGAGGGCAGCCGCTTGCCGGTCAGCTCCTCGGCCAGTTCGGCCGCCTCGATCAGCGCGTCCAGGTCGATGCCGGTGTCGATGCCCATGTCGTGCAGCATGTGCACCGCCTCCTCGGTGGCCAGGTTGCCGCTGGCTCCGGGCGCGTACGGGCAGCCGCCCAGGCCGCCGACGCTGGCGTCGAACTCAGTCACGCCGAGTTCCAGGGCGGTGAGCAGGTTCGCCAGCGCGGTGCCCCGGGTGTTGTGGAAGTGCAGCAGCACCGGGACGTGCGCGTTGCGGTCGCGTACGGCGGTGAGCAGCTCACGGACCCGACGGGGCGTACCCATGCCGGTGGTGTCGCCGAACGCCACCCGGTCGGCGCCGTCACGGACCACCCGGTCGACGATGCCGGCGACCCGCTGCGGGTCCACGTCCCCCTCGTACGGGCAGCCGAAGCTGGTCGCCACGATCACCTCGGCCCGGGCTCCCGCGCCGTGCAGCAGGTCGATCAGCTCGGCGATGTCGTCCAGCGACTCGGCCGTGGACCGGTTGACGTTGCGCTTGTTGTGGGTGTCGCTCGCCGAGACGACGACCTCGATCTCGGTGAAGCCGGCGGCCAGCGCGCGCTGCGCCCCCCGGGTGTTCGGCACCAGGGCGGAGTACCGCACCCCGTCCGCCTTCGTGGCCCGCTGCCACACCTCGTCGGCGTCGGCCATCTGCGGGATCGCCTTCCGGTGGACGAACGACACCGCCTCGATCCGCCGTACGCCGGTGCGGGACAGGGCGTCGAGCAGTCGCACCTTGGAGTCGGTGGGGATCGGCTCCTCGTTCTGGAGCCCGTCCCGAGGTCCGACCTCCCGGATGGAGACGAAGTCCGGCAGTTCCGCCATAAGGGGTCACCTCACTGTGACGGGGTTACGTGTTGGGTACCTCCACCCTCCCACCCCGCCCCACCCCCGCGCACCCACCACCCCACCCCCGCCCTCCCCGCTGCGTCGATCATGAAGTTGTCGCCCGCCGTGTCGGCGTGTCGCAGCGCAACAACTTCATGATCGACAGCGCGGCCGCACGGGCGGCGCGGCCGCACGGACGGCGGGGCGGGCAGGGGGTGGGAGGGGTCAGCGCATGCGGGAGACGATGCCGGTGTCGTAGTCGCCGGAGCGGAACTCGGCGTTCTCCAGCAGCTCGGCGAAGAAGGGGAGGTTGCACTTCGGGCCGGCGATCTCGAAGCCGGCCACGGCCGCCTTCGCCCGCTCGATCACCTCGGCCCGGTCGTTGCCGCTGACGATGAGCTTGGCCATCAGGCTGTCGTAGAACGGGGTGACGGTGTTGCCCTCGACGTAGCCCGAGTCGACCCGGACACCCTCGCCGGTCGGCTCCACCCAGGTCTTGATCGCGCCGGGTCCGGGCAGGAAGCGCTTCGGGTCCTCGGCGTTGATCCGCAGCTCGATGGCGTGCCCGCGCGGGGCGAGCGCGTCCGGGTCGAAGGTCGGCGCGAGGCCGGCGGCCACCCGCAGCTGCTCCTCGACCAGATCGACGCCGTAGACGTACTCGGTCACCGGGTGCTCCACCTGGAGGCGGGTGTTCATCTCCAGGAAGAAGAACTCCTGCGTGGCAGGATCGAGCAGGCACTCCACGGTGCCGGCGTTGCGGTAGCCGACCGCCTCGCCGGCGCGTACGGCCGCGGCCAGGAACCGCTCGCGCAGCTCGGGCGAGACCGCCGGGGACGGCGACTCCTCCACCAGCTTCTGGTTGCGGCGCTGCACCGAGCACTCCCGCTCGCCGAGCGCCACCACCCGGCCGTCGGCCAGGCCGAGGATCTGCACCTCGACGTGGCGCACCCGGGGGAAGTACCGCTCGATCAGCACCGAGCCGTCGCCGAACATCCGCTCGGCGAAGGCGCGCACCTTGTCGTACTCGGTGGCCAGCGCGGCCTCGTCGGCGGCCACGGCCATGCCCATGCCGCCGCCACCGGCCGCGGCCTTGACCATCACCGGGTAGCCGATCTCGGTCGCCGCCGCGACCGCCGCGGCCAGGTCGGCCGCCGGGTCGGTGGTGCCGGGCGCGACCGGGACCCCGGCCGCCGCCATCAGGTTCCGCGCGTTGATCTTGTCGCCCATCGCGGAGATCGCGTCCGCGCCGGGCCCGACCCAGATCAGCCCGCTGGCCTCGACGGTACGGGCGAAGTCCGCATTCTCGGAGAGGAAGCCGTAGCCGGGGTGGATCGCCTGCGCGCCGGTGGACTTGGCGGCGGCGAGGATCGCCTCCACGTTCCGGTAGCTCTGCGCCGGGTTGGCCGGGCCCACACAGACGGCCTCGTCGGCCTCGGTGACGAACGGCAGGCCGGCGTCGGCCTCCGAGTGCACCGCGATCGCACGGACGCCGAGCCGCTTGGCGGTACGGATGATCCGGCGGGCGATCTCGCCCCGGTTGGCGACCAGCAGCGACTCGATCATGTTTCCTCCCGACGTCCAGGGGTGGGGACGGCTGCCAGGTAACCACAACCCGCCGTTACTCACGAGTCACCACCCCACCCACTCCGACGCACCCCTGAAGAAGTCGGTCGGCGGCGTCGGGCCGGGCGGTGGGGGTGGATCAGGCGGGGGCGGTGGGGGCGATGAGGGCGGCCAGGGTGGCGGCGCGGAGCAGTTCGGCACGGCGGCGGCGGTCCACCTCGCCACCGAGGAACGGCGTCGAGTTCATCAGGCCGAACGCGGCGTGGGCGAGCACCCGTGCCTCACCGTCGGGCAGGTCCGGGTGCAGCGCGGTCAGCACCGTCACCCACTCCTCGACGTAGAGCCGCTGGAGCCGGCGGATGCGGCGGCGCGGCTCGTCGGGGAGCCGGTCCAGCTCGTGCAGGTGCAGCGCGATGACGGCCGGGTTGGCCAGGGCGAACTCGACGTGGAAGTCGATCAGCGACTCCAGCGCGCCGCGCGGGTCGCCGGGGCGGCCGGCGGCCCGGTCCCGGCCGCCGTCGAGCAGCCCCTCGCTGACCGGGATCAGCGCGGCGACCAGCATGGCCTCCTTGCCGGCGAAGTGGTGGTACAGGGCCGGTCCGGTCACCCCGGCCGCGGCGCCGATGTCGTCCATCGACACGCCGTGGTAGCCGCGCGCGGCGAAGAGGCCGACCGCGATCTCCAGGATCTCGTCCCGGCGGGACCGCCGTCGACCCGCACCCGCCACGCCGTTCGCCCCGATCCGCCCCTGCTGTTCCACCGCCACCGGGCAAGCCTAGACCGCGTCCGCACCGTGGTGGAGGCTCGGTTACCCACCGGTTGCCTCACATGTCGGCCCGTCCGGGCGCCGCACCACCCGCCCCGGGTTCAGGAGTCGGTGAGGCCGTGCTCCGCGCGGAGGGCGGTCGCCTCGCTGGCGCGGCCCAACTCGTCCAGCGCCTTCGCCAGCAGCCAGGCCGCCTGGCTGGCCGGTCGGCTGCCGGACGGCAGGCCACCCAGCACCTCCCGGAGCAGCCGTTCCGCCTCCGCCGGACGGTCCGAGCGCAGCAGCAGCTCGCCGGTGAGCAGCTCCACCTGGGCGGCCTCGCCGAACGCCTCGATCGACCGTAGCCGCCCGGCCACCCCGTCCAGCCGGTCCAACGCGGCGACCAGCCGCTCCTCACCGGTCAGCACCCGCGCCACCGCCTCGGCCGCCAGCGCCCGCTCGTACGTCACCACCGGCTCCTCCGGCAGGCCGGTGAGCGCCGCGTCGGCCTGGTCGACCACGTCGATCAGGGCGGACGCGGCCGGCAGGTCACCGGCCCAGAAGAGGGCGAGCAGCTGCCGACGCCGCGCCCGCAGCTCGTCGAGCGGCAGCTCGGCCAGCCGGTACGCCGCCGCCGCCGCGTCGAACCGCTGCGCGGCGACCGCGTCCCGGTCGGCCTGGTAGAGGATCCCGCCGGCCTCCTCCAGCACCTGCCCGCGGTGCGGGAGGTTGTCCGGGCCGTCGAGGTTGACGGCGAGCTGGTCGAGCAGCCCGAGCGCCGAGTCGATCTCGCCCAGCCCTTCGTACACCCCGGCCAGCAGGTGCCGGCACCGGTCGGCCTCGGCCTGCGCGCCGAGCCGGTCCAGCCCGATCACCGCCTCCTCGGCCACCTCGGCGGCCTCACCGAGCCGGCCGGCCATCCGGTACGCGTTCGCCAGTTCCCAGCGCAGGAAGGCGTCGCCGTCCGCGCCCTGCTCCACGCAGAGCGTCACCGCCTCGGCGAGGTCGTCGACCGCCTCGGACGCCCGGTCGGCGCCGAGCAACGCCCGCCCCCGGGTCACCCGGACGGGCAGCCGGGCGTCGGCCGGGGCCACGCGCAGCGCCTCGTCGCAGGCGGTCACCGCGTCCGCCGGGTCGTCCACCCAGCGGGCGTACGCCAGGCAGGCGAAGGTCAGCAGGTCGTTCGCGCCGACCTCCCGGGCGAGCCGGCGGGCCTCCTCGGCCGCCTTCCGGGCCTCCTCGCCGCGCTCCAGCCGTTCGAGCACGTGCACCCGGTGCATTGCCACCCGGCTCGCCAGCCAGGGGTCGACGTCCGCCTCGGCGGCGGCCCGCTCGACCGCCGCCAGCGCCTCCGTCCAGCGCTCCCGGTGCACGTACGCCAGCGCGAGCCGGTCGTGGGCGGCGGCGCGTTCCCGCTGGTCGCCGTGCTCGTCGAGGTACCCGACCGACGCGCGGACCAGCGCCAGGCCCTCCTCGGCGTCCTCGTCGGACATGCAGAGCAGCGCACCGAGCCGCCCGGCCACCACCTGCGCGCGCAGCGGGTCGGGCACCTCCCGCCAGGCCGCGAGCGCCCGCCGGTTCGCCTCGACCGCCTCCGTCCCGGCGCCGCCGTCGGCCGACTCGTACACCTCGGCCGCGTGCAGCTCCAGCCGGTGCGCGAGGACGGCCGCCGGCTGCTCGGTGCCATCGAACCGCTCGTCGTACGCCCGCAGCGCGGCCCGCATCCCGTCCAGCCGGTGGGTCCGCACGCACTCCTCGGCGAGGGCGAGCAGCTCCTCGGGGCTCGCGTCGGCCGGCACCCGCACCGGCTCGGCCGCCACCCCGCCGGCCGGAGCCGACGTGGTGGCGTCCGCCGGGCGGCGGCGCAGGCTGGCCGAGAGCGGCAGGTGCTCGCCCTCGGGCCGGGCCGCGAGCCGCCGGGCGATCCGCTCGGACTGGTACGACGTCCCGTTGCGCGCGTCGAAGCGGGCGGCCAGCGCGGTCGCCGTGCCGGCCAGCTCGTCGGCGAGCGCGCCCACCGGCACCTCGCCGGCCGGCCGGTCGCCGGAGGCCCGGCGGTGCACGGTCAGCCCGCCCGGCGCCTGCCGCAACGCGGCGGACGCGGCGGCGGCGAAGTGCATCCCGGCGGCCGGGGTGGGCGCCCGGTCCAGCCAGTCCAGGTGCCGCTCGACCAGTTCCAGGGCGCGTGCCCCGTTGCCGGTCACCGTGCAGAACTCGACGTGGTCGGCGATGTCCCACAGGTCGGAGAGGTTGGACCGCAGCCGGCGGTACGCCTCCCGGTGCGCGTCCCGCGCGGCGTCGCGCCGGCCGGTGCCCAGGTACGCCGGCAGCAGCGCGGTGAGGATCGCCTGCGGCTGCTCGTTGCAGGTCAGCCGCCCGGCGAGGACCGGCTCGGCCAGCGCCACCGCCTCGTCGGCCCGGCCCGCCTCGGTGAGGTGCTGCACCTGGGTGGTGGGGTCGCAGCCGGCGCAGTCGGAGAGCGCGTCCCGCGGCGTGGTCAGCCACTTGCGGTACCACTCGGCGGCCTCGTCGTGCGCGCCGACGTGCGAGGCGACCAGGTAGCGGTGCTTGTGGACGGCCTGGAGGGTGTGCCCGCTGTCGCGGTAGCGCCGTTCCATGTCGTCGAGCACGGCGTAGGTGCGGTCCAGCGGCAGCTCGGGGAACTTCAGCATGGCGTTGACCATGTACTTGAAATGCCAGAGCAGCTGGTGGGTGAAGCGCTGGTGGTACGGCTGCGGGTCACGGTCGAACTCGGCCAGGCACCAGGAGAAGGTCACGAAGGACTTCGCCGGCTCGCCGCCGTAGACGTACGCGGTGGTGGCCTGCATCCGGGCGGCGAAGGCGAGGTTACGGTCGTCGCCCGCGTCGGCCCGCCGGAGCAGCTGTTCCAGCGCGGCGACCTGCCCCGCGCCGTACGGCATGTTGTGGATGTCGCGCAGCACGCGCCACAGGTCGTCGTCGCTCACGGCTCACTCCGTCCGGGTACGGCCCGGCCGAGAAGGCCGAGGAAGGAACTGTTCAGCAGCGCGGCGTCGGCCGCGCGGATGGGGTGGTGCCCGAGCAGCAGCGCCTGCCCGTACAGCGCCTCGACGGCGAGGCCGACCAGCTCCGGGTCGGTCAGCGTGGTGACCCGGCGGACCAGCGGGTTGCGGTGGTTGAGCACCAGTTGCGGGCGGTCCGGGGGCGCGGAGGCGGCCAGCGCGTCCAGCACCCCGCCCCACAGCTCGTCGGCCTTGTCACGGCTCGCGGCGAGCTGGTCGTTGAACGCCGCCGAGCGGCTGACCAGGTAGAGCGCGGGCAGCGACACCGGGTCGTACGCCCGGACCACCACCTCGCAGCCGAGCCGTTCCAGGGCCCGCTGCGCCCCGGTCAGGAACGGCCGCAGGGCCAGCTCGACCTGCGGGTCGAGGCTGTCGAAGCGGGTGGTCAGGTCGCTCGGCTCCAGCCGTTCGACGAGCACCGACCGGTCCACGGTGGGCAGTCGCTCGATCAGCTCGGTGTCGTACGTGTAGCCGCCGTTGACCACGGCCAGGTCCTGCGCGGCGGCGACGGCGGCGAGCTGGCGGAACTCGTCCAGCCCGGCCGCGTACCGGATCAGGCCGTGCCGGCGGCGGAACTCGGCGAGGGTGAGCGTGCCGACGTTGGTGTCCATCGGCCACCACTGGTCGACCAGGCGCAGCATCTCGTCGTCGTGCAGGGCCAGCGCCTTGACCCCGAGGTGGTGGATCTGGAGGAACTCGGCGAGCCGGTGGGCGTCGTGCCGGGCGAGCCGGACCAGCCACCCGCGCACCTGGTCGCCGAGGGCGTCCCGGGTGGCGGCGAGCAGGGTGTCCTCGTAGAGCGACTCGCGGCTGGCGGTGGGACGCAGCTCGGTGGCGTCCACCACGCAGCGGGCGAAGAACGCCCACTCCGGCAGCAGGCCGTCGGCGTGCTCGGTGAGCAGCATCCGCTTGAGGTGCACCCGGTGGCCGGCGCGGGCCGCCGGGTTCACCGGGGTGGGCAGGATGTAGGCCACCCCGGTCAGCCCGGCCTCGGGGACCGCCAGCGGCACCACGTCGAACGGGGTGAAGCCGAGGGTCTGCTGGGCGTACCGGATCAGGGCGGCCCGGTCGAGCGGCGCGCCGGGGCGGGTCGGCCAGGGCGGCGGGCCGGCGGTGGTGGGGGTGTCGCCGACCCGGACGTCGACCGGCAGCAGGCTGCCGTAGAGGCGGGCCAGCTCGGTGACGGTCGGCGTGCCGAACCACTGGTCGGCGTCGCGCCGGGGCACCAGGGTCACCGTGGTGCCGGGCTCGGCGCGCTCCTGGCCGGGCGGGGCCGGCGCGACCGCGTACCGGCCGTCGGACCAGCCGGTCCAGAGCACGGTGGGCTGGTCGCCGTGCCGGGTGACCACCCGGATCTCGTCGGCGACCAGGAAGCAGGAGAGCAGGCCGATGCCGAACTGGCCGAGGAACTCGTGCCGGGAGAAGCCCAGCTCGTCGCGCTTGGAGCTGCGGCCGATGGTGGCCAGCAGCTCGTGCACCTGCGCCTCGGTGAGGCCGATGCCGGTGTCGTGCACCCGCAGCGTGCCGTCGCCGGTCAGCTCGGGCGGCTCGACCAGCACCCGGGCCGGCGCGTCCGGTTCGGCCGCGCGCCGGGCGGTGATCGCGTCGACGGCGTTCTGGAGCAGCTCCCGGACGTAGACCCGGGGGCTGCCGTAGAGATGATGACTGAGCAGGTCGACCACGCCACGCAGGTCGACCTGGAAGGTGCGGTCCACGCGATCTCCCCGGTCCGATTCCGGCGCTCACCGTACCGGCGGGGGCCGACGCCGTCCGCCCCGTTTCGACCCTCGACCGGGTCGAGGGGGCAGGGTCGGCGGGCATGACCACCCCGCGTCTCGGCCGCGACTACCGGCTGCTCTGGTCGGCCACCGTCTCCGCGCGACTCGTGGCGGGGACTGTCACCGGCGGCTGGGGCGCCGGTCGACGTCCCGCCCACCAGCGTCGCGACAGCAGCCCGGCCAGGGCCGCGCCGCTCGCGTTGAGCAGCACGTCGTCGACCGAGGTGACCCGGCCGAGGTCGAGCGCGTACTGCAACGACTCGACCAGCACGGAGCCGGCGGCCCCGAGCAGGAAGAGCCGGCCGACGCCGGCGAGGGCGGCGGCGCGTACCGGGGCGAGGAAGCCCAGCGCGGCGAAGACCAGCAGGTTGCCGACGACCTGGACCACGAAGGTGCTCGCGCCGTCGTCGGCCAGGTCGACGATGTCGACCAGCGGGACCAGCTTGACCTCGCCGGGAGCGTCGCGCGGGGTGAGGATCATCCAGACCCACGGCAGCGTCCCGGCGACCATGCCGATCTCGGCGGCGCTGCGCCACCACGCCTCCTCGCGGGTCGGCGCGTCCCGCCTGCGGCGGGCCAGCAGCGCGGTGAGCAGCACCGTCACCGGCACCGCGACCAGCGTGGCGAGTAGCACGTCGCCCCAGTCCCGCCACACCTGCCCCATCGGGGCAGCCTAGCCGGGCCGGTTCGTCAGCCCGGAGAGGCGCAGCGCGAGCCGTCGACGTGCCGAGGGCGTCCGGGAGAGGGCCCGCAGCAGCAGGTCGCGCAGCGGCCGACCGGCCGGCGGCACGGTGGCGAGCCGGGTCAGCCGGCCGGCGAAGCCGACCACCTCCTCGGCGAGCGGGCGGCGGGCGGCGGAGTACTCGTCGAGCAGCGTGTCCGGCCGGCCGGCGAGCACGTCGGCGAGGGTGTCGCCGAGGACGACGGCGTCCTGGATGCCGAGGTTCATCCCCTGCCCGCCGGCCGGGCTGTGCACGTGCGCGGCGTCTCCGGCGAGCAGCACCGGTCCGAGCCGGTACCGCTCGGCGATCCGGTGGTGGATCCGGAACCGGGAGGTCCAGAGCACGTCGGTGAGCCGGTCCGGTCGCCGGGCGGGGCCGCGTTCGTCGAGCAGGGCCTGGAGGTAGCCGGCGTCCGGCTCGCGGGGGGCCTCGGCCACCGAGGCGACCAGCCGGACCACACCGTCGGGCAGCGGCGCCCAGACCATCGGACCCGACCGGGCCAGGAAGAGCGACACCTCGTCGCGGGGCAGCGCGCTGCGCGTCCGTACGTCGGCGAGGACGAAGGACTCCCCGGGGTCGTCCGGGCCGCCGAAGCGGATCCCGGCGGACTCCCGCACCGTGCTGCGCATGCCGTCCGCGCCGATCACCCAGCGGGCCCGGACCGTCGCGCCGTCGGCGAAGCGGACCACCGCGCCGGCCGCGTCGTGGTCCAGCCCGGTCATCTCGTACGGCCGGAGCACCTGCCCGCCGAGCGCGGTGAGCCGGTCGGTGAGCACGGCCTCGGTGACCGACTGGGAGACCAGCAGCGCGTACGGGTGGCGGCTCGGCAGGTCGCCGAAGCCGACGCTGAGCAGCATCCGGTCGCGGTCGCGCACGGTGAACCGCGGGGAGGCGATCCCCCGATCGACCAGCGGCGCGGCGGCGCCGATCCGGTCCAGCACCTCCAGCGTGTACGCGTGCACGACCGCCGCCCGGGAGGTGACCGGGGGTCGGGCCGCCCGGTCGACGACGGTCACCTCGACACCGCGCCGGGCGAGGGTGACGGCGGCGGCCAGCCCGGTCGGCCCGGCTCCCACCACGAGGACGTCGGTGCGCTGCGGCATCATGACGACCACCTCCAATGCCAACAAGTGTTTGCCAACATGCGTTGGCATAAACGTAGGTCGACCCCCGACGGGTGTCAACACCTGTTGGCCTACAGTCGTGCACATGACTGCGCGCCGTTCCGACGCCACCCGCGCCGCGATCCTGCGCGCCGCCCGGGAACGCTTCGCCGCGGACGGGTACGAGCGGGCCACCATCCGGGCCATCGCCGCCGACGCCCGGATCGACCCGTCGATGGTGATGCGCTACTACGGCAGCAAGGAGGGGCTGTTCGCCGCGGCGGCCGAGTTCGACCTGCGCCTGCCCGACCTGCACGAGGTGCCCGAGGACCAGCTCGGCGAGACGCTGGTCCGACACTTCGTCGACCGCTGGGAGTCCGACGACCGGCTGGTCGCGCTGCTGCGGACCGCGAGCACCAACCCCGGCGCGGCGGAGCGGATGCGGGCCGTCTTCGCCGGCCAGCTCGGCGCGGCGGTGGCCCGGCTCGACCCCGACCCGGCCGCCGCGGCCCGACGCGCCGGCCTGGTCGCCAGCCAGATCCTCGGCATCGCGTTCACCCGCTGGATCGTCGGCCTGCCGCCCGTGGTCGAGCTGACCCCGGCGCAACTGGTCGCCTGGGTCGCCCCCACCGTCCAGCGCTACCTCACCGGCCCCACCCCAGACACCATCACCCCCTGACCCCCACCCCCGCGCACCCCACCCCACCCCTCAGCCCGCGCACTTTCAGAGAAAGAGTGGCTATTCCGCGCGGAATAGCCACTCTTTCTCTGAAAGTGCAGGCTCGAAGGGGGTGGGGGCGGCGATCCCGGCGAGGGGTCGCGTGCGACGGGTGGGTCAGGCGGCGAGGCCGCCCGGCTGGTCGCCCTTGACGACGGGGGCCCGGACCAGGTTGCCCCACTCGGTCCACGAGCCGTCGTAGTTGCGCACCTGCGGGTAGCCCAGCAGGTGCCGGAGCACGAACCAGGTGTGGCTGGACCGCTCCCCGATCCGGCAGTACGCCACCACGTCGTCCGACGGGCTCAGCCCGAGCTGGTCGGCGTAGATGGCGCGCAGCTCGTCGGCCGACTTGAACGTGCCGTCGTCGTTCGCGGCGGACTTCCACGGCTTGCTCACCGCACCCGGGATGTGCCCGCCCCGCAGCGCGCCCTCCTGCGGGTAGTCCGGCATGTGCAGCATCTCGCCGGTGTACTCGCCCGGTGAGCGCACGTCGACCAGCGGCCGGCCGGCGGCCACGTGCGCCATCACCTGCTCCCGGTACGCCCGGATCGGCGCGTCGTCGCGCTGCGGCACCGGGTACTCGGCGCGCGGGCGGGTCACCTTCTCCCGGGTCAGCTCGCGTCCCTCGGCCACCCACTTCTGCCGGCCGCCGTCGAGCAGCCGCACGTCGGCGTGGCCGAAGAGGGAGAAGACCCAGAGGGCGTACGCGGCCCACCAGTTGAAGTTGTCGCCGTAGAAGACGACCGTGTCGTCCCGGCCGATGCCCTTCGCGGCGCACAGCTCGGCGAAGCTCGCCGCGTCGAGGTAGTCCCGGGTGACCTGGTCGTTCAGCTCGGTGTGCCAGTCCACCTTGACGGCGCCCGGGATGTGACCGGTGTCGTAGAGCAGCACGTCCTCGTCGGACTCCACCACGACGAGGCCCTCGTCGCCCAGGTGCTCGGCCAGCCACTCGGTGGTGACCAGGCGCTGCGGATCGGCGTACGACTGGAGGCGGGGATTCGGATCGCTCGGCACAGGCATGATCCCCAAGGTACGCCGGATCGCCGGCCGGCGGCCGGTCATCGGAAATCGGGCACCGCAGCGGATCCCGCCGGCCACAGAGGAGCACTCCGGCCGCCCGTCGAGGTGCCGCCGGCCGCATCCGGTGTCGGCCCGGCGACGTCAGGCGCGGCGGTGCACCAGCCGGCCGGCGACCACCGTGGCCAGACAGGAGCCGTCCCCGGCGAAGACGGCCAGGTCCGCGCGCCCGCCCGGCGTCAGCACCGGCGGGCGCGGCACGTCGAGCACCGCGACATGGTTGCGAACGGCGGCGGCGTACAGCTCCGGATCGGCCACCTCCGCCGCCGGCACCGCGCCGACCCCGGCCCGGAACAGCGCGTGCACCCGCTCGCGCGGGCTGGGCGCGGCCGGCAGCGGCCCGTCGTGCAGCAGCGCCGGCCCGAGGGTGCCGGCCCACCGCCGCACCCGCACCTGCGGGTACGCCTGCGTCAGCTCGTTCAGCGGACCGCACGCCTCGATCCGGTCGTCGGTGACCAGGACGGCCAGGCCCGCCACCGGCTCGTCGTCGGGAGCGCGCCGGAGCAGGGTGGCCGCGTGGATGGTCCGCACGTCAGTCGGCGATCGGGCTGAGCATCGGCCGCTTCGCGGTGACCGTGTCGCCGGACGATCGGCCGGTCAGCCGCCGCTTGACCCACGGGGCGAGGTGCCGGCCGGCCCAGCGCAGGTCGGCGGCGCGGGCGGCGAGCCACGGCGTAGGGGCCGGGTTCTCGGGGACCAGCAGCCACTCCTCGTCGCAGCCGACGCCGAGCGCGGTCAGCACCTGCGCGGCGACCCGCCGGTGACCGGCGGCCGACAGGTGCAGCCGGTCGGTGCTCCACAGCATCGGGTTGAGGAAGGTGTCGTCGGCGTACAGGTCGACCAGGATCGCGCCGTGCCGCTCGGCGGTCTCGCCGACGGCCCGGTTGAGCAGTTCGATGCGGGGGGCGACCAGGCGCTGGCCGGGCAGCCGGGCCATCACGTCGGCGAACCGGAACAGGATCACGTCCGCGCCGCCGGAGCGCAGC
Organism: Micromonospora coxensis; assembly: GCF_900090295.1. Lineage (NCBI taxonomy): Bacteria > Bacillati > Actinomycetota > Actinomycetes > Micromonosporales > Micromonosporaceae > Micromonospora > Micromonospora coxensis. The sequence continues at coordinate 3,558,940 of NZ_LT607753.1, read as the reverse complement.
TCACCGACCACCTCGTCGAAGCGGCTGACCAGCGCGTCCGGGTCGAAGTTGCGGCGCAGCACGTCGTTGCCGCCGGCCGCGAAGCTGATCAGGTCGGGCTTCATCTCCAGCGCGGCGGGCACCTGCTCGGCCGCCACGGCCGGGAAGAGGCGACCCCGGATCGCCAGGTTCGCGTACCCGAAGGTGGGGCCGGCGTCGGCGGCCAGCCGGGTCGCGACCAGATCGGCCCACCCGCGGTAGGTGCCGTCCGGGTACGCGTCGTCCATGCCCTCGGTGAAGCTGTCCCCCACCGCCACGAAGCTGCGCCAGCGCACGCCGCCTCCCTCAGTCGTTGCCTGCGGCGACCAGTCTGTCACCGGCCGGGTGCCGCGCGCTGCCACCCGGCGGCCGAACGTGGCGGAGGTCATCGATCCGCGATCGACCGCCGGTACGGACCCCAGGCCACGAAGCGCTCGAACAGCTCACGCGGGGTCGGACCGTCGTACGGGTTGAGCCGGAACAGGTCGTGGCACGCCTCGTGGTACAGCCCGGACAGGTAGACGGCCAGGTCGACCGGCTCGTCGTCGTACTCGATCCGCAGCAGCAGCCGCGCCTCGGCGCACGGCCACGGCGACCCGCAGGCCCGGCACACCCACAGCGGCCGGATCGGCAGGTGCGGTCGCTGCCCCGGCGGGTACGCGCGCGGCCGGTCGGGGTACGGGCCGAGGCGGGGCACCGGCAGGCTCATCCGCGGCCTCCGTCCGCACGCCGGAGCGGATTGCGCATCGTCGACCTCCTTCGGACGGGAAGGGCGCCGCCCCTGCATCCGGGGATTCGCGGGCGGCCCCACCGCGACCACTCGTGGCCGCTGCGTGACAGTCTGCTGAGAACGGCACTACTGTCGGAAGGCATCGACACCGCTCAGGGCGGCACCGGGCCAGCCGTGGCGGCCGTGTGGCGGCACCGGGGAGACGCCGGGGACATCGTGGAGGACGGGTGGAAGGTGAGCCGACCGCGGAGCTGATCCGCGCGCAACTCCGGCGGCTACGGCTGCACGCCGAGCTGAGTCAGGAGGAGTTCGGGAAGCTGGTGCACTTCTCCGGCTCCCAGGTGTCGGCCGTCGAGCTGGGGCAACGGCCGCTCGACCGGTTCTTCCTCAAGCGGGCCGACGAGGTGCTGGGGACGGGCGGGTTGCTGACGTCCCTGCTCAAGCTGGCGGAACGGGACGGGCAGCCGAGCTGGTTCCGGCCCTGGCTGGAAGCCGAGCGCCAGGCACAGCAGATGCGGTGCTATCAGCCCACGCTGATTCCGGGCCTGCTGCAGACCGAGAACTACGCCCGAGCGGTGATCCGCACCGACAACACCATCAGTGACGAAGAGGTCGAGAAGCGGCTCGCAGTCCGGATGGACCGCCAGTCGATCCTGACCGGCGAGAACCCGCCCGTGTACGTGGCGGTCATCGAGGAAGCCGTCCTCCGCCGCGCCGAGGAAGGGTTTCACGGCCTCATGGCCGAACAGATCACCCGCCTCATCGAGTGCAGCGAATGTCCGCACATCAGCATCCACATCATCCCGACCGACGTGTCGATGCACGTCGGACTGGTCGGCCCCTTCGCCCTGGCACGCGCAGGAGACGGCGGATGGGTCGGTCATCTCGAACACCAGCTCGGCGGCGTAGTGGTCGACACCGATGACGAGGTGGCTATCCTGCTGTCCAGATGGGAGAGCGTGCGTAGTGAGGCGCTGTCCCACCGGCAGTCGACCGGGTTGATGAAGAAGGCGGTGACGTCATGGACCTGACCGGAGCCACCTGGCGCAAGTCCACCCGCAGCGGCACCCAGGGCGACTGTGTCGAGGTGGCCGACAACCTGCCCGGCGTCGTCGGCGTACGCGACAGCAAGGACCCCACCGGCCCGGTCCTCACCTTCACCCCCCGGACCTGGCGAGCGTTCGTCGCCCGCACCAAGCGCCACTGGCTCTGACGATGGCCTGACGGCCCGGGGTGATCGCCGGTGCCGTCGTGACGTCCCGCAGCCCGCCGGAGATCGCGCACGACGGTGAAACCCCACCGGTGACCGTGGAGTGTCTCCCGGCGAACCTTCCCGCGAGAGTCACGGGGAGCAGGCAGTTGGGAGACAGCGAATGAGGGTCATGTCCCGAATGCGACGCCGGCTGGGGTTGGCGGGCGTGTTGGCCGTCGCGGCCGGCGGCGCATGGGCGGTCGTGCCGTCCGCCTCCGCCGCCGACGCACCCACGATCACCGCAGTGACAGGTGTCGCCGAGGGCGCGACGCTGAGTGGGACGGTGCGGATCGAGGCGCAGACCAGTGGCCAGGTCGACCGGGTGGAGTTCGCGTTGGCCGGTCCGGACTCGGTGCGCTGGACGGAACGGCAGGCGCCGTACCACTTCATGGGCAACACCGGCGCGACCGTGCCGGGCTGGGACGCGGCTCAGGCGAAGGAGGGTGCCTACACCCTCGCCGTACGCGCCGTGGGTCCGGCGGGTGCGGTCGAGCGTACGGTGAACTTCACCGTCCGGCAGGTCGCCGCCGAGCCCGGCGGTGACCAGCCGAGGCCGCCGGCGCCGAGCCCGTCGGTGTCGGCTGCGGCACCCGCCGGCAACGCGGCCAACCCGTCGGTCAGCAACGGAGTCGCGACGTTCACGGCGAGCCGGACGATCGACAAGTTCACCGTGCCGAACTCCTGGTCGCAGATCGTCATCAACGCCGGGGTGACCCTGAAGGGCAACTTCGTCATTCCGGAGAACCGCACCGCGGCGCTGACCATCTCCGGGAAGAACGCGGAGACCTCCCGGCTCACCGGCAACGGCCCGCACGTCAAGGACTTCAGCCGGGCCGGCGTCTCGACCGACGCGACGTTCAAGCTGACGCTGCGCAACTACACCTCGATCAATCCGCGCTTCTACCACATGTGGGCCAGGAGGGCCCAGGTGGTGATGACCGGTATGCGCTACATCGACGACCGGGACGGGTACCACAACAACTCGGACGGATTCAGCGGCGGTGCCGACTCGACCATCGAGAACTCTTTCATCGACACCTGGGACGACTCGGTGAAGCTCTACGGTGGTGACCTGACCATCCGGGACACCACGATCCTGCACAACGGCAACGGCGCGCCGATCCAGATGGCCTGGGGGGACTACGGCCGTGGCACCGCCACCCTCGACGGTTTGACCGTCATCTCGAACTCGCCCAACCACTACAACCAGGGCGTCTTCTCCTGGGCGGGCGGCACCGAGGCGGACAGTCGGACCATCCGGATCGTCGGCGACGGGTTCACCCGCAAGGTCAACCCGGGCATGAAGGCAGGCCCGCTCTACGTGTTCAAGGACGGAGTGAAGAACAAGACCATCCGGATCGAGGGCGGCGTCTGTTCCGTGATGCGCAGCACCGCGGCCAACACCGTGCACGGTGCGAACACCTCGGGCAACAAGGTGATCGTGACCGGCTGCCGCTGACGCCCCCGCTCGTCGCAGGGCCGGGCCTGCTCGGCCGCCCGACCGATCCCCCGTTTGCGGCGTGTCGCGGGGTCCCGGAACTCGTGACACCGCAACTCGCCGCAAACGGGGGGGGTCGGTCAGGAGGGGAGGCGGTAGACCGACACGTGGGAACGCGAGTCGGCGGTGAAGTCCGCGCCCGCCCAGTCCGCGTGCCGGCTCTCCAGCTCGAACCCGGCGAGCTGACCCATCAGGTCCAGCTCAGCCGGCCAGATGTAGCGGTGCGGGCTGCGGAACAACTGGGCCTGATTGCTGTCGTCGAAGTGGAAGTGGTGGGAGACGACGTGCTGGTGCAGCACGTCGTAGGTGTCGAGGCCGATGTAACCGGACTCGGAGAGCCACACGGTGGCCTGCTGGCCCGGTGGGAGCTTGCGCAGCTCCGGCACCCACAGTTCGATCACGAACCGGCCGCCCGGGGTGAGGTGACGGGCGGCGTTACGGAAGCAGGCCACCTGCTGCGCCTGGGTGAGCAGGTTCGAGATCGTGTTGTAGACGAGGTAGACCAGCGAGTACGTCCCCGGCGCCGTGGCCGTCGCCATGTCGCCGACGACCACCGGCACGGTGGCCTCGTCCACCTTCGTCCGGAGCTGGTCGACCATCGGACGGGACAGCTCGATGCCCGTGACGGGCACCCCCCGCGCGGCGAGCGGGACGGCCACCCGGCCGGTCCCGACGGCGAATTCGAGAGCCCGTCCGTCACCCGCCAGCGCGGCGAGGCGGTCCACGGCCGGGTCCACCACCTCGGGCGCGAACATGCCGATGCCCGGGGTGTCGTAACGGCGGGCGGTGTCGGCGTCCCAGACGTTGTCCTGCATACCGCCGACGATCGTCCTCGATGGTCGCCCTGTCGAACGAATTCGGGTCAGGCCGACACGATCTGCATGCCGCGCAGTTCCGCCGGCTCCGCCACCTCGCTGACCTTCCGGCCGTCCCGCCCGACCACCAGCAGCGCGTGCCCGGCGCCCGCGCGGACCCGCACCACCGCCGACCCGTCCGGCCGGAAGAACACCTGCCGCAGCTCGCGGCCGCCGGTCGGCAGCGACACCTCCCGCCCGTCCCGGGTCCAGAGCACCGCGTTGGCCGTGAGCAGCCGGCCGACATCGCCCGTCTGCTCGTGCGGGCGGGTCCGGGTCAGCGCGATCCGGGAGCCGTCCGGGGAGAGGCTGGCGACGTGCGCGCTGCGCCACACCGACGGCCCCGACAGGTGCGGCACCGGACGCGGGCGATGGCCGTCGGCCGAGTACAGGGTCACCCCGGTGGCGCTGTTCATGGCGACCGTCCGGCCGTCGGCGGACCAGAGCGCGTGGCAGCCCTGCGGCTCGGCGTCCCACCAGGTCACCCGGGTACGACGGCCGGCGGTGTCCAGCACCCCGAACCGGCCGGGGGTGCCGAGCGGGTCGGCCTCCCGGAACAGCAGCCGCCGGGAGTCCGGCGCCCAGGTCGGGGTCACGCAGTACGCGTCCACGTGTCGGGCCAGCGTGCGCCTGCGCGATCCGTCCACGTCCGCGACGAAGAGGGTGGCCGCCCGTCCCGGGTCCACCCAGGCGATCCGGCGGCCGTCCGGGGAGACGCTGGCGTTGGCGAGCGCGGCGACCTGCGGCAGTTCGGTCAGCGTGCGCGGTCGCTCGCCGGGCCGCCAGGACCGCAACCGGACCCGCTCCCGGCCGGCGACCTGCTCGGAGGGCACGTAGAAGAGCCGGCCGAGCGCCGCCGGTGGACCGACCGGGGTGACGGCCGACGTGGTCACCCGGGGTGGGGAGGGAACGGACGGGGCGGGGGCCGGCGGCGGTGGGGCGGTGCTGCTCGGGGCACCCGTGCCGACGCCGGCGGTGGGGGTGGCGGCGGGTCGGCGTACCCCGGACAGGTCGGACAGACCGACGGCGAGCACCAGCAGCGCGACCGTACCCGTCATCGCGTGCCGACCCCGGCGGGGCGGGGCGGGGCGGGCGGCCCGGTCGGTCAGCTCGATGGTCATGGTCTTCGCCTCCGGGATCCGACATGGTTGTCACCCCTCCTGACGGGTTCCACGGCCGGGAGGTTGCCGCCGACGGCGACCACTGTCCGACATCGGCGGGCGGACCCGGACTCGGATCACCCGACCACGGCGAGGATCTGCTGCCGCCGCAACGCCGCCGGCTCGACGACCTCGGTGATCCGATGCCCGTCGGTCCCGACCAGCACGAGGTGGGTGGCTTCCGCCGCCTCGACCCGGGCCACCAGCGAGCCGTCGGACCGGAAGTAGGCCTGGAGCAGCCGCCGGCCGTCCAACGGCAGGTCGACGACCTCACCGGTCCGGGTGTCCAGCACCACGTTCGCGGTCAGGTCCCGGGCCGGGTCCCCGGCGTCCTGCCCCGCGCCGACGCGCAGCAGCGCGACCCGGGAGCCGTCCGGCGACAGGCTGGCCACGTCGTAGCTGTTCCAGCCGGCGCTCCCGCCCAGCCCCGGCACCTGGCGGAGCCGTTCCCCGATCGGGCTCGCCACCACCACCGCGCCGTCGGCATCCGCGTACACGAGGACCCGGCCGTCGGCCGACCAGACCGGGTGGCAGGCGCGACCCTCCACCTGAAGGGTCGCGACCTCGCCGGTCAGCAGGTCGACCAGGCCACGACGGACGGCGGACGGGTCGCCGGGCGCGGGTGGCACGCCGACGCTGAGCGCGTCGACCGAGGGCACCCAGGCCGGGCCCCAGCAGTCCGTCATCACCCTGTCCCGGAGCTTGCGCCGGCCCGTGCCGTCGACCCCGGCGACCCAGAGACCGGCGTCCTGGAGCCAGGCCACCCGTGCGCCGTCGGGTGAGACCGCCACGTCGGCCCCGGACACGGCGCCGGGCAGGTCGATCAGCGGTACGGGGGCGGCTCCGGGTTGCCACGCCGTCAGCGCGGTGGACGACTGGCTGTCCGGCCCGGGGGCGTAGAGCACCCGCCCGATCGGCACCGGGTGCGGGGCGGGAGGGGTCGGATGGGGCGTCGGCGCGGAGGAGCCGGCGGTGGCCCACGGGGTGCCGCCGGGCAGCATCGGAGCCGGGCCGGCGTCCGGACGGATCGCGACGGCGGTGCCGGTGGCCGCGCCGAGCAGCACCACCACCGCCGCCGAGCTGGCCACCGCCCGCCGGATGCCGAGCCGGCGGGAGGTCCGCAGGGCGCGGTCCCGCAGGTCGACCGGGGTGACCTCCTCGGCCAGATCGGCCAGGTCGAGCCGGAGACGCTGGTCGTTCATCGGGCGCTTCCCTCCAGGACGTACAGCTCGGCGAGTTCGGGTGCGACGACGCGCAACTTGGCCAGCGCCTTGGAGGTCTGGCTCTTGACGGTGCCGACGGTGACGCCGAGCAGTTCGGCGGCCTCGGCTTCACTGCGGTCCTCGAAGAAGCGCAGCACCAGCACGGCGCGCTGCTTCGCGGAGAGCCGGGCCAGCGCGCCCCGAAGGGTGATCCGCAGGCTGGTCTGGCTGGCGTGGTCGGAGGCGCCGTCCCGCCGAGGCTCGGGCAGTTCGCTGGTCACCGACTCACGCACCCGTCGGCGTCGCCACCAGGAGACCTGGAGGTGGTACATGGTCCTGCGGGTGTACGCCTCGGCGTTGCCCGTGTCGTGCAGCCGGCCCCACGAGCGGTGGGTACGGGCCAGCGCCGACTGCACCAGGTCCTCGGCCAGGTGCTGGTCCCCGGTCAACAGGTACGCCGAACGCAGCAGCGCCGGCGTGCGGGCACGGACGAACGAGTCGAACTCAGTCAGGAGGGGGTCCACACCGGGTCGGTTCCTTTGCTGTTGGTCGTCGACGACCCTCCAGACGTCAGTCGAGGGCTGCGGGGTTGCCGCCGGGCCGACGGTATCCGGCCCGGCATCGACCGAAACGGGTCGTCCGCCCGGCCGTGCCGGTCGTACGCTGCGCGGATGTTGCTTCGTACGTCGACTGCGCTGCTGCGGACCCTGCGGGAGGACCCGGCGGACGCGGAGGTGCCGAGCCACCGGCTCCTCGTCCGCGCCGGCTACATCCGTCGCGCCGCGCCCGGCGGGTACACCTGGCTGCCGCTGGGCAAGCTGGTGCTGGACCGGGTGACCGAGATCGTCCGGCGGGAGATGACCGCCATCGGGGACCAGGAGGTGCACTTCCCGGCGCTGCTGCCGGCGGAGCCGTACCGGACCAGCGGCCGGTGGACGGAGTACGGCGACGACATCTTCACCCTCGCCGACCGCAAGGGCGCGGAGCACCTGCTCGCCCCGACCCACGAGGAGATGGCCGCCCTGCTGGTCAAGGACCTCTTCTCGTCGTACCGGGACTTCCCGGTGACGCTGTTCCAGATCCAGACGAAGTTCCGCGACGAGGCCCGTCCCCGCGCCGGGCTGCTGCGCGGGCGCGAGTTCCTGATGAAGGACGCCTACTCGTTCGACCTGGACGAGTCCGGGCTCCAGGCGTCGTACGACCGGCACCGGGCCGCGTACCGGCGGATCTTCGACCGGCTGGGGCTGGACCACACGACGGTACGGGCGATGTCCGGGGCGATGGGCGGCTCGGCGTCGGAGGAGTTCCTGGCCGCCACGCCGGTCGGCGAGGACACCTTCGTCGCCTGCACCGCCTGCGACTACGCGGCGAACACCGAGGCGGTGACCACCCGCGCGCCGGCCACCGGCGACCCGGACGCGCAGCCCGCCGCCGAGGTGTACGACACCCCGGAGACGCCGACCATCGCCTCCCTGGTCGAGTTGGCCACCACGCGCCGCCTCGCCGGCCGCGACGACTGGACCGCCGCCGACACCCTGAAGAACGTGGTGCTGACCGTCCGCCGGCCGGGCGCGGAGACGGCCGAGCTGCTGGTGATCGGGCTGCCGGGCGACCGGGAGGTCGACCTCAAGCGGATCGGGGCGGCGCTGCACCCGGCCACCGTGGCGATCTTCGAGGACTGGGACGCCCACCCGGAGCTGGTCCGCGGCTACCTCGGCCCGCAGATCCTCGGCAAGTTCGGCGTGCGCTACCTGGTCGACCCGCGGGTGGTCCCCGGCACCGCGTGGCTGACCGGGGCGAACGAGCCGGGCCGGCACGCCACGAACGTGGTCTGCGGCCGGGACTTCACCCCGGACGGCACGATCGAGGCGGCCGAGGTGCGCCCCGGCGACCCCTGCCCGGCCTGTGCCGACGGCGAGCTGACCATGCGGCGGGGCATCGAGATCGGGCACATCTTCCAGCTCGGCCGCCGGTTCACCGACGCCTTCACGCTCGACGTGCTCGGCGCGCAGGGCAAGCCGGTCCGGCCCACCATGGGCTGCTACGGCATCGGGGTCTCCCGGGCGGTCGCCGCGATCGCCGAGCAGCACCACGACGAGCGGGGTCTGGTGTGGCCGGCGGCGGTCGCGCCGTGCGACGTACACGTGGTCGCCGCCGGGAAGGGGCCGCAGCTCGACGCGGCGCTCGACCTCGGCGGACGCCTGGCCGACGCGGGCCTGCGGGTGCTGGTCGACGACCGGGTGAACGTCTCCGCCGGGGTGAAGTTCACCGACGCCGAGCTGATCGGCATCCCACGCGCCGTCGTGGTCGGCCGCCGGCTCGCCGACGGGTACGTCGAACTGCGCGACCGGGCCACCGGCGAGCGCACGGAACTGCCGCTCGACGGGCTGGTCGAGCGACTGGTCACAGAGGTACGCGCGGCACGCCGCGCCGGGGTGTAGCGATCGCGCCACGGGGTACCGCAGCGGGATCGACCGAGGTGTTGTGGAGGCTCTCATGTATCGGGTCAGCGACGTGATGACGAAGCAGGTGGTCTACCTGCCGGCGGAGACGACCCTGGACGAGGCGGCCCGGGTGATGAAGGAGGCGGACATCGGCGACGTGGTGGTCACCGACGGCGCCACCCTCGCCGGCATGCTGACCGACCGGGACATCGTCGTCCGCGCGGTGGCCGAGCGGAGCGACCCGGGCACCACCACCATCGGCTCGATCATCACCCGTGAGGTGGTCATGATCGAGCAGCACTGCACCGCCGCCGAGGCCGCCTCGCTGATGCGGGAGCGCAACATCCGGCGGGTGCTGGTCTGCGACAGCGACCGCAAGCTGGTCGGCATCGTCTCCCTGGGCGACCTGGCCATGCAGCTCGATCCGACCTCGGCGCTCGCCGACATCAGCGAGGCGTCGCCGAGCACCTGAGACCTGCGCCACCCCCGCCGATCCGGTGGGGCACCACGACGACGGCCCGGTACCCCTCCTCGGTGGGGTCGCCGGGCCGACTCGTCGCGTGCGCCGGCGGGGTCGCCGGTCCGGGGGCGGCGTTTCGGCCGGTGGGGCGGACTCTGCCGGCGGTCCGGGCCGGCGGACGGCGTCGGACCGGGGCGACGGGCGGCGTCGGACCGGGGCGGCGGACGGCGTCGGACCGGGGCGGCGGACGGCGTCGGACCGGGCCGGCGGACGGCGCGGGCGGCGGTAGCCTGGCGGGATGCCCGAGATGCCGACCAAGCTGGCCGAGATCGTCGAGGAGTTCGCCGCCGCGCCGAAGGACCTGGTGCTCGAACTGCTGCTGGAGTACGCCGACGTCATCCCGCCGCTGCCGGCCGGGACGGACCGGGAGGATCTGGAGCAGGTCCCCGAGTGCCAGACCGCCTTCTTCCTCCGCGCGACCGTCGAGCCCGACCGCACGGTCAGCACGGTCTTCGACTGCCCGCCGGAGGCGCCGACCACCCGGGCCTTCGCCGGCATCCTGGCCGAAGGGCTGGCCGGGGCGAGCGCCGACGAGGTGCTGGCCGTGCCGGACGACCTCTACCAGCGGATGGGGCTGGCCCAGGCGATCAGCCCGCTGCGCGTACGCGGTGGCACCGCGATCCTCGCCCGACTCAAGCGCCAGGTCCGGGAACAAGCGTCCTGAGCTGGGCGTTCACCTCGATCATGGAGATCGAGATCTACGCCGACGTGGTCTGCCCCTGGTGCTGGATCGGCAAGCGCCGGCTGGAGCAGGCGCTGGAGTCGTACGACGGCGACGTGACCGTCACGTACCGGCCGTTCCAGCTCGACCCGACGCCGGTCACCGAGCCGCGTCCGCTGGTCGACGCGCTGGCCGACAAGTTCGGCGGCCGGGAGCGGGCCGAGGCGATGGCCGCCCAGGTGACGCAGGTCGCGGCCGGCGTGGGGCTGGAGATGCGCTTCGACCGCGCGGTGCAGGTCAACACGTTCGAGGCGCACCGCCTGGTCCGGTTCGCCGCCGAGCGCGGCCGGTCCGGGGAGGTCGTGGAGGCGCTCTACCGAGCGCACTTCTCCGACGGCGTGGACGTCGGCTCGCGGGACGCCCTGGTCGCGCTCGCCGTCTCCGTCGGCCTCGACGAGACCGAGACCCGGGAGCACCTGGAGTCGAACCTCGGCCGGCGCGAGGTGGCCGCCGACCTGACCGCCGCCCACCAGCTCGGCGTGAGCAGCGTGCCGACCTTCGTGCTGGCCGGCAGGTACGCGGTGACCGGCGCGCAGGAGCCGGAGACGCTGCTCGCCGCGCTCCGGGAGGTCGACCGCCGCGAGGTGTCCTGACGGGTCGGGTAGCCGCGAGGCGGGCTGACCCTTGGCGGTAAGGACCGACGTCGGGACTGTTTCACATGAAACGAGATCGACGCCGGTGAGTCACTGGACCGGCCGGGCCAGTCCCTCGATCACCGTGGCCCCGGGCAGGGCGCCGAGCGCCGGCCCGGGGATCGCGATCTTGCTGTGCCGTACGCCGGATCCGACGATCACGTGCGGGGCGGCGATCACCCGGGAGTCGACCAGGATCGGCCAGGACTCCGGCAGCCCGATCGGGGTGATCCCGCCGTACTCCATCCCGGTCAGCTCGACCGCGTCGTCCATCGGCGCGAAGCTCGCCTTGCGCACGTCCAGCGTCCTGCGGACCACCCCGTTGACGTCGGCCCTGGTGGTGGCGAGCACGATGCAGGCGGCGTAGCGGATCCCGCCCTCCCGCTTGCCGGCGATCACCACACAGTTCGCCGACACCTCCAACCCCACCTCGTACGCCTCGCAGAAGGCGGCCGTGTCGGCGAGGCCGGGGTCGATCGGGGCGACCAGCACGTCGTCCACGTCGATCGGCGCGTCGGCCGGCCACTGCTCCAACGCGGCGGCGACCGGCGGTGCCAGCAGGTCGAGGCGGGCCCGGGCAGGTTCGGTCTTCAGCGTCCCCATCACGGGTGCGATCCTCGCACCCGTCCCCCCGATCCGCCCGTCGGACCGCGCCCACCGCACGTCGTGGGCGGCACCCAGGCCGACGACGGACGCCGACGACCCGACGCGGACGACGGCCGATGCGGACGACGACCCGACAGCGGCCGGACGATGGACGGCAGCCCGGCGACGGCGGTGACGCGGTCAGTTGCCGCCGAGGAAGGCGTTCTGCCGCATGAAGGCGGCGTCGTCGGCGGTGGCGCTCTGCGCGGTCCGCAGGACCTGCGGGCGGCGCGCCTCCAGGTCCTCCATGCCGTGCCGGACGGCGAGCCGGATCACGCCGTAGAGGAAGACGAAGCCGAAGACGTACAGGATCACGGTGGCGACGAGGGTGAACATGCCGTCACGGTAGGGCGAACGTGAACGAGTACGGGCCTCATCTTGCGCCGATTCGCCCGTACGTGTGGTCGAGGTGGTCCGCCCAGGTGCGCGTACCGGTCGGGGTGGCGGTGGTGGTGAGGCCGCCGTCGCGCAGCGCCCGGCCGAGCCGGCCGGGGAACCGGATCGGCAGCAGCGGACGGTGCGAGCCGCGCGCCGCCTGCCAGGCGCGTACCGCCTCGTCGAAGCGGAGCACCTGCGGACCGGCGTACTCCTCGATGCCGTGCGACGGGCCGGCGGTGAGCCGTTCGGCGAGCCGGCCGGCCACCTCGTGCTGGTCGACGGGCTGGGCGAGCACCGCCGGGTCGCCGATCACCGGGCCGAGCCGGCTCGACGCCCGCAGCAGCGAGTCCAGGAACGGCGGGAACTGGGTGGCCCGCAGCACCGTCCACGGCACCGGGCCGGCGCTCACCACCCGCTCGGCCGCCAACTTGTGCCGGTAGTAGGGCAGCGGAACCCGGTCGACGCCGACGATCGAGACGTACACCAGGTGGCCGACGCCGGCCCGGCCGGCGGCGAGTGCCAGCCGGCGGGTGCCGAGCACGTCCACCCGGTGGGTGTGCCGGCTGTTCGGCGACGACGCCAGGTGCAGCACGGCGTCCACGCCGGTCACCGCCTCGTCCAGCCCGGCCCCGGTGGCCAGGTCGACCACCGCCCAGTCCGCTCCCGGGTCGTGCCGGGGACGCCGGCTCGTCGCCCGCACCTCGAACCCGTCGGCGCGCAGCCGGGGCAGCACCGCCCGCCCCAGCGTGCCACCCGCTCCGGTGACCAGAACCTTCATCTCGACTCCTCCCTGTCGCCGTGTCGACGGGGCGGCCGACCGGATCGTGACGTCACGTCAGCAGGTCGGCCACGGTGACCAGGATGAAGAAGACGACGACCACCTCGCTGACGATCCAGGAGTGGTGGTCGGCCCAGTCCCGGATCCGGGGCAGCACCCGCTCGGCACGCTGTCCCAGCAGCACCAGGGCCAGCAGGGGCAGGGCGAGGAGCAGCAGCGTGAGCAGCATGAACGGGAGCAGGTGCCACCACGGCAGGTCGTGCCGCGCGGCGCTCGCCCCGACGGTGACCATGGTGATGTCGTCGGCGGGCATCGCCACGAAGAGCAGCAGCGCCAGCCGGAACGCGTACCCGGCCGTGGCGTGCCGCAGCTTGCCCATCCACCCCGGCTGGCCCGCCCGTCGCCGCCGGACGAACACCACCACCGCGAGGACGACCAGCAGCACCAGCACGATCCAGTCGATGGTCGTCTCGACCGGGCTGCGCCCACCTCCGTCACCGCCACCGACGGAGGTCTTCACTCCCCGGGTGACCAGCCAGGCGGCCGTGGTCCCGGGGACCACCACGAACGCGGCCCCGGCCAGGTAGCCGAGCGAGGCGGAGCGCGGCCGGTCGCCGGAGGCCAGGAAGACCGCCGCCACGAGTTGCGTGCCGGCCACCATGACCACCGCCATCGGCAGGATCGTCAGGAAGCTCATCGCCTTCCCATCCTGGCCGCCCACCCCACCCGGCCAGGCACGTTCCCGCGATCCCGCCGTCGACGGGCGGGTCGGGTCGTCCCGTCAGGAGGTGCGAACGACCCGGTGGGCCAGGACGAGGCCGAGCAGCGCGCAGGCCGCGGCGACGCCGAGGGTCCCCGCGTAGTCCATCGGCCCGGGGGCGGCGCCGGCGGCGAGCACCGCGCCGGTGAGCGCCAGCACGGTGGCGGCGAAGAGCGAGTCGCTCAACTGCAGCGACGAGCTGTTGCGTCCCTGCTCGTCGGGGGCGGACAGCTCCAGGGTCAGCACCGACAACGACGGGTAGAGCAGGCCCATCCCGGCGCCGGCCACTGCCCAGCCGAGCACCCCGACCGCCACCGGCACCGCCGGCCACACCGTCAGGGCGACCGTGGCCGTGCCGACGGTGATGCAGGCCAGCCCGGCGCGGGGCAACGTCGCCGACGAGCGCGGCGCGGGCAGCCGCCCCTGCAACCAGGAGCCCGCCGACCAGGCCAGCGCGCCGACGGTGAGCACCAGACCGGCGGCGGTCGGTGTGAAGCCGCGCTCCCGGGAGAGCATCAGCGGGATCACCACCTCGGCCCCGACGAACGCCGCCGAGGCGAGCCCGCGCAGCCCGATCACGGTGGGCAGGCCGCGGGCCGCGCGCAGGAACCCGGTCGGCAGCAGCCGGGGCGCGCAGACGGCCAGGCCGACCAACGCGACCACCACCAGCGGTACGGCGGACGCGCCGCGCTGCTGCCCCCCGTGGTGCAGCAGTGCGGCGCTCACCCCCGCCCCGGCCGCCCAGCCGATCCGGGCCAGTGCCCCGGCGGGCAGCCCGGCAACCCCCGGCGCACGCAGCGACCGCAGGCCGGGCTGGACCAGCAGCGCCGCCGGCACCGCCACCGCCGGCACGGCGAGGAAGACCCACCGCCAGCCCAGGTGCTCGACGATCAGCCCGGCCACCGCCGGACCGACCAGTGACGGTACGACCCACGCGGCGGCGAACGCGGCGAACACCTTCCGGCGCAGTTCCTCCGGGTACGCCTGGCCCACCACGACGTAGAGCGCGACCGAGAGCAGCCCCGAGCCGAGACCCTGGACCGCCCGCCCGACGACGAGCTGCCCCATCGCGGTGGCGCTGCCGGCCAGCAGCAGCCCGGCCACGAACAGCCCGACGCCCGTCCACATCGGTGCGCGCGGCCCCCGGACGTCGCACCAGATGCCGGAGAGCACCATGGCGAGCACCCCGGCGGCGAACGGGCCGCCGAAGGCGAGCGCGTAGAGGGAGAGGCCGTCGAGCGCCCGGGCGACCGTCGGCATCGCGGTGCCCACCGCCAGCGCCTCGAAGGCCAGCAGGGACACCAGGGCGACGACGCCCACGGTCATCGCGCGCAGCCGCGGGTCGTACAGGCGGGCGGCCGGGACGCTCGCCTCGGCCGTCGCCGTCATCGACCCACCGCCGGGGCGCACCACCGGCCGGTACGGGTGCGCGACAACGGTCGTGCCGGCCGGTACGGGTGGCGCGGCGGCTTGGCCCCGTCCACCTCGCGCCGTCGGCGGGGCGGCATGGTCCCGTCCGCCTCGCGCCGGGGCGTCGTGGCCCGGCCAGCCGGGGACCGGAGCAGGTCGATCAGCATGGACTCAGCCTGCGACCTCAACCCGGGTTGAGGTCAATCCGCGAGGTGACCCGGCCACCGCCCCCACGCCTCACCAGTCACCGACAGTGAACGGACTGGGCTGACTGCCGTGAGTGGTCGCGCGAGCGGACCCCGACCACCTGGATCCATCCTGTGCCCTGCACCAGTCCGGTCGAAGGCCGGGGCGGGCGAGGGCTGGGAGCCAGGGCCCGGAAGCTGCGGGCAGGGAACCGAGGGCCGGGGGCACCCGGGTGGCTCAGGCCGACTCGAGCGCCTCGCCCACCCCCTTGGCCAGCCCGGAGAGGTGCTGGTCGGCCAGGAGATGTCCGGCGGTGATCACCAGGGCGAGCGGCCACTCGATGACCTGGAGGGCGGCGAGCACACCCAACCCGGCGTAGTAGGCGACCTTGTCCGGTGGCGGCACCGCCACCTCGCCCAGCATCGGGATCTCCACCCGACGGGTGTACGCGCGAACCGTCTCGTGCCCGCCGCTGAGGTGTCGCGTGATCGTGCTCATGCCGACCTCCCCTGAGGTTCCTCCGGACGCCCACCCGGATTCCACGGCCACCGGCGTCCATGCCCCACCAGCGGCGGGAACTTCCCTTGTACCGGCGGCATAACGGGCGTAGAGGCGGGAAGCCAGGTCGCCTGACGAGCGCGGGAGGCGAGATGGCGTACGGCAGGAGCGGCGGCGTGGACGGCGAGGAGCGGGGCCGGCGACTCGGCCGTACCGCTCGATGACGACGCTGGGCCGGCTCGCCGGCCGGGTGCTCCCGCCGGTGCCGGTGCCGCCGATGCCGCCGCTGGTCGGCGACGCGTCCCGTACCGTCGGCGCGGCCGCCTCCCGACTGGTCCGCGCGGCCGGTCTGACCAAGCGCCGGGTGTGGTCCCGCGACGGACGGCACCACATCGAGGTCCACGGCGTCTGCCAGGACGGCGGCGACCGGCTGGCCTACCAGGTCGAGCAGGCGCTGGAACGGATGCCCGGGGTGGCCTGGGCCCGGGTGAACGCCCCGTCCGGCCGGGTGGTGGTGGCCGTCGAGGAGCCACGGCCGAAGCTGCGCGACCTGATCGCCACGGTGGCCCGTACCGAACGGATCTGCCCGCACGAGCCGGACCCGGACGTCCCGCCACCGCACCCGCCCGAGGAGGGCCCGCGCACCCCCCGCACCCTCGGCGCGCTCGTCTCCGACGCGTTGGGCCTGACCATCTCGGCGGCCACCCGGATCCTGCCCTTCACCCCGGTCCCCGGCGAGGTGTCCGGCCTGCTCGCCGCCATCGACCTGCACCCGAAGCTGCACGCCCTCGCCGACCGGGGGCTGCGCGCCGACCCGCGCGCCGACGTGATCTTCCCGCTCGCCGAGGCGGTCGTGCAGGGCCTCACCGGCGGTTGGGCGGGGATCGCCCTGGACGGCGCGCAGCGGATCGTCCAGTGGGGCGAGGCCCGGGCCCAGCTCTCCACCTGGAACAAGGCCGAGCCGAGGCTGACCGGGGACCCGGAGCGGGCCGCCGCGCGCTCGCCCACGACCGAACGGCCCCGCCCCAAGCCGGACGGCCCGGCCGAGCGGTACGTCACCTCGGCGCTGGGCACCGGCGCGGCCGCCGCCGCGGCGGCACTCCCGGTCGTCGGACGCAAGCGGGCCGCCGCGCTCGGCCTGTCCTCGCTGCCCAAGGCCCCCGGCAGCGGCCGGGAGGGGTACGCCGCGCAGCTCGGCCGGATCCTGGCCCGGCGCGGCGTGATCGCGATGGACCGCAGTGTGCTGCGGGAACTCGACCGGATCGACACGGTGGTGCTGGACGCCGCGGTGCTCGGCTCGCAGCGGGGCGTCCTGGCGGACCTCGCCCCGCTGGCCGATCAGGACACCGGCGAGGTGGCGGCCCGGGCGTTCGCGCTCTTCGACCCGGACCAGCCGGACGGCACCCGGGCCGCCGACGGTTGGCGGCTCGGGCCGCTGCCCGGCCTCGACGCCGACGACCCCGGTGACACTCCGGACAGCCGCCGGTTGCGGGACGGCGGCGGTCTGCTCCTCGGCCTCGCCCGCCATGGCATCCTGGCCGCGGTGGTCCGGGTGGAGCCGGAGCCCGCACCCGGCGTCGACGCGCTGCCCACCGCCACCCGGCAGGCCGGCCTGCGGCTGGTGGTCGCCGACGACGACCCGCAGCGGTACGGCTTCGCCGACGCCGTCCTGCCCGGCGGGGCACGGCTGGCCGACTCGGTACGCGCCCTGCAACGGGACGGCGCGGTGGTGATGCTGGTGTCCGGAGACCGTGCGGCGCTGGCCGCGTCCGACTGCGGCCTCGGCATGGCCGCCCCGGAGGATCTGCCGCCCTGGGGCGCCCATCTGCTGGTCGGCACCGACCTGCGGATCCCGGCGCTGATGATCGAGGCGGTCGGCACGGCCCGGCGGATGACCCGGCAGAACATCCGCATCGCCATGGCCGGCACCGGCCTCGGCGCGCTCGGCGCGTTCACCGCCGATCCCGAACAGCTTCCCGCCCGTGCCCTCGGCGCGGTGAACGGCGCGGCGGCACTGGCCTTCGCGCACGGCGTGTGGCGGGCGCACCGGCTGCCCGACCCGACCGGCACCCCCGCGCCGACCAGCACCGCCTGGCACCTGATGCCGGTGGAGACCGTGCTGCGCCAGCTCGGCAGCGCCCCGGAGGGGCTGACCGACGCCGAGGCGCGCCGGCGGCGGGGCGACGACGTCCGCAACACCCCCGGCACCGGCGGTCTGCTGCGCGCCTTCGTCGACGAGCTGGCCAACCCGCTCACCCCGGTGCTGGCCGCCGGGGCGGTGCTCTCCGCCGCCTTCGGCTCGCTGGTCGACGCCGCCCTGGTCGGCGGGGTGGTGGGCGGGTCGGCGCTGGCCGGGGCGGTGCACCAGCGCAGCACCGAACGGTCCCTGGCCGAACTGCTGTCCCGCTCGGCGGTCACCGCCCAGGTACGCCGGGACGGTGGCGAGCAGGTGATCGCCGCCGAGGAGCTGGTGCCCGGCGACGTGATCGTCCTCGGGCCGGGTGACGCGGTGCCCGCCGACTGCCGGGTGCTGACCGCCGACGGGCTGGAGACCGACGAGTCGTCGCTGACCGGGGAGTCGCTGCCGGTGGCGAAGTCCGCCGAGCCGGTGGTCGCCGCCGCCGTCGCCGACCGGCACTCGATGCTCTACGAGGGCACCACGGTCGCGGCCGGCCACGGCACCGCCGTGGTGGTGGCGGTCGGCGCGGACACCGAGTCCGGCCGCAGCCTGGCCCTGGCCCGGCAGGCGCCCCCGGCCAGCGGGGTGGAGGCGCGGCTCGGCCGGCTGACCGACGCGGCGGTGCCGCTGGCGGCGGGCTCGGCGATCGCGGTCGCCGGGGCGGGGCTGCTGCGGGGCGTACCGCTGGCGGAGACGGCGGCGACCGCCGCGAACCTGGCCGTGGCGTCGGTGCCGGAAGGCTTGCCGTTCCTGGTCAGCGCCGCCCAACTGGCGGCGGCCCGGCGGCTCGCCGAACACGGCGCGCTGGTCCGCAACCCGCGCACCATCGAGGCGCTGGGCCGGGTGGACGTGCTCTGCTTCGACAAGACCGGCACCCTCACCGAGGGCAAGCTGATGCTGGCCGGGGTGGGCGACGACGACCGGTACGCCCCGGTGGACCAGCTCGACGACGGGCTGCGCCGCATCCTGGCGGTCGCGTTGCGGGCCACCCCGTACGCGGAGGACCCGGAGGAGCTGCCGCAGCACACCGACCGGGCCGTCCGGTACGGCGCGCGGGACGCCGGGGTGACCGAGCAGACCGGCGCGGACGGCTGGCAGGCGGTCGGTGGGCTGCCGTTCGAGCCGTCCCGGGGTTACCTCGCGACCATCGGGCGGGCCGGGGACCGGCTGCTGCTGAGCGTGAAGGGGGCGCCGGAGACGGTGCTGCCCCGGTGCACCGCCTGGCGTACGCCGGACGGGCCGGACGAGGCGCTCGACGACGAGGGCCGGGACGGGCTGCACGCCATGCTCGCCGACCGGGCCGGGGCGGGACACCGGATCCTCGCCGTCGCCGAGTGCCGGGTCGACGCCGAGCAGGTGACCGACGAGGAGGTGCACGGGCTGGTCTTCGTCGGCTTCGTCGCGCTCGCCGACGGGGTACGCGAGTCCGCCGCCCCCGCGGTGCGTCGGATCCGGCAGGCCGGCGTGCACACCATCATGATCACCGGCGACCATCCCGCCACCGCCGAGGCGATCGCCTCCATCATCAGTCCCGACCACGAGGGACAGCGCGTGGTCACCGCCGCCGAGTTGGAGCAGCTCGACGACGACGCGCTGGCCGACCGGCTGGCCCGCACCGACGTGGTGGCCCGCTGCACCCCGGCGCACAAGGTCCGGATCATCCAGGCGTTGCAGAAGTGCGGCCGGACGGTGGCGATGACCGGGGACGGCGCCAACGACGCGCCGGCGATCCGGCTGGCCGACGTCGGCATCGCCCTCGGTCAACGGGGCACCCCCGCCGCGCGGGCCGCCGCCGACCTGGTGGTCACCGACGACCGGCTGGAGACCATCATCGCCACCCTGGTCGAGGGGCGGGCGATGTGGTCCTCGGTACGCCACGCGCTGAGCATCCTGGTCGGCGGCAACCTGGGCGAGATCGCGTTCAGCGTGCTGACCGCCGCGTCGACCGGCCGTTCCGCACTGAACGGCCGACAGCTGCTCCTGGTCAACCTGCTCACCGACCTGGCGCCGGCGCTGGCCATCGCGGTGCGGGCACCCGGCGGCGACCACGCCGACGGGCTGCTCCGGGAAGGGCCGGACACCTCGCTCGGCGGGACCATGACCAGGGAGATCGGCCTGCGCGCGGCGGCCACCACGCTCGGCGCGACGGCCGGTTGGACGCTGTCCCGCTACACCGGTTGCCGGGAGCGCCGGGCCGGCACGGTGGCGCTGGTGTCGCTGGTCGGCACCCAGCTCGGCCAGACGGTGCTGGCCGGCGGGACCAGCCCGGCGGTGCTCGCCTCGACCGCCGTGTCGCTCGGCGTGCTCGCCGCCGTGGTGCAGACCCCCGGGGTGAGCCAGTTCTTCGGTTGCACCCCGCTCGGCCCGGTCGGCTGGGGCATCGCCACCGGCTCGGCGCTCGGCGCGACCTTCGCCAACGGCGCGCTGACCCGGCTCGTCGACCGCCTGCCCCCACCGCCGGGGGTCGGCCACCGGGACGCCCCGTCCGATTCGCCGGCCACCTCGCGGGTACGGACGGAGGATGGAGACGGAACAGGCTGAGGTGACCTTCGTCGGCACCGCCACGACGGTGCTCCGGATCGGTGGGTTCACCCTGCTCACCGATCCGAACTTCCTGCACCGGGGGCAGCGGGCGTACCTGGGCAAAGGGTTGTGGTCGAAGCGGAGCACGGACCCGGCGCTGACCGTCGCGCAGCTCCCCGCCCTCGACGCGGTGGTCCTGTCCCACCTGCACGGCGACCACTTCGACCGGGTGGCCCGCCGGGAACTCGACCGGGAGCTGCCGATCGTGACCACCCCGGCGGCCGGGCGGAAGCTGCGCCGCTGGGGGTTCCGGGCGGCCGAAGGGCTGCCCACCTGGCAGTCCCGCGAGCTGCGCCGCGAGGGCCACACGCTGCGGTTGACCGCGCTGCCCGGCCAGCACGGGCCGGGGGCGCTGGACCGGCTCCTGCCCGACGTGATGGGCACGATGGTCGACCTGGAGCACGACGGCGTCCGCCGGTTCCGGCTCTACGTCACCGGGGACACCCTGCACCGTCCGCAGCTCGCCGAGATCCCGCAGCGCTTCCCGGACGTCGACGCGATGCTGATCCACCTGGGCGGCACCCGGATCGCCGGGATCCTGCTCACCATGGACGCGCGGCAGGGCGCCGACCTGGTCGAGCTGGTCCGGCCGAAACTGACCGCGCCGATCCACTACGACGACTACCCGGTGTTCCGCTCACCGCTGCGGCACTTCGTCGACGAGGCGCGGCGGCGCGGCTTCGTCCGGGCGGTACGCACCATCGCGCGCGGCGAGACGGTGCCGCTGACCCCGCCCGCCTGATCCGGCCCGCCGCCCGGGCGTCCGACACCGGGTGGCGCAGGGCCGCCCGCACGACATCGCCGCCCTCCGGTCACGGGACCGGGAGGGCGGCGATCGACGGTACGACGGGGCTCAGGACCGCTCGGAGATGGCCTCGATCAGGTCACCCACCGGACGCTCCGGCAGCGACCGGGCCACGTCGGCCACCGCCACGATCCCGACGAGCTCGTGCCCGTCGATCACCGGCAGCCGGCGTACCTGGTGCTGGCCCATGGTGCGCAGGATCTCGGCGGCGTCGTCGTCCGCGCCGATGGTCACGGCCTCGCCCTGGGCCAGCTCACCGGCGGTCACGTTGGCCGGGTCCTTCCCCTGGGCCAGCACCTTCACCACGATGTCGCGGTCGGTCAGCATGCCCTTGAGGCGGTTGTCGTCGCCGCAGATCGGCAGCGCACCCACCCCGAGTTCGGCCATCCGCTTGGCGGCGGCACGCAGGTCGTCCTGTTCGCGGACGCAGGTCACGTCGGCGGTCATGATGTCGCGTGCGGTCGGCATGATCACACCTCACTTTCCGGGGGGTCGTTGTCTGAGTCCGTACCCCCGGGCCGCCGGCCCATGCACGCGACCGTCAGCCGGCGGCGTCCCAGGTGGCGGCGGCACGGCGCAGCCGGTCGTTGATCGCCCGCCCGACGCCCTCCTCCGGGGTCGCCTCGGCGAGGATCTCGGTCACCCCGGCCGCGTCGAGCCGGTGCAGGGCGTCGAAGAGCCGGGCCGCGGCCTCCGTCACGTCCCCGGTGGGGGAGAGCACCTCCACCGCCGCGTACCCGTCGGCCGGCGGCTCCCGGAAGGCCAGGAAGCCGCGCCGGACACCGTCGCCGGCCGCCGGCTCCGCGCCCGCCACCACCCGCAACGGGGTACGCGGCGCGTAGTGCGCCGCCAGCGTGCCCGGCGCGACCGGCTGCCCCGAACTGCCCGGGCGTACGGTCACCGGCCCCACCGCCTCGACCAGCTCCTCCAGGGCGAGCGCGCCGAGGCGCAGCACCACCGGCTGCGGACCGCGCGCGTCCACGATGGTCGACTCGATGCCGCACCGGGTGGGCCCACCGTCGAGGACCACGTCGACCGCCCCGCCGAGCCCCTTCACCACGTGCTCGGCCCGGGTGGGGCTGAGCTGCCCGAACCGGTTGGCGCTGGGCGCGGCCACCGGCACCCCGGCGGCCCGGATCAGCGCCCGCGCGGACGGCTCGTCCGGCACCCGCACCGCCATGGTGTCCAGCCCCGAGGTGACGATCGGCGGGATCTCCGCCGGCCGGTCCACGATCAGCGTCAGCGGCCCCGGCCAGAACCGCTCGGCCAGCGCGGCGACCGCCGGCGGCACCGGCCCGACCAGCTTCTCCAGGTCGGCGGCGTCGGCCAGGTGGGTGATCAGCGGGTCGAAGCTGGGCCGGGCCTTCGCCTCGAAGATCCGCGCGGCGGCCCGCGCGTCGAGCGCGTTCGCGCCGAGCCCGTAGACGGTCTCGGTGGGGAACGCCACCAGCCCGCCGTCGCGCAGGACGGCGGCGGCCTCGGCGATGCCGCTCTCGGCGGGCAGGACGCGTGGGGATCCGGTGCTCACGCCCCGACGCTAACCTGCCTCCGCCGTCCCCCGATCGCCGGCCGGGCGATCCCGCCCCGGTGCTGGCCCGTGGACGGTCGTCCGGTTCGCCGTCGGCGACGCCGTACCCGGGCACCCCGACTGCCGTCGCGCCCGGCGTGCTCAGGGCCACCTCTCGCCGACCAGCCCCCACGAGCCGAGCACCACGAAGGTCCCGAAGGCCAGTAGGGCCAGCCCACCGAGCGCCCGCACCCAGACGTCCACGAAGTCGGGGCCCAGGCGGGCGTCCTGGATGTGGCGCACCGGTTCGGCGGGGGCGTACCGCACCTGCATCGTCGCGCCCTCGACGGGCTCCGGATCGACCCGGAAGTCGTGTACGTCGGCCTCCACGACCGCGCCGTCCGCCGTCGTGAACCGCACCCGGACGTAGCTGTCGTCGCCGAGCCGCTGCACCTGGAGCACGTCGGCCGTCGTGACCGCACCGTGGTCGCGCAGGTCGACCGCCTTGCGGTAGGCCCCGGCCGCACCGACCCAGAGGAACACGGTGACCACGGCGGTCAGCAGTGCCGCGCACACCACCGACGTTCGAGTCACCCGTCGCGGCCTCATCCCGCTCACCTCGCCTCCCGCCGATCGTGCCAGGTGGCGACTCGGAACGACCACCCGGCGCGAGCAGGCGTCGCCGCGTGGCGCAGAGCCGCCGCCGGGTCGACCGGCCGCTGGTCCGGGGCAGTCCTCTAGTTGACACTTGATAAAGCAGGTGCTTGATTAATGTCCATGGGAAACACGCTGGAGGATCGGCGGCTCGATGCCCTGTTCACGGCGCTCAGCGACCCCACCCGGCGCGACATCGTGGCCCGGCTGAGCGCGGGCGAGGCGACGGTCAAGGAACTGGCGGAGCCGTACGCCATGAGCATGCAGGCGGTGTCGCAGCACATCCGGGTGCTCGAGCAGTCCGGCCTGATCAGCCGGGGGCGGCACCGGCAGACCCGGCCCTGTCGGCTCGAACCGGCGGCGCTCGATGCCGCAGTCTCGTGGATCGAGGAGAGCAGGCGCACGTGGTCGGAGCGAATGGACCGGCTGGAGACACACCTCGCCGGCTTGCAGAAGCGGGAGAACCCGTGAATGACGACGAACTCGTCCACCGACGGATCTTCCGCGCGCCGCGCGAGCTGGTGTGGCGGTGCCTCACCGAGCCCGCAGAGCTTGCACAGTTCTGGGGCCCGCGCGGTATGACCACCCCGATCGACGGCATCATCGTCGAACTCCACCCCGGCGGCCGCTTCGAGACCCTGATGTCCGGCGAGCACGGCAGCCACCGGATGGTCGCCACCTTCACCGAGGTCGTCCCGCCCGAGCGCCTCGCCTGGGTCGAGCCGGCGAGCGGGATGCACACCACCAGCACGCTCGACGACCTCGGCGACGACACGACCGAAGTCGTCATCCACCAGCGGTACGTGCCCGAGGCGATGCGCCTGCCCGCGGCCCGGGCCGGCTTCCTCACCTCCCTCGACAAGCTCGAAGACCACCTCGCCCACCTCGTGTACGGAGACCGACCATGACCGACCTGCAGTCCTGGGTGGCACCGACCTACGACCGACTCGCCGACCTTCTCGCCGCCGCGACCGTCGAGACCTGGGATGCCCCGTCGTTGTGCGAGAAGTGGCTCGTGCGCCACGTGATCGCCCACGTGACGATGCCGGCGCGGCTGACTCCCGAGCAGTTCGGGGCAGAGATGGCGGCGGCCGGCGGCGACTTCGCCGTACTCTCCGACACCGTGGCCACCCGCGACGCTTCGCTGCCGGTCGTCAACCTCCTCGACCAGCTCCGATCGCCGACACTGCACGCGTGGCAGCCGCCGGGCGGCGGCGCAGCCGGTGCCCTCAGCCACGCCGTCATCCACTCCCTGGACGTGACGATCGCGCTCGACCGGCCCGCGGTCGCACCGACAGAGTCGGTGATCGCCGTCCTCGACCGGCTCACCGCCGCGAACGGCACCTGGTTCGGGGTCGACCTGACCGGCGTCCGGCTCGATGCCACCGACACCGACTGGAGCTGGGGAAGCGGCCGGCCCGTTCGCACCGACAGCGGCTCGCTGCTGGCACTGTTGAGCGGTCGCGCGCTGCCCGACGGCCGGACCCTGCCCCGCGTCTGACGCACCGGGGCAGCGCTCGGATCTGCACCCGTTCTCCACCGGCAGCATCGGCACGGCGGTGGAGTCGCGGATCGTCAACCGACGCCGCCTCGGCCGCCGATCGCGTGCGGAGCGAGAGGGAGACGGCGTGACCGCTCGGCTGTTTCTCGGGACGGAGATCGACCGAGGAAAGTGCTGGTGGAGCCCAGGGGACTTGAACCCCTAACCCCTGCCTTGCAAAGGCAGTGCTCTGCCAGTTGAGCTAGGGCCCCGAGGGCGGTCGGAGCCGCCTGGTGCTGGCAGTGACGAGGAGGTCAGCGCAGGTCGGGCGAGGTGGTGGCCTCGTGCCAGAGAGCCCGCTCGTCGTTGGAAGCCCTGACCTTCTGAGCGACGACGGCAGCCACGGCGACGACGCCGGCCAGGATCAGAAGCTTCTTGAACATGGGGCGCCCCTTCGCGCTCGACTGCCGTCGGAACGGGTGTGCGGTGGGGCTAGCTGGAATCGAACCAGCGACCTCAGAGTTATCAGCTCTGCGCTCTAACCGACTGAGCTATAGCCCCGCGTGGCGACGAGCAAGGTTAACCCATCGCCGCGTCCGGCCCCAAATCGGGGTCGTCGTGGCGCTCGTGCCACCTCGACCGTACCCGGATACCGAACGCCGGGGCGACCGCTTTCGCGGTGCCCCGGCGCAGGACGTACGGAGATCAGTCGCGCTCGGCGAGCGTCAGCTCGATCCCGCCGACCAGGTCGGCGCAGACGTTGTAGACGAACGCGCCGAGCGTGGCGAGCGCGGTGAACAGGACGACGTTGACCAGGCCGATCAGCGCCGAACTGAGGATCACGCCCTTCGCGGTGATCTGGAAGCCACCGCCGCTCTGGCCGCCGGCGTTGACCAGGTCGGTCAGGCTGTCGTTGACGCTCTGGAACACACCCATGGCGTCCAGGGCGAGGTAGAGCACCGAGGTGGCGACGACCACCACGATGAAGAGCACCACCGAGACGGCGAAGGCGAACTTCATCACGGACCACGGGTCGATCCGCTTGAGGTTCAGCCGGGCCCGACGCGGGCCGCGCGACGCGGCCGAGCTGACCGAGGTACGCGCCGCGCGTACCGCGTCACCCACCCGGGCGGCGCCGACGGCGGCCGCGTTGCCGATCCCCGGCGGCAGGCCGCCCCCGTTGGCGGGGCGGGCCGTGCCGGCCGGACGGGCGCCGTCCGGCGACGGCTTGGCGACGCCCCCCACCTTCGGTTGGGTGCCGGTGCTGGACGGCGACGTGGCGGCGCCGGCCTTGATCGGCTGGGTGGTGGTGCTCGACTTGGCCGAGGTCGCCACCGGCGTGGCGGCGGACGTGGGCGCCTCGACGGCCGATGTCTCGGTCTTCTCGCTCGCGGCCGCGTCGTCCCCGGGCTTGTCCGGCGGCGGGGCCATGCCCGGGGCCCGGGTGAACTTCGGGGCAGGCGCGTCGGCGGGGACGGTCGCCCGACCCACGGCAGCGCGGCCGGCCGCGGTTGTGCCGCTCTTGGCGGCCTCCTCGTCGACCGGGGTGGCCGAGGTCCCCTTGTTCCCCGACTTCGCCTGTGTCTCCGTCATCAACTAGTCCTGTTCGTCAGGCTCGTCGGCATTGCGAGCAATCGCCACGATAGTCACGCCGTCCGGGAGGTCCATCAGCTTGACCCCCATTGTGTTCCGGTCACGCGTACGGCGTACAGGCTTCACCGGAGTCCGGATGACGCCACCATTGCTGGTGATGGCGAACAGCTCGTCCTCCGGGTCGATCACGACCGCGCCGACCAGACCACCGCGGCGCTCGGTGATCTTCGCAGTCAGCACGCCCTTACCTCCCCGGCCCTGGACCGGGTATTCCTCGATCGGGGTGCGCTTCGCGTATCCCCCGTTCGTGGCCACCAGAACGTCCAACCCCTCCCGAACCACCTCCATGGCGAGGAGGACGTCGTCGTCGGAGAATCGCATGCCGATGACGCCCGTGGTGGCCCGCCCCATCGGACGCAGCGCCTCGTCGGTGGCGTTGAACCGGATCGCCTGCGCGTTCTTCGAGACCATCAGCAGGTCGTCGGTGGGTGCCACGAGGGCCGCGCCGACCAGCTCGTCCTCATCGCGCAGGTTGATCGCGATGATGCCGCCGGACCGGTTGGAGTCGAACTCCTCGAGACGGGTCTTCTTCACCAGGCCGTTCTTCGTGGCAAGGACCAGGTAGGGCGCCACCTGGTAGTTCGGGATTTCGATGATCTGCGCGATCTGCTCGTCCGGCTGGAAGGCGAGCAGGTTGGCCACGTGCTGGCCCTTGGCCACCCTACTGGCTTCCGGCAACTCGTACGCCTTGGCCCGGTAGACCCGTCCCTTGTTGGTGAAGAACAGGATCCAGTCGTGCGTGGAGCAGACGAAGAAGTGGCTGACGATGTCGTCCTGCCGCAGGGTCGCGCCGCTGACGCCCTTGCCGCCGCGCCGCTGGGAGCGGTACAGGTCCACCTTGGTGCGCTTGGCGTACCCGGTGCGGGTGATGGTGACCACCACGTCCTCGCGGGCGATGAGGTCCTCCATCGAGACCTCGCCGTCGAACGGGATGATCTTCGTGCGCCGGTCGTCGCCCCACTTCGCGACGATCTCGCCGAGTTCCTCGGAGACGATCCGCCGCTGCCGCTCCGGCTTGGCGAGGATGTCCTTGAGGTCGGCGATCTCCAGTTCGAGCTTGGTCAGGTCGTCGAGGATCCGCTGCCGCTCCAGGGCGGCCAGGCGGCGCAGCTGCATGTCCAGGATCGCGGTCGCCTGGATCTCGTCGATCTCCAGCAGCCGGATCAGGCCCTGCCGGGCGTCGTCCACCGTGGGCGAGCGCCGGATCAGGGCGATCACCTCGTCGAGGGCGTCGAGCGCCTTGGCCAGACCGCGCAGGATGTGCGCCCGCTCCTCGGCCTTGCGCAGCCGGAACGCGGTCCGCCGGCGGATGACCTCGATCTGGTGCTCGACGTAGTAGCGGATGAACTGGGCCAGGTTGAGCGTGCGCGGCACGCCGTCGACCAGCGCCAGCATGTTGGCGCCGAAGGTCTCCTGGAGCTGGGTGTGCTTGTAGAGGTTGTTCAGCACCACCTTGGCGACCGCGTCGCGCTTGAGCACGAGCACGATCCGCATGCCGGTACGCCCGGAGGACTCGTCCCGGATGTCGGCGATGCCGGCGAGCTTGCCCTCCTTGATCAGCTCGGCGATCCGCTCGGCGAGGTTGTCCGGGTTGACCTGGTACGGCAGCTCGCTGACCACCAGCGCGGGGCGACCGCGCTTGTCCTCCTCGACCTCCACCACGGCCCGCATCCGGATCGAGCCACGCCCGGTCCGGTACGCGTCCTGGATGCCGGACTGGCCGACGATCAAGCCGTAGGTCGGGAAGTCGGGGCCCTTGACGATCTCCAGCAGCGCTTCGAGGGTGGTCACCTCGTCGGCCTCCGGGTGCTCCAGGCACCACTGCACGGCCGCGCCGATCTCGCGCAGGTTGTGCGGCGGGATCTTGGTGGCCATGCCGACCGCGATGCCCTCGGACCCGTTGATCAGCAGGTTGGGGATGCGCGACGGCAGGATGGTGGGCTCCTTGGCCCGGCCGTCGTAGTTGTCCTGCAGGTCGACGGTGTCCTCGTCGATGTCCCGCAGCATCTCCATCGCCAGCGGGTCGAGCTTGCACTCGGTGTACCGCATGGCGGCCGCCGGGTCGTTGCCCGGGGAGCCGAAGTTGCCGTTGCCGTCGACCAGCGGGTAGCGCAGCGACCAGGGCTGCGCCATCCGGACCAGCGCGTCGTAGATCGCCGAGTCGCCGTGCGGGTGGAACTGACCCATCACGTCACCGACGACGCGGGAGCACTTCACGTAGCCGCGGTCCGGCCGGTAGCCGGAGTCGAACATGGCGTAGAGGATCTTGCGGTGGACCGGCTTGAGCCCGTCCCGGACGTCCGGCAGCGCCCGCCCGACGATGACGCTCATCGCGTAGTCGAGGTACGAGCGCTGCATCTCGACCTCGAGGCCGACCGGCTCGATCCGGTCGTGCTGCGCCACGATCGCGGCGGGTTCCGGGGTCTCCGGCTCGTTCGGGGTGGACTCGGGAGTATCGGTCACTGTTAACCCTTATCAGACTCAGAGTCGTTTTCGTGCTGTGGATAACGGCTGTGGAAACCGGCCAAGCTGTGGATAACTCTGTGGACCGACGGGCCGACCGGTGGACACCGGCCGACCCGTCCGAGCCGTCAGATGTCGAGGAAGCGCACGTCCTTGGCGTTGCGCTGGATGAACGAGCGGCGCGCCTCGACGTCCTCGCCCATCAGCACGCTGAAGAGCTCGTCGGCGGTGGCGGCGTCGTCGAGCGTGACCTGGCGCAGCGTACGGGTGGCCGGGTTCATCGTGGTCTCCCACAGCTCGGGGTAGTTCATCTCGCCGAGACCCTTGAACCGCTGGATGTCGTCCGGCTTGGCGTTGGGCTTCTTCTGCTGGCGCAGCGCGATCAGCCCGTCCCGCTCCCGGTCCGAGTACGCGTACTGGGCGTCGTCGCCCTTCTTGTTCCACTTGATCTTGTACAGCGGCGGGGCGGCCAGGTAGACGTGGCCCAGTTCGACCAGCGGTCGCATGAAGCGGAAGAGCAGGGTCAGCAGCAGCGTCTGGATGTGCTGGCCGTCGACGTCCGCGTCGGCCATCAGCACGATCTTGTGGTACCGCAGCTTCTCGATGTCGAAGTCGTCGTGGATGCCGGTGCCCAGCGCGGTGATCAGCGCCTGGACCTCGTTGTTCTTCAGCACCCGGTCGATCCGGGCCTTCTCCACGTTCAGGATCTTGCCGCGGATCGGCAGGATGGCCTGGGTACGCGGGTCCCGACCCTGCTTGGCCGAGCCGCCGGCCGAGTCGCCCTCGACGATGAAGACCTCCGACTCGCGCGGGTCGGTGGACTGGCAGTCGGCCAGCTTGCCCGGCATCGAGCCGGACTCCAGCAGCGACTTGCGGCGGGCCAGCTTGCGGGCCTGCTGCGCGGCGATCCGGGCCCGGGCCGCCTGGGACGCCTTCTGGATGATGATCTTCGCCTCGGCCGGGTTCCGGTCGAACCAGTCGACCAGCCACTCGTTGCAGACCCGCTGCACGAAGCTCTTCACCGGGGTGTTGCCCAGCTTGGTCTTGGTCTGGCCCTCGAACTGCGGGTTGGCCAGCTTGACCGAGATGATCGCGGCCAGGCCCTCGCGGATGTCCTCGCCGGAGAGCTTCTCGTCGCCCTTGAGCAGCTTCTTGTCCGCGCCGTAGCGGTTGACGACGCTGGTCAGCGCGGCCCGGAAGCCCTCCTCGTGGGTGCCGCCCTCGTGCGTGTTGATCGTGTTGGCGAAGGTGTAGACCGACTCGCCGTACGACTCGTTCCACTGCATGGCGATCTCGACCGACATGCCCTCCTCCTCGGCGCCGAACTCGACCACCGTCTTGTGGATCGGGTTCTTCGAGGCGTTGAGGTGCCGGACGAAGTCGGCGATGCCGCCCTTGTAGCAGAAGGTGACCTCGCGGAGCTTGCCCTCCTCGCCCTCCGGGACCCGCTCGTCGAGCAGGTGGATGGTGAGGCCCCGGTTGAGGAAGGCCATCTCCTGGAGGCGGCGGTAGATGGTCTGGAAGTCGAAGTCGACGGTCTCGAAGACGTCCGGGTCGGGCCAGAAGGAGACCGCCGAGCCGGTGGTGTTTGTCGTCTCGCCCTTCTCCAGCGGGGTCGGCTTGGAGTTGGTGTACTGCTGCCGCCAGACGAAGCCGGACTTGTGGATCTCCACCGCCATCTTCGTGGAGAGGGCGTTCACCACGGAGACGCCGACGCCGTGCAGACCGCCGGAGACCGCGTACGCCTTGCCGTCGAACTTGCCGCCCGCGTGCAGCACCGTCAGCGCGACCTCGACACCCGGCTTCTTGAGCTTCGGGTGCAGGTCGACCGGGAAGCCACGGCCGTTGTCGGTGACCCGGACGCCGCCGTCGGCCAGCAGCACCACGTCGATGGTGTCGCAGTGGCCGGCGAGCGCCTCGTCCACGGCGTTGTCCACGACCTCCCACACGAGGTGGTGCAGACCGCGCTCACCGGTCGACCCGATGTACATACCGGGCCGCTTGCGGACCGCCTCGAGCCCCTCGAGGACGGTGATCGACTCGGCGCCGTACTCCTGCTTGTCCTGCGCTGCCACCCTCGGCCACTTTCTCGCACCGCCGCGCCAGGGGCGCGCCAGCGCGGGTTCGGCGGACAGCACGCGACGTCGGCGCACGGACCGGCCTCCGGGGATCGCCAGGTCGCGGATCGTGTGCGCCGGTCGCCGCGGTTGCCCGCGGATCGCGATCGGCTCGACCCGACACAGGACTTTGATCAAGGGCCAACCGGGCCCCTGTCCGTCGCTCCGCGTCGGGTCTTCGTCTCGCCCCCAATCCTACTGTGCGCAACCGACGAAGACGCCACTCGGCACCCTCTGCGCGGCGTCTGAGACGTCCGTAGCGGCCCGAACCGTGCTGTCCGCGACTCCCCCTACGTGCCAGGGTCCGATCCCCGGCGGCGTCGCCCGGGAATCGGGTGCGCCGGCCGGTCGGCCGGGGGTCGCGCGCAGCGCGGCCGTACCGTACCTTTGCGGCGCCAGCGGTGCTTGTCTTGATCTTTACCGTCCACAACCGGGACGATCGACCCGATCGATCCGACACGTGCTCACAAGGGGTGACGCCAGATGGGGCTGGACAACGTCGCGGTGCACTGGCCGCGGACCGGCCGCTTCTACGATCCGGTCGCGCCGGCCGAGTTCGTGGACTTCGGCGAGATCGTGGACGTTCCCAGGATCTCCGCGCCCACCGCCGCGCTCGCCGAACACATCGCCAAGACCGGCACGGTCCGGGCCACCGCGTACACCGAACTGGTGGATTTGATCCTCGGCCTGGAGAATGTGCTCTACGCCACAGAGGCCGCCGCCGAGGACGAGGATCCGGTGATCGACCCGGACGGCTGCTCCTGGATCGCCGGCGGGGTGGAGCGGTTCGTCGCCCAGCACCGGCAGTACGGCGAGGTGGTCACCTTCGAGTCGGTCAGCGAGGTGCTCCGCTCGCTGCTGTCCGACGGCCGGCTGGCCGAGCAGCAGCTGCGCTGGCTGGACAGCCGGCTCGACCGGCTGCGCGACGAGAGCGGCGACCCGCCGCAGTGGGACTTCACCTGCGCCGAACTCGGCGTCCTCGCCGCCTTCTACCGGCGCTGCGCCGACCGCGGCTTCGCCGTCTACGCCGACGTCTGAGCGGGTCGCGCGTCGGGGTCGACCCCGGTCGCCCGGTTCGCGGCGGCAATCACCCGGGTCAGCACCGCGTGCAGGTGCCGCAGGTCCGCCAGCGGCAGCCCGAGCCGCTCGACGATCGCCGGCGGAATCCGCTCGGCCTGTGCCCGGAGGGCCAAGCCGCCGGGGGTGAGCTGTACGGCGAGGCTGCGCTCGTCGGACGCATCCCTCTCGCGCCGCACGTAGCCCGCCGCTTCCAGCCGTTTGAGCAGGGGTGACAGGGTGCCTGGGTCGAGTTGGAGCAGTCTGCTGAGATCCCGCACCGAGAGCGGTGCGTGCTGCCACAGGGCCAGCATGACCAGGTATTGCGGGTGGGTCAGCCCCATCGGCTCCAGCAGCGGACGGTAGACCGCCACGACGCCGCGCGCCGCCACCGAGAGCGCGAAGCACACCTGCTGCTCCAACGCCAGGGGATCTGTCTCGAACTCGTCGGCCACGCCCCGCCTCCTTGTGCTCGTTGCGATTCTACCGACAGTTGGTGTACCAATCGTTTGCACACCAAGTGTGGCTGGGTGAGTCACGGAAGGGCCAGGCGGATGAGCGGCGAGGAGCAGATCGGTGACGCGGCGGGCAAGGGGGGTCGGCTCATGGACTGGGTGTTCCGTAACCTCGCTGGCCCTTCGCAGGCGACGGGAGCGGTACAGGGCGGCTCGCGTCAGGCCCGCGAGGCGTGGAAGCAGGACCTGGAACGGCGCAAGCAGTGGAGCCGCGAGCAGCGGGAGCGCAAGCGGGCCGAACGGGAGGCCCGACGCGCCGCTCGCTGACCGTCAGCCGTAGGTGTCGCGGGGGCCGCGGCCGCGTACCCGGCGGGGTCCCCGCGACCAGCTCGGCGCGGCCGGACCGTGGATGTGCAGCTTGCGCACCACGTTGTGGCCCACCTCGCCGGCGATCCGCTTGAGCAGCGAACCGGCGAGCAGCCGCAGCTGGGTGGCCCACGCCGTGGAGCGGGCCTCCACGGTCAGCTCGCCGTCCTCCAGCTTGACCGGGCGGCTGTGCTGGGCGATCTCCGACCCGACGACCTTTTCCCAGGCGCCGAAGACGGTCGCCTCGGCGGCCGGCTGCTGCCAGCCGCGCGCCTTCATCAGCCGCTCCAGCACCACGCCGAGCGGCTGCGGGTCACGCGGGTCCGGGCCGGGTCCGGAGTAGCCGCGCAGCCGCCGCTCGCCGCCGTCACCGGAGACGGCGCTGCGGCGGCGGGTCTTCGCGGCGGCCTCCCGGCGCGACCTCGCCGCGTCCAGCACCGCCCGCGCGAGCTGCGGCCCCGACGCCTCACCCGCGGCCGGTCCGTCGCCCACCGGCCCGGCCGTGGCGTCCCGCGCGGCGTCCGCGCCACCCTCGGCCGGTCGCGCCGCGCCGGCCCGGTCGCCGCCGCCGGCTCCCCCGGAAGTACGCGCACCGCGCCGGCCACCCCCGGCCACGCGGCCCGAATCCGCCGCGCCGGCAGGTGCGCCGCCCTCGGCACCCGCTCGACCGGTCCGGCGGGCCGGTGTGTCCCCCGCGCTGTCGCGCCCCGGTTCAGTCGACACGGCGTACCGTCCCCTCGCCCACCGCGTACCGGGCCCCGCGCAGGGCCGCCGGCACGTCGTCGTCGACGGCGCAGGTGACCAGGAGCTGACCGGCCCCGCCCACCAGCTCCGCCAGCCGCTCCCGCCGACCGGCGTCCAGCTCGGCGAAGACGTCGTCGAGCACCAACACCGGCTCGATGCCGTCGGCGCGCAGCAGGTCGTACCCGGCCAGTCGCAGGGCCAGCGCGTACGACCAGGACTCGCCGTGGCTGGCGTACCCCTTGGCGGGCAGCGGCCCGAGGGTGAGACTCAACTCGTCGCGGTGCGGGCCGACCAGCGTGGTGCCCCGCTCGATCTCGGCCGACCGGGACTCCGCCAGCGCGGCGGTCAGCGCCTCGGCGAGCACCGCCCGGTCGGTGGTCGGCTCGGTCAGCTCCACCGACGGCCGGTACGCGATCCCCGCCGCGCCCTTGCCGGCCGCCACCGCGTCGTACGCCTTGGCCACGTGCGGGGCCAGCGCGGCGACCAGCTCCAACCGGCCGGCCAGCAGCTCCGCGCCGTGCCGCGCCAGGTGGGTGTCCCAGACGGCCAGGGTCGACAGGTCCCCGCCCCGCGACCCGCCCGTCTTGCGGGCCAGGTACGCCGTCCGGAGCAGAGCGTTGCGCTGCTTGACCACCCGGTCGTAGTCGGCGCGCACCCCGGCGTACCGGGGCTGCCGGAGCACCAGCAGGTCGTCCAGGTAGCGGCGGCGCTCGGCCGGGTCGCCCCGGACCAGTTCCAGGTCCTCCGGGGCGAAGAGCACCAGCCGCAGCGCGCCGACCACGTCCCGGGCCCGGCGGGCCGGTGAGCGTCCCAGCCGGGCCCGGTTGGCCTTGCCCGGGACGATCTCCAGCTCGATCAGCAGTTCCCGGCCGTCGTGCACCACCGCGCAACGGATCACCGCCGAGCCGGCGCCCATCCGGACCAGCGGGGCGTCCGTGGCGACCCGGTGCGAGTCCAGGGTCGCCAGGTAGCCGAGCGCCTCGACCAGGTTCGTCTTGCCGACGCCGTTGGCGCCGGTCAGGACGTTCGGCCCCGGCTCCAGGTCGACGCCGACCCGCTCGTACGAGCGGAAGTCGACCAGTTCGAGCCGGCGGACGTACACAGGCTGTGGATACCGCTCAGCGCTTACGCACGGCGTGCCCGCCGAACTGCTGGCGCAGCGCGGCGACGGCCTTCATCGCGGGCGAGTCGTCCTGCCGCGAGGCGAACCGGGCGAAGAGCGAGGCGGTGATGACGTTCAACGGCACGGCAAGCCGGACCGCCTCGTCGACCGTCCAGCGGCCCTCGCCGGTGTCCTCGGTGTAGCCGCTCAGCTCGGCCAGCTCCGGGTCCTCGTCGAGCGCGCGGTCGAGCAGGTCGAGCAGCCAGGAGCGGACCACGGTGCCCTCGCGCCAGGACTTGAAGACGCCCGGCACGTTGGTGACGATCTCCGACTTGGAGAGCAGCTCGAAGCCCTCGGCATAGGCGTGCATCAGGCCGTACTCGATGCCGTTGTGCACCATCTTGGCGTAGTGGCCGGCGCCGACCGGGCCGGCGTGCACGAAGCCGAACTCGCCCGCCGGCTTGAGCGCCTCGAAGATCGGCATGAGCCGGTCGACGTGCTCCTGCGCGCCGCCGACCATCAGGCCGTACCCGTTCTGCTTGCCCCAGACGCCGCCGGAGACGCCCACGTCGACGTAGCCGATGCCCTGCTCGGCGAGGCGCTCGGCGCGCGGGGCGTCGTCGCTGAACCGCGAGTTGCCGCCGTCGATGATGATGTCGCCCTCGCCCAGCACGCCGGCGAGCTCGTCGATGGTGGCGTCGGTGACCCCGGCCGGGACCATCACCCAGACGGCGCGCGGCGACTCCAGCTTCCCGGCCAGCTCGGCGAGGCCGGCGACGTCGCTCAGCTCCGCGTTGCGGTCGAAGCCGACCACCTCGTGCCCGGCGGCGCGCAACCGCTCGCGCATGTTGCCGCCCATCCGGCCGAGTCCTACCAGGCCGAGCTGCATCTGCTCCTACCTCCGTGCGTGTGGTCGTGCGGGGCTGCGATCAGCGGGAGACGCGGATCGGCATGATGAGGTACCGGTACCCCGGGACGACCTCGCCATCCTCGCCGGCGGGGGAAATCACCGCGGGCTTGAAGGCGTCGACGAACGCCAGCTGCGCGAACTGGGCGCCGAGGTTGGCCAGGCCGTCGATCAGGTACTGCGGGTTGAAGCCGATGGTCAGCGGCTCACCGGTGAAGGTGGCCTCCATCGCCTCGCTGGCCCGCGCCTCCTCGGTGCCGCCGGCCTCGACCACCAGCCCGTCGGAGCTGAAGCTCAGCAGCACCGGGGTGGTCCGCTCGGCGACCAGCGCGACGCGCTTGACGACCTCGATGAGCGTGCTGACCGGCACCCGGGCCTCGGCGTTGTGGGTGGCCGGGAAGAGCGAGCGCACCGGCGGGTAGTTCGCCCCGTCGAGCAGCCGGCTGGTGGTACGCCGGGTGCCGCCCGCGAAACCGATCATGCCCTCACCGGCGGAGCCCTGGGAGAGCGCCATGACGACCTGGCCGCCGAGCGGGCCGAGCGCCTTGGCGGTGTCGTGCAGGGTGCGCGCCGGCACGAGCGCGTTGATGCTGATCTCCGGGTCGTCCGGGTTCCACTCCATCTCGCGCAGGGCGAGCCGGTAGCGGTCGGTGGCGAGCATGGCCAGCGTGCCGCCGGAGAGTTCGATCCGTACGCCGGTCATCATCGGCAGCGTCTCGTCCCGGCCGGCCGCCACGGCGACCTGGGCGACGGCGGCGGCGAAGGCGGCCGCGTCGACGGTGCCGGTGCTCTCCGGCATCTCCGGCAGGGTCGGGTAGTCCTCCACCGGCATGGTGGGCAGGGTGAACCGCGCGCTGCCACAGACCAGCTCCAGATGGGCGCCGACCGCGGCGATGTCCACCGGCTTGGCCGGCAGCGCCTTGGTGATCTCGGCGAGCAGGCGGCCGGAGACGAGGGCGGCGCCGTCGGCGTCCCCCTGCACCTCGACGGTCACCTGGCTGGAGACCTCGTAGTCGAAGCCGGAGACCTGCAGGTTGCCGTCGGTGACCCGGAGCATCACCCCGGCGAGCACCGGTACGGACGGCCGGTTGGGCAGGCTCTTGGCGGTCCACGCCACCGCTTCGGCGAGCGCGTCGCGCTCCACTCGGAACTTCATCAATGCCTCCGCGTCGACGTCAGCGACAACTCTCTCATGCCGACCGCTGCCCACCGTCCCGCCCGACCGTGCGGGTACCCATCGCACCTTAGGGCGCGTGGGCATCGGCTG
Organism: Micromonospora coxensis; assembly: GCF_900090295.1. Taxonomy (NCBI): domain Bacteria; kingdom Bacillati; phylum Actinomycetota; class Actinomycetes; order Micromonosporales; family Micromonosporaceae; genus Micromonospora; species Micromonospora coxensis. The sequence goes on along the minus strand of NZ_LT607753.1, from coordinate 3,521,916 downwards.
TGCGCCCGACCCCGTGGATCCAGGTGCCGGGGCGACCGCCGACGGCGGCGTTCCGGCCCGATCCACAGGAAGTCCAACGGTGATGATTGGTTTTTGATTCTTTTGAAGAGATAACTCATCGTCTTCATCGCACCTGTGCAAACTGTGGAGAACCCGCGTCTGCGCAGCTCAGACAGGTTATCCACCGGTGGTTTGGCTGTGGATGACCCGGGGGTAAACCCGGGTGTGGATCCACAGGTCGCGCGTTCCCCGGAGTTGTCCACGGTTGTCCACCGGTTGTCCACCGGTAATCCACCGGGTTTCTCCCCAGTGCTGTGGACACCGCCGGCGGCTCCGGCCGAGGTTGTCCCCAGAACCTTCAACAGGCCGCCCACAGGTCGACCGTCGTCGGTGGACGACGACGCCGTCGTGCACAGGCGTCCACAACGTCGTCCCCAGGGTTTGTCCACAGTCTGTGGGTAACCGGGCCGGGACGGAGCGTGGTTTTCCACCGCCTGTGGAACAGGGGGTGTGGACAACCGGGCAGACCTGTGGACGAACACGACACCGATCCTGGGCCCTCGACCCGGTCGAGGGTCGAGTCGCAATCGCGCACAGGGACGACAGAGCGCCCGGCCGGTGTGGCTCGGCCGGGCGCTGCGGGTGGGATGGGCGTGACGTACGCCACGACGGTTCCGGTGCGCCGCGTCCGACGCGCGGCGGCGGACCGGAAGCCGGCTCAGGTGTTCTGCTTGATCCGGTTGGTCAGCTCGGCGATCTGGTTGTACAGCGAGCGGCGCTCGGCCATCTGCTGACGGATCTTGCGGTCGGCGTGCATCACCGTGGTGTGGTCCCGACCGCCGAACGCCTGCCCGATCCGGGGCAGCGACAGGTCGGTCAGCTCCCGACACAGGTACATGGCGACCTGGCGGGCGTTGACCAGTACCCGGGAGCGGGAGTGGCCGCGCAGGTCCTCCAGGCTGACGCCGAAGTAGTCGGCGGTGGAGACCATGATCTGGTCGGCGGTGATCTCCGGCCCGGCGCCGTCCGGGATGAAGTCCCGCAGCACCTCCTCGGCCAGCGACAGCTCGACGTTGGAGCGGGTCAGGCTGGCGAACGCGGTGACGCGGATCAGCGCCCCCTCCAGTTCCCGGATCGAGTTCGACACCCGGGAGGCGATGAACTCCAGCACGTCCGGCGGGGCGAAGAGTCGCTCCTGGGCCGCCTTCTTCTGCAGGATCGCGATCCGGGTCTCCAGGTCCGGCGGCTGGATGTCGGCCAGCAGGCCCCACTCGAACCGGGTCCGCAGCCGGTCCTCCAGCGTCGCCAGCTGCTTCGGCGAGCGGTCGGACGTGATCACGATCTGCTTGTTGGCGTTGTGCAGGGTGTTGAAGGTGTGGAAGAACTCCTCCTGCGTCCGCTCGCGGTTCTCCAGGAACTGGATGTCGTCGATCAGGAGGATGTCGACGTCGCGGTAGCGGCGCTGGAACGCACTGGTCTTGTCGTCGCGCAGCGAGTTGATGAAGTCGTTGGTGAACTCCTCGGTCGAGACGTACCGGACCGAGCGGGCGTTGCCCAACGTGGTGGCGTAGTGCCCGATGGCGTGCAGCAGGTGGGTCTTGCCCAGCCCGGAGCTGCCGTAGATGAACAGCGGGTTGTACGCCTTCGCCGGCGACTCGGCCACCGCGACGCTCGCCGCGTGCGCGAACCGGTTGGACGAGCCGATGACGAACGTCTCGAACATGTACTTCGGGTTGAGCCGGTTGCCGCCGCTCTCCGCGCCGCCGGGTCGCCGGTCGACCCCGCCACCCGGGCGGCGGTCGACGCCGGTCCGACCGGGGCCGCTGTCCGTGCCCCCGTCGCGGGGAAGCTCGCGGGGCGGGCGGGCCTCGCCGCGGTACGCCGGCTCGAAGCCGCGCCCGTCGACGCCCGGCCCGTCCGGGGCGGACCGCTCCTCGAAGCCGCGCCGCTCCGGTGTGGGGCGACTCACCCGCATCGGCTCGGCGAAGGCGGCGCCGAAGAGGGTGTCCTGGCCGCCGTCCCGACTCGCCGGGATCCGGCCCGCCGGACGGTGTCCGTCCTGGTGCGCCGGCCCGACCGACGGCTCGGGCTGCGCCGGCCGCTCGCCGTACGGCTCCTCCGGATAGCCCTGCCCCGGGTAGGCGGGCTCGACGAAGGTGCCCTGCGACTCGGGGAAGGCGGGCTGCCGTCCGGCGGCGAAGTCGTCCCCGGGAGCCTCGGGCTCGATCTCGGGCGCGCTGCGGTAGACGGTGCCGGCGGGACGGCCGGCGGCGTCCTCGGCGACCCGTACCGTCACCGCGACCTGGATCGGCCGGCCCAGTCGCCGGGTCAGCGCCTCGGTGATCGCCGGGCGCAGCCGGGACTCGATCACGTCCCGGGTGAAGGCGTCCGGGACGGAGAGCAGCGCGGTGTCCTCGACGATCGCCCGCAGCCGGGTGAGCCGCAGGTACGCGCGCTGCTGCGCGGAGATGATCTCGTCGGCGAGTTCGTCCGTCGCCGCGGTCCACACCGCGGCAAGGTCGGTCGTACCGGCCACCGTCGTGCCACCCCCTCGCCTCTGCTCCCGGCCGCCGCTGTGGTCCAGTCGACCGTTCCGGGCCCGCCACCGCGTTCGAGCGGGTGGTTCCGCACTCCACCGGGCGGATCACCGACCGGCATCCACAAGTTATCCACAGCCTGTGTGTACCGACCGATTGTGCCGTCCGCCGGACGCGGGCCGGACCGTGGCCCCCATGTCCTCGAGGGCGTTGAAGCGGGTTCACCGTGCCGAACGATTCACTGCCTTGTCCGGTCTTGCCCGTCGGCGACGACCCGGACCCGACGATGACCGCAATCGGGCACGGTAACAGCGACGAAGGGCGACCATCAACCGCCGCCGCCCGGCGCCGGTTGTCGGCATCAGTGAAAAGCGCCGGTTCGGTCGCCTTCCCGCCCTGCTCCTGGCCCTGAGTGGGGTGTTTGACGGTCATTGCCCCCCTGCGTAGGCTGGAGCGGCTGCTCTGTCGCCCTCTGCTAGGGTGATGGGTGCTTGCTGTCCGCGGTCGGATCCCCGCACCGTCGAGGTCCCGCGTCGCCGGGCAGCACCGATCGGGGGCCACCGCCGAGGTGGCCTGGACCACCACACGACCCCGGCGATCCCGCGCCGTGGACGTACGAAAACGGAGAGCCTGACGTGAGCAAGCGCACCTACCAGCCGAACAACCGCCGGCGCGCGAAGACCCACGGCTTCCGGCTGCGCATGCGCACCCGTGCCGGCCGCGCCATCATCTCGACCCGCCGCGCCAAGGGTCGCGCCCGCCTGTCGGCCTGAGCCGACCGGGCCCGATCCGGGGGACGTGGGCAGTCGTGCTGGCGGCCGCACAGCGACTGCGGCGCAGCACCGACTTCGCCGCAGCGGTCCGGGGTGGCCGACGGGCCGGCCGTGGCGCCGTCGTCGTACACCTGAGTCTGCCGACCACCGAACCCGTCGCGACAACCTCGCCGGAGCCGGCGCGGGACGACGACACGGAGTTGATCTCCGTGACGACCCGCGCCGGCTTCGTCGTGTCCAAGGCGGTCGGCCCGGCCGTGGTCCGCAACAAGGTCCGGCGCCGGCTGCGGCACCTGGTCCGCGAGCGGCTCGCCACGTTGCCCGAGGGGACCACCCTGGTGGTACGCGCGCTGCCCGCCGCGGCCGAGGCGTCGTACCAACGACTCGGGGCCGACCTGGACGCGGCGGTCGCCGCCGCGCGGGCGCCTCGGGGACGGCGGTCGCGGTGAGCGACCGACCCGCCGCCGCGCGGCCCACGACCTGGGGTGCCCGAATGCTGAGTGGCCCCATCATCGCGTACCGTCGTTGGATAAGCCCGGCGCTGCCGGCCCGCTGTCGGTTCTACCCGTCGTGCAGTGCGTACGCCCTGGAGGCGGTGGCCCGCCACGGCGCGCTCCGGGGAGCCGGCCTGACGGTCCTGCGGCTGTTGCGCTGCCAGCCCTTCCACCCAGGTGGACATGACCCGGTGCCGGAGCCGGGCGGCCGCCGCCGTGCCGACCTGACTGGAGCCTGAGAATTGAGTCTCGACTGGATCTACTTCGCGATCTCGTGGATCCTGCTGACCTGGCACTCGGCCTGGGACGCCATCGGGGTGCCGGTCGGCGAGGTCATCGGTACGAACTGGGCCTGGATCCTGGCCATCGTCTTCCTGGTGGTCACCGTCCGGGTGATCCTGTTCCCGGTCTTCGTCAAGCAGATCAAGTCGCAGCGGGCGATGCAGGCGCTCCAGCCCAAGGTCAAGGAGCTGCAGGAGAAGCACAAGGGTGACCGGGAGACGCTCCAGAAGGAGATGATGGAGCTCTATCGGAAGGAAAAGGCCAACCCGCTCATGGGCTGCCTTCCGATGTTCCTCCAGATCCCGGTCTTCCTCGGCCTCTTCCACGTGCTGCGCCGGCTCAACCCGGACAAGAGCGAGGCCGGCAAGACCCTCTACGGCTGGACGGTCGGCCAGTTCGACAGCGCCTCCAGCGCCACGATCTTCACCGCCCCGATCGCCGGCAAGTTCGGCTCCACCGCCGAGGAACTCTCCCGGCTCGGCGCCAACGGCACCACCGTCAAGGTCATCGCCGGCATCCTGGTCCTGGTCATGATGGGCACCACCTACCTGACCAGCCGCCAGATGATCCTCAAGACCGGCTGGGCGGAGGACCCGCAGCAGCGGATGATCCAGCGACTCATGCTCTACGGCATCCCGCTGTCGCTGCTGATCTCCGGCGCGATCTTCCCGATCGGTGTGATCATCTACTGGGTCACCAACAACCTGTTCACCCTGGCCCAGCAGCAGTGGGTGCTGCGCAAGTTCCCGCCGCTGGTGACCAACACCAAGCCCGGTGCCACGGCCGCCCGCAACCCGGTGCAGCCGGCCAAGACCGGTGGCTTCCTCAACCGCAAGAAGCCGGCCGCGCAGGCCCCGGCCAAGCCGGCCGCGCCGAAGGTCGCCGGGCCGAAGCCGGGCGCCAAGCCGACCAACCCGAAGAAGGGGAGCCGGCCCGCCAAGCGGCAGGGCTGACCCACCCGGGCCGCCGTCGGTCGTCCCGACGGCGGCCTTCCGGTACCGCGCAGCCGCCGTACGGCCGGCGCCGGGCCGGAACCCGCCGCGCACCGCGCGATCACGGGCGAGACTGCCCGTACAGACGTGCCCGTGGGCACCGGCCATCTCCCGCCGGCGCCCCGGGAAACCAGCGGACCCGACGGTCCGGCCGAGCGAGTACGGAGATGAGACCGTGACCGAGACCAGCATCCCCAGTGCGGAGCAGTCCGTGGACGAGGTGAACGAGCCGACCGCCGCCACGGGTGAGGGCGACGCCGCGGAGACCGGGGCGGGCACCTCGAAGAAGGCGGCCAGCGAGAGCGAACTCTTCGCGCAGAGCGAGATCGCCGCCGACTACATCGAGGGACTGCTCGACATCCTCGACTACGACGGTGACATCGACGAGCTGGTCTCCGGTGGCCGTCCGGTGGTCGAGGTGGTCGGTGGCCGGCTGCAGAACCTGGTCGGCCAGCGCGGCGCCACCCTGGAGGCGCTCCAGGAACTGGCCCGGCTGGCGGTGTTCCGGCAGACCGGCACCCCGAGCCGGCTGCTGCTGGACGTCGGCGGCTACCGCGCCACCCGGCGCAAGGAGCTCGCCGCAGTGGCCAAGAACGCGGTGGAGAAGGTCAAGGAGCACGGCGAGCCGGTCCGGCTGGAGCCGATGTCCGCCTTCGAGCGCAAGTGCGTGCACGACGTGGTCAACGCCATGAGCGGCGTGGAGAGCGAGTCCGAGGGCGTCGAGCCGAACCGGCGCATCATCGTCCGGCCGGCGGACTGACCGGGTGACCCACGACGACACGGCGGACGCCGTGACCGGCCCGGGTGGCACGCCGCCCGGGCCGTCGGCTGTCCGCCCCGAGCCGTCCCCGGCCGACGCCGTCCTCCCGGTGGAGCTGGCCGACGCCGCCCGGACGCTCTTCGGCGACCGGCTCGACCTGGCTGCCGCGTACGCCGAACTGCTCGCCACCGACGGTGTGGTCCGCGGCCTGATCGGCCCGCGCGAGGCGCCCCGGATCTGGGACCGGCACCTGCTCAACTGCGCCGCCGTGGCGGAACGGATCCCGGAGGGTGCGACGGTGATCGACGTCGGTTCCGGCGCCGGGCTGCCCGGCCTGGTGCTGGCGATCGCCCGTCCCGACCTCCAGGTGACCCTGGTCGAGCCGCTCGCCCGGCGCACCTCCTTCCTGATCGAGGCGGTCCAGCACCTGGGGCTCGCGAAGATGGTCCGGGTGTTCCGAGGACGGGCCGACGAGGCGGCCTCGGGCGAGACCGGCGTCGGTCCGCTGAGCGCGGACGTCGTCACCGCCCGCGCGGTCGCCCCGCTCGACCGGCTCGCCGGCTGGTGCCTGCCGCTGGCGGTGCCCGGCGGGCGGCTGGTCGCCCTCAAGGGGTCCTCCGCCGCCGACGAGATCGCCGAGCACGCCGCCACGGTGGAGCGGCTCGGCGGCGGCGAGCCGACGGTGCACCTGTGCGGTGTGGGCGTGATCGACCCCGCCACCACCGTGGTGGAGGTCGTCCGGGAGCGGGTGGTCCGCCCTCCGGCGGCCAAGAAGGCGCCCAAGCGGTCGCGCGGTGGCCGCAAGAAGGCGCGCTGACGCCTGGGTATCCCACCTCACCACCCTCGGGCCCGGCCGGGCCGCCGACCCGTCGGTGGTCCGGCATCGTCGTGGACGGGAGTGAGACTCGTCGCTGGCCGGCGATGAGAACGGAGATGGACCCGCCGCGCCCGTCCCCCGTAGGCTGGCCGCGCGTCGATAGTGTGGAGCGGGCGGGCGCCGGGCGCACCGAATCCCGACCGCTCCCGCCGGGCCGGACGCTCCGCGGTGCGAGCGCGCGTGCGGCCAGTTGACGGGGTGCGGACCGACCATCCGGAGCGGGCAGGGATGACAGGTGCATGACGACGGCAGGTACGACGATCCACGGGTGAGTCGCTCCGAGGGCCTTCCCCCCGGTGCGGAGCCTGTTTCACGTGAAACCGAGCAGCAGTCCTGGCCCTCGGGCGGTGAGCCCGGCCCTGCCGTCCGTCCGCCGGACTGCGACCCGGTGGTCCGGCGGGACGTGCCGGCCGTCGGCGCGGCGCGCCCGTCCCCCCAGTCGTACGTGCCGCCACCGTCCACGCCGGACGGCCGGCCGTCGAACGCCCCGAGCGGCCGGGCCGCCCCGGTCCAGCGCAACGCCGGAGTGCCGTCCCGGTTCGAGCCCCCGGTCGGCGGCAACGTCCCGCCGCCCGTACCGCAGCAGCCGCACCCGGGTACGGTGCCGGACTCGGTGTCCGTCACCACCGACACGCCGGCTCCGGTGTCCGGGGTCGTCTCCGCCGACCCGGCCAGTGCCGCGTACGTTTCACGTGAAACCCCGACGCGCGAAGAGGATGACCCACCGTTGGCTATGGAGGCGATGCGCGCCGTGCAGATCCTTAACCCGAGCGGCGAGGTGACCATGCCTCGTCCCGAGCGGACGCGGGTGATGTGCGTCGCGAACCAGAAGGGCGGCGTGGGTAAGACCACGACCACGGTGAACCTGGCGGTGGCGTTGGCCCTGCATGGCAACCGGGTCCTGGTGGTCGACCTCGACCCGCAGGGCAACGCCTCGACCGGGCTGAACGTCCCGCACCACACCGGTGTGCCGGACGTCTACGACTGCCTGATCAACAGTGTGCCGCTGGAGGAGGTGGCGCAGGAGGTCGAGGGCATCCCCAACCTCTGGTGCGTACCGGCCACCATCGACCTCGCCGGCGCGGAGATCGAGCTGGTGTCGGTCGTGGCCCGGGAGTCCCGGCTGGCCCGGGCGATCGCCGCGTACCCGGGGCACTTCGACTACGTCTTCATCGACTGCCCGCCCTCGCTCGGCCTGCTGACGGTCAACGCCCTGGTGGCCGCGCAGGAGGTGCTGATCCCCATCCAGTGCGAGTACTACGCGCTCGAAGGGCTGAACCAGCTCATCAACAACATCAACCTGGTTCGTCAGCACCTGAACCCGAAGCTGGAGGTGTCCACGATCCTGCTCACCATGTACGACCGGCGTACCCGGCTGGCCGACGCGGTGGAGCAGGACGTGCGCAACCACTTCGGCGACAAGGTGCTCCAGGCGGTCATCCCCCGCAACGTCCGCGTTTCCGAGGCACCCAGCTACGGCCAGTCCGTCATGACCTACGATCCCGGATCGCGGGGGGCGACGAGCTACTTCGAGGCCGCCCAGGAGATCGCCGAGCGTGGCGTCAAGGAGCCGGTGAGCCGGAATGCGTAGTGCGGACGAGTCGCTGGGAGGCGTCGCATGAAGAACCGACCCCGTGGCGGTCTGGGTCGAGGACTCGGGGCGCTGATCCCGACCGGTCCGGTGGCGGACGCACCGGGCACGGTCGCCGCTCCGGCCGAGCCGGACGCCGGTCGTACGGTGACCGCGGCTCCGGTCGAGGCGACCCCGGCGGTGCACGCCGCCCCGCCCGCGATGCCCGAGCCGCAGCCGCAGCCGCAGCTGAGCCCGGTGCCGGGGGCCCGCTTCGCCGAGATCCCGGTCGACGCGATCGTGCCCAACCCGAAGCAGCCGCGGCAGGTCTTCGACGAGGAGGCGCTGGAGGAGCTGAAGACCTCGATCCGGGAGGTCGGCTTCCTCCAGCCCATCGTCGTCCGCGCGCTCGACGGTGAGAAGTACGAACTCGTCATGGGTGAGCGCCGGTGGCGGGCCGCCCAGGCGGTGGGCCGGGAGCACATCCCCGCGATCGTCCGGGACACCAGGGACGACGCGATGCTCCGGGACGCGCTCCTGGAGAACATCCACCGGGCGAACCTCAACCCGCTCGAAGAGGCCGCCGCGTACCAGCAGTTGCTGGAGGAGTTCGGCGCCACCCACGAGGAGTTGGCCCGGCGGATCGGCCGGAGCCGGCCGCAGATCTCCAACACCATCCGGCTGTTGAACCTCCCGGCCCAGGTACAGCGCCGGGTCGCCGCCGGGGTGCTCTCCGCCGGTCACGCCCGGGCGCTGCTGAGCCTGGAGGAGCCCGAGGCGCAGGAACAACTCGCGTTGCGGATCGTGGCCGAGGGCCTCTCCGTACGCGCGACCGAGGAGATCGTGGCCCTCGCCCTCTCGGACGGGCCGGCCAAGACCCCGGCCGCCAAGCGACGGACCAAGCCCCACGCGCCCGCGCTCACCGACCTGGCCGACCGACTCTCCGACCGCTTCGACACCCGGGTCAAGGTGGACATCGGCCGGAGCAAGGGGAAGATCACCATCGAGTTCGCCACGGTGGACGACCTGGAGCGCATCGTCGGCATCATCGGCGTCGGTCAGGAGGAGCCCGAAGAGGGTTGAGTGGCGTTCTGACGGCATGAACGGCCGTGCCTCTCCCCGTACCGGGAGGCACGGCCGTTGTCATGCGTGCGGCCCGCTCAGCGGGATACGTGCACGGCTCCCCTGAGGCCCACTGATCGTCGGGCGGCGTGTGTGGCTCGGCCAAGGGGTCACCTCGGAGCGGGACCGGCCGGCGGTGGTGCCGGAGCCCGGCGCGGCTCCGGGCCCGGTCGCCCGCATCGCTGATCCGTCTAGTCGGGAGGCGTCGAAGGGGGCCGGGCGATGCGTCAGGTCCGACCGGCCGCTCTCACGCGCATCGCGGTCCATGGAGCGGGTTGGGGCGGTGCGGTGGTTCCTCCGCCGGGTCGATCCGGTCGTACCCGTCGGGCGGGCACCGGCTGCTGCTGCCCCGCGAACGCCCGACCGCTGTCAGCGTCGGACTCCGGGACGGTCGATGCCGCTCCCCAGGTGTCGTGGCGCCGGTTGTCGGGTCTCCTCCCCGCGCCGCGTTGGCCAGTCCGGGAAGCACGTCGGTCAGCCCGTCCCGCCGACGCGGTCTCCCCCGGGTCGGCGGCGGTCGACGGGGTCGGAGTGGGCCGAGTCTCGCTCGCAGCAGCGGGGGTCGCCGGGACCGCTCAGCGCCGGGGCGTCTCGGGTCGACGTGGGAGCTACTGCTCGGCGTCCAGGAAGTCGGTCAGCCGCCGGGCCAGTCGTGCCAGTTCCCGGGTCGCCTCGATGACGAAGACGACTGTGGCGGACCAGGGCGCGACGGTCGGGTCGGTGTCGGCCGCCCGCAGGGTCACCCCGAGCGAGACGTGGGACGCGCCGTCGTGGGTGGCTTCGAGGACGAGCTGTCGCTGACCGGACGCCCAGTATCGGACGCCCTCCCACCCGCGCCAGTCGACGGCGAGCCCGGTGAGGAAATCCGGCAGCCGGACCGCCTGCGGGTTGACGAAGATGCCGTCGAGTTCGACGACGGTGGCGGCGGCCATGCCGTAGCCGTACAGCTCGGTCGAGAGCATGAGGACGTAGCCGTCCCCGTACGGGTCCAGCGGGGCGTGGAGCACCCAGCGCGTACCGAGCTCCGACCGCAGGACGAAAGGTTCGCTCATCGCGGCCCAGCGTAGATCCCGGCGGCCCGTGCTGCCGATCCCGCGGCGGCTGGCGATCCCGCTCATCCGGTAGCCGGCGGTCGAGGCGAGTTGACGTCGGCGGTAGGGGTGGCTCCGTGAGACTCGATCAGGTTGCCCAGTGGGCGGCGGATCCATCGGGCCTCGGTTTCACGTGGAACCAGGGTGTCGGCGGTCGGCTCGCAGGATCGCGGGGGTGGCCGGTCGGTACTGGAGGGGCGTCGCTGCGTCCGCAACGACGATCGGGGCGGCGTTCGGGACGGGGGGATCGGGATTGGCTGCGGTCGCGCACAGCGAGCAGCGGGATTTCCGGCTGCTGCTTCGGGCCTGACCGTGGTGGGTCGTTGGTCCGTCGGCCCTTGCCGGGCGGATTCGACGCCCTACCCCGTGGTCGCTCCGCCGTGGGTCCGGACCTCTGCTTGTTTCACGTGGAACCGGGTCGGCTCCTGAGAACCGGGCATGGAAGGTGGGGTCGTGTGGATGACACCTCAGTTGATCGGGCGCATGCCAGCGCCCTTGACCGTTTCACGTGAAACCGTGCCGTGCCGCCGCTGGGTAGAAGGCCGGGCGGCAACCGGGCGTGGTTGACGTGGACGTGGGCGGAGAGGCCGACGATGCGGGCACACGGTGCCGGTGGGCCGCGCTGCCGTAGCAGCGTGATTTAGCTGGGCGGCAGCACATCGGATTCTGCGTAGTGACCCCGCTTGTTTCACGTGGAACCAGGATGCCGTGCTGCTGTCAGAAGCCGGGGACGTGTCGGCCCGTGAGGCCCTGGGTGAGATGTCGAGCCAGAGCATTGGTCGGCTGAGCAACGAGCTGGAGCCCGGAGGTCGGGCACTGACCCGGCATGCCGGCTCAGGCCCTTCATGGAGCCCGGGCATTCACCGAGCCCGGGCACTCACCAGCTCCCAACCGCAGGTTCGTCACCCGTCAGCAGCTCGGGCAGTTCTCCACCGCGCGTCGTCAGTCGGTCCGTGCCGGTGTCACGCCACGGGCACCTTGCCGCCCCTCCCGCCGTCGCCACGAGAGCCGGAGCCCGCCGACAAACGATCCGAGATCGGGGGCGGGCGGGCAGCAGCCGACCGGCCGCCTCGATCGTTGGACGAACGGGCCCGCGAACCCTGTGACCGACGTTGTGGAGGAGGCCCGAAGTTATCCACAGCGGTTTTCCACAGGCCCACCCCGTTTCACGTGAAACAGCGCTCAGCGCAGTGCTCTGACCTGTGGATGACGTGGAGTGGTGGTGATCTCATCAGCCTGTGGACAACTGCTCTGTGATGGCTCTCGACCGCTCAGGGTCACTGCCTCCGACCGCGTGAGACCGGCTCATGATCACCGTCGTTCGGAGTAGGGACAGGGGTGCTCTCCTCGGTTAGGGTCAGCCTCGTGCACGACACCCCTCCCGCGCTTCCGGACTTCACCCAGTGGCCTTCGTTCCCCTTCGAGGGCGAGATCCGTCTCAAGCAGCTCGACGACCCGGTGCCGGTCGAGCCGCCCCGCAAGGGCGAGGCGCATCGGGAATGCACCGCCTGCAACGCGCCCGATGAGGCGTACATCTGGGTGGGTGAGCGATGGCGGGTACGCGCCATGGACCGGCCCACCGGTCTGCCCATGGTGCTGATCCTGGAGTCCCGATCGCACCTCGATCTCGGGGACCTGCCCAACCTGCTCGCCGCCGAACTGGGGGTGATGACGGTACGGCTGGAGCGCGCCATCCGGTCGCTGGACGGTGTCGCCCGCGTCCACGTGAACCGGTGGGGTGACGGCTCGGCGCACCTGCACATGTGGTTCCTGGCCCGGCCGTACGGGCGGCTCCAGTTGCGGGGCACCTTCCTCTCCCTGTGGGACTCGATCCTTCCGCCCATCTCCGAGTCGCAGTGGCGGGAGAACCTGGCCATGGTGGCCGCCTGGCTCGCCGAGTTCGGTGGGCGTCCGCTCGCCGAACCGCCGCGCATCCAGTGGCAGGCACCGTCCAGCCTCGCCGACCAGTCCGATGCCGCGCAGAGGTCCCGGGACGACGAGGCCGTGTCGGTGATCGAGTCCGAGGAGGAGATCCCGGTCGAGGTCGTCGAGGACGTCACCGACCTCGACGACGCCGGACAGCCCGCCGACCGGCCGACCACCGACCGGCCGACCGCCGACGAGGCCGCCACCCGCTCCACCGCCGCCGAGCCCACCGCCATCCGGTCGGACGCCGCCCGGTCGGACGCGGTGGAAACCGACGCTGTCGGCTCCGACGCGGACGGGTCCGAGATCGCCGCGTCCGACGCCGCAGGCAGCGGTGCCGACTCCGCGACGGACGACGAGCCGGCGGGGACAGAGCAGAACGGCAGTCCCCGGCCCGGTGCGGCATCGAGCGGCGCCACGAAGCCGGAGGACTCACCGGCCGCGAACAACCGCTGACCACCGCGCGGGTCGGGTGGCCGCAGCTACGCCGCAGTGGTGATGCCGGCGCCACGCCGGCCGGTGGGCACCATCCGCTCGCCGCCGCGCCGGCCATCGGCAGCAAGTTGCCACCGGCACTCAGCGGACCAGACCCACGCAGCGGACCAGACCACGAAGGCGGAGCAGGCCACGAGGCGGAGCAGGCTCGAGCGGCGGAGCAGGCCACGAGGCAGAGCAGGATCACGCGGCGGACCAAGCCGAGGCAGAGCAGACTCACGCGGCGGACCGGACTCACGCAGCGGGCCACACTCACCCCGTCGCAGTCGTGAGCGAGGGGGACCACCGGCACGAGACGGCACCCACCCGGGCCGTGACACGCCACGGACCGGACGGACTCGGAGAACCGGGATCAGGCGGTGGGCGCGTCAGGACCGTCGGGCGGCGGCCCGGGCCACCAACGACCCCAGCACCCGCCCGAAGTCCAGCCCGGCCGCCTGGACGGCGAGCGGCAGCAGCGACGTCTCCGTCATGCCGGGCGACACGTTGACCTCCAGCACGTGCGGCCGCCCGTCGGCGTCGACGATCATGTCGACCCGGGAGAGGTCCCGCAGGCCCAGCGCGGTGTGCGCGGCGAGCGCCACCTCGGTGACCGTCTCGGTGACCGACTCCTCCAGCCGGGCCGGGGCGTGCCAGGTGGTGCGGCCGGCGGTGTAGCGGGCGGCGTAGTCGTACACGCCGTTGCGCGGCACGATCTCCACCGGCGGCAGCGCGCGCGGCCCGTCGCCCAGGTCGACCACGGAGACCGCCACGTCCATGCCGGGCACGTACCGCTCCACCAGCGCCGTCGAGTCGTACGCGAAGCAACCCACCATCGCGGCCGGGAGGGCCGCGACGTCCCGGACCACGGCGGCGCCCAGGCCGGACCCGCCCTGGGCCGGCTTCACCATCAGCGGCAGGCCCAACCGGTCGACGATCCGCTCCAGCACCGCCACCGCGCCCAGCTCGGAGAAGCGGTCGTGCGGCAGGGCCACCCAGTCGGGGGTGGGGATGCCGAACTCGCGCAGCACCGCCTTCGCCGAGGGCTTGTCCCAGGCGAGCCGGGAGGCGCGGGCGTCGCAACCGACGTACGGCACGCCGCAGAGGTCGAGCACACCGCGCAGTGAGCCGTCCTCGCCGGTGGCGCCGTGCAGCGCGATCACCACCGCGTCCGGCGGGTCGGCGGTCAGCGCGGGCAGCAGCGCCACGTCGGCGTCCCGCAGCTCCGCCTCGACACCGACCGTCTTCAGCGCGTCGAGCACGCGACGGCCGGATCGCAGCGAGACGTCGCGCTCGTACGAGAGGCCGCCGGCGAGCACCAGCACGTGCAGGTCGGTGGTGGCGGGGTCGGTCACGGGAACTCGGTCGGCAGAGGTGACAGCCATGCCGGAATCATGCCAAGTCGGGGCCCGGCGCATCCGCGCCGCCCTGCCGGCGGCGGCCGGCCGGGGTGACCGTGCCGAAGACCTTGCGCATGGCGATGTCCTGCTCCATGACGCCGGCCAGCCGGCGGACGCCCTCCCGGATCCGCTCCGGCGGCGGGAAGGAGAAGTTGAGCCGCATGTTGCCGGTGCCGGACCCGTCGGCGTAGAAGCCGGTACCCGGCACGTAGGCGACCCGGGCGGCGATGGCGCGCGGCATCATCGCCTTCGCGTCGAGCCCGTCGGGCAGGTTCGTCCAGACGAACAGCCCACCGGCCGGGTTGGTCCAGGTGGTGCCCTCCGGCATCAGGTCCTCCAGGGCGGAGAGCATGGCGTCCCGCCGCTCCCGGTAGACCTCGCGGTAGACCTTCAGCTGCTCCCGCCAGGGCATGGTCGACAGGTACGTCGCCACGGCGGCCTGGGCGTACCCGCTCGGGCACAGGATCTGCGCCTCGCTGGCGATCACCAGCTTGTCCCGGACCGCGTGCGGGGCGAGGATCCAGCCCACCCGCAGGCCGGGCGCGAACGTCTTGGAGAAGGTGCTCAGGTAGAAGACCCCGTCCCGGCGGCGGGCGCGCAGCGGTGCGGGGGCCTCCCCCTCGAAGCCGAGCTGGCCGTACGGGTCGTCCTCGACCACCAGCAGCCCGGCGCGCTCGCAGATGTCGAGGACCCGCTCCCGGCGCTCCTCGCTCAGCGTCACGCCGGTCGGGTTCTGGTACGTGGGGATGGTGTAGAGGAACTTCACCCGCCGGCCGGCACGGGCCAGGTCGGCGATCGCCACCTCCAGCGCCTCCGGCACCAGCCCCTCGTCGTCCATCGGCACGTGCACGACCTGGGCCTGGGCGGCCTGGAACACCCCGAGCGCGCCGACGTACGTCGGGCCCTCGGCGAGCACCACGTCCCCCGGGTCCAGGAAGAGGCGGGACACCAGGTCGAGGGCCTGCTGCCCGCCCACGGTGACCACCACGTCGTCCGGGGAGGCGCCGCAGGACGCGTCGATGCCGGAGAGGGCCATCACCTCGCAGATCCGCTCGCGCAGCTCCAGGGTGCCCTGGCCGATGCCGTACTGGAGGGTGGTGACGCCGTGCTCCGAGCCCAGTTTGCCGAGCATCTCGCCGACCGCGTCGAGCGGCAGCGCGGCGATGTAGGGGGCGCCACCGGCGAGCGAGACGACCTCCGGCCGGCTGGCCACCGCGAAGAGCGCCCGGATCTCGGAGGCGGTCATGCCCCGGACCCGCCGCGCGTAGCGGTCGGTGTAGTCGTCGAGCGTCGTGCCGGTCATGACATCACCTCGATCGGGTGTCGGTCGGGCTGCCGCCCGCTGGGGTACCCGCGGTGCCGGCGACCATGGCGGCGCGGGACGCCGGTCGCTCGATCGTAGTCCGCCCGCGCCGCGTCCGGACCCGTGAGTTCGGGTACGTCCACATCCCGGACCGGCCATGACCGGCTCGGGTGGGCATTCGCGCGTCCCCTCCCGTACGGTCGGCGGGGGGCGTACGATCGCTCGTCGGGGGCGGAGTGGCGGCGGTGGTGCGCGCCGGTTCCACCTCCGAGCCTATTGTGGGGGCCCGCCGATGTCGCGACGTCTGGTCAGTCTGACCCTGGACACCTTGGAAGACCTGCCCCGCCCGTGCCGGGAGTGCGTGTACTGGGAACTCGACCCGGTCTCCGCCGAGCGGGCGTGCGCCGCCGGTGACCCGGGACTGGAGAAGGAGGCCTGGGTCTCGCAGACCCTGCTGGAGTGGGGCTCCTGCGGCAAGCTGGCGTACGTCGACGGGATGCCCGCCGGGTTCGTCATGTACGCCCCGCCCGCCTACGTGCCCCGCTCGATGGCCTTCCCCACCTCCCCGGTCTCGGCGGACGCGGCGCTGCTGATGACCGCGAACGTGGTGCCGGCGTTCGCCGGCGGCGGGCTGGGCCGGATGCTCGTGCAGGGCGTCGCCCGGGATCTCACCAAGCGGGGCATCAAGGCGATCGAGGCGTTCGGCGACGCCAAGTTCGGCGACGACGCGGGGGACGCCACCCGGGCCTGTGTCGCCCCGGCCGACTTCTTCCTCTCGGTGGGCTTCAAGACCGTCCGCCCGCACCCCCGCTACCCCCGGCTGCGGCTGGAGCTGCGCACCGCGTTGAGCTGGAAGTCGGACGTCGAGTACGCGCTGGAGAAGCTGCTCGGCTCGATGAGCCCCGAGACGCTGCTCCGCCCGGTCCGCCCCGCCCCGGCCACCCGCAGCACCTCGGGCTGACCGCCGCGATCCGGCCGGACCGGCCCGGCCGGCCTCCGACGCGTCCGCTCAGTCGACCACCGCCCCGGCGGCCACCACCGCCCGCAGCTCGCTGACGTCGATCGAGCCGGTCGGCACGTCCCGTTCGACGGGGAAGTACATCCGCTGCACGGCGGCCACGATCGCCTCCACCACCCGGTCGCGGAACCGGGGGTCGACCAGCCGTCCCCGGTCCCGGGGGGAGGTGAGGTAGCCGACCTCGACCCGGACCGCCGGCATCTTCGTCAGCCGCAGCAGGTCCCACGCCTTGGCGTGGGTACGGCAGTCCCGCAGCCCGGTCCGCGCCACGATCTCCCGCTGCACCAGTCCGGCCAGTCGTTCGCCGGTGGTCGAGGTGACGCCGTTGTCCGTGCCGTAGTGGTAGGTGGCCACCCCCTCCGCCTCCGGGTTGGCGTGTTCGTCGGTGTGCAGCGAGATGAACACGTCCGCGCCGAGCGAGTTGGCCAGCTGCGCCCGGTCGGCGTCCGGCAGGCAGGTCGCCGGCGACGGTCCCCGGGTGAGCTGGACCCGTACGCCCGCGGCGGCGAGCCGTCCCTCCAGGCGGCTGGCGAGGTCGTGCACCAGGTCCGCCTCGGTCCAGCGCAGCGGGCCGTCCGGCACCACCACGCCGGGGTCGGTGCCGCCGTGGCCGGGGTCGATCACCACGGTGCGCCCCACGAGGGTCGGGCCGGACTGCCGGATCGCGTCGGACTCGCGCAACCACTGGGGGCGGCCACCGACGACCTTGCGCCCGAGGCGGCGCAGCGCGCCCATGGTGTGCGGCCCGCAGGACCCGTCCGGCTTCAACCCCACCTCCCGCTGGAACTGGGCCACCGCCCGGGAGGTGCGGATGCCGTAGATGGCGTCGGCGTGGCCCACGTCGTACCCCATCTCCAGCAGTCGCTCCTGGAGCGAGCGGACGTCCTCGCCGGTGAGGGGTTCGGGCACCGCGTGGTAGAGGGTGCGGGCGCCCAGCCGCCAGCGGGCGGCGTCCAGGGCCCGCCACGTCTCCGCGCCGACCCGCCCGTCGATGCTGAGCCCACGGGACTGCTGGAAGGCCCGCACGGCACGTTCGGTGGCCCCGTCGAACTCGTCGTCGGTCGACGGGGGGAGCAGGTCGAGGCCGGTGAGGACGGTGCGGATCTCCGTCACCGCGGGCCCACGGTCACCGGGTCGGATCGGACGCACGTACGACCCCCTCTGCTGCTGGTTGGCCGGTGCCACGGTCACGTGTCGCGTGGCGATCGGCACGCTCCGCCCAGCGGACGCTTACGGAGCGTATCGTGACCGGTCCTGCTCCGGGCGGGGGTTCGCCCAGGTCAGGAGCCAACAGGACGCGACCCCCGCACCCGGTACGGGTGCGGGGGTCGCGGTGGTACGTCGTCTCAGAGCGCCGACTGGATGAGCCGGACCAGCTCGCCCTTGGGCTTCGCGCCGGCGATCGACTGCACCGGCTCGCCGTTCTTGAAGATGGTCAGGGTCGGCACGGACATCACCCGGTAGGCGCGGGCGGTCTCCGGGTTCTCGTCGATGTTGAGCTTGACGATGGTGACCTGGTCACCCATCTCGCCCGCGATCTCCTCCAGCAGCGGGGAGACCTTGCGGCACGGCCCGCACCACTCGGCCCAGAAGTCCACCAGCACCGGCTTGGCGGACTTCAGCACGTCGGTGGCGAAGTTCGCGTCGGTGACGACCTTTGTTGCTCCCACTATGACCCTCCTCCTCAGGCGTTCGTTCTCGGTTTTCAGCCCTGCAGCGTGGCGATGAAGCGCTCGGCGTCGAGGGCGGCGGCGCAGCCGGTGCCGGCGGCGGTGATGGCCTGCCGGTAGGTGTGGTCCACCACGTCGCCGGCGGCGAACACGCCCGGCACGCTGGTCCGGGTGCTCGGGGCCTCGACCTTGACGTACCCCTCGTCGTCCAGCTCGACCTGGCCCCGGAACAGCTCGCTGCGCGGGTCGTGGCCGATCGCCACGAAGACGCCGGTCACGTCCAGCACCTTGGTCTCACCGCTGTGCACGTTGCGGACCCGGACCCCGCTGACCTTGCCGTCCTCGCCGAGGATCTCCTCGACGGTGGTGTTCCACTCGACCTTGATCTTGTCGTTGCCGAGCGCCCGCTCCGCCATGATCTTGCTGGCCCGGAACGAGTCGCGCCGGTGGATGATGGTGACGGAGTCGGCGAACCGGGTGAGGAAGCTGGCCTCCTCCATCGCG
This sequence comes from Micromonospora coxensis, assembly GCF_900090295.1. Taxonomy (NCBI): domain Bacteria; kingdom Bacillati; phylum Actinomycetota; class Actinomycetes; order Micromonosporales; family Micromonosporaceae; genus Micromonospora; species Micromonospora coxensis. The sequence continues at coordinate 3,503,123 of NZ_LT607753.1, read as the reverse complement.
GAGTCGCCACCGCCGACCACCACGATGTCCTGGCCACGGAAGAAGAACCCGTCGCAGGTGGCGCAGGACGACACCCCGTGGCCCAGGTACTCCTGCTCCCCCGGCACACCCAGCGGACGCCAGGCCGAGCCGGTGGAGAGGATGACGGCCTTCGCCCGGTAGGCGGTCTGCCCGACCCAGACGGTGCTCACCGCGTCCGACCCGATCATGCCGGTGTCCTTGAGCTCGACCCGGGTGACGTCGTCGGTGAGGAACTCCGCGCCGAACCGCTCGGCCTGCTTGCGCATGTTGTCCATCAGCTCGGGGCCGAGGATGCCGTCCGCGAAGCCGGGGAAGTTCTCCACCTCGGTCGTGGTCATCAGCGCGCCGCCGGACTGCACACCCTCGATGACGAGGGGCTTCAGGTTGGCGCGTGCGGCGTAGACCGCCGCCGTGTAGCCGGCCGGCCCGGAGCCGATGATGATCAGGTTGCGGACCTCGTCCACTGCCGTCTCCCGATGTGTGTGTTCGACATCGGCGGCGCACCGACATCGATCCGAGTGCCGACGGCTCAGCGACGTCGGCGACTGACTTGCAGAACGTCATCGTACGAACCGGGGATTCCCGAACCGGTCGTCCGGTGGGTCACGTCACGCGGCGACGGCCGACCGTTGACCGCGACCTCACCCTACCCGCGCCTGGTAGCGGGTGTCCGCGCCGGACCCCGGCACACCGCACTCCGCCCCGCTCACCCAGGCCCAGCGTTCGCCGGTCCGGTCGGCGAACCGGAGCACCAGCGCCGGCTCACCCCGGAAGGCGGCGTAGTCGACGAACTCGACGGTGAGCGGAGCGCGTCCGTGGGCGGCGGCGACCTCGGCGAGACAGTCCTTGAGGGCGTCGGGCGCGCCGAGCCGGTCCAGCCCGCCGGGGCCGGCCTGCCGGATCTCCCCGGGGACCTCGCCGGGCGCCATCCCGGGCACCTCGGTGGCCAGTCGGGGCAGCACGCTCGCGGCGGCGCCGGCGGCCAGCGACTCCGGCGTCCAGTCGGTGCCGCTGCGCTGCGGGGCCACGGTCACCCGGAACGAGCCCTGGTCGGCGGCCGCAGCGGGGCCGGCCGCCGTCGACTCGGCGCCGTCGGTCGCGCCGGAGCCGTCCAGCAGGTGCCCGACGCCGAACCCGACGGCGGCGATGGAGGCCACGGCGAGCGCGGTGGGGGCGGCCAGGCGGGCCCAGCGCCGGCGCCGCCGGCCCGGCCCGGCGACGTCGTCACGCCGGGATCCCGGGGTACGCGGTGCCGCGCCGCCGCCCTGCGCGGGCACGACCGGGGATCCGGGACGGTGGGCGGTGTCCGGCCGGTCGACGGGGGCGGCGTCCAGCGGCTGGCCGGCGTTGCCCGGTCCCGCACCGGCCAGTACGGCGGTGAGTCGCTCGACGACGGCGGTTGGCATCTCGACAGCGGCGAGCGCGCCCAGGTCGGCGGTGGTCCGGGCGACGGCGGGAGCCAGCGCGGCGTACGCCTCGGCCCAGGCCGGGTCCTGCGCGACCAGCCGCGCGACCGTCGCCTCCTCGGGGGTACCGTCCAGCGCCCCGCCCAGGTAGTCGGCGAGCAGGTCGTGATCGACCCCGCTGAACTCCCCGGTCGTCACGTGTCCTCCTGGTTGGCGTCCCGCCGAAAGCGCCCCGACCCCGATCGGACGCTGTCCGGAGTCCGTGGGTTCCCGATGGTGACGCCGGGCACGTCCCGGCCGGCGGGATCGGGGCCCGGCGGGGCCGGGTCGTCACCGGTGCGCAGGTGCCCGAGCTGCACCGCGAGCCGGGCCCGGCCCCGGGCGCAGCGGCTCTTGACCGTGCCCTCGGCCACGCCGAGGATGCGGGCGACCTCGGCGACCGGGTAGCCCTGCACGTCCACCAGGACGAGCGCGGCCCGCTGCTCGACCGGCAGCGCGGCCAGGGCCTGCCGGACCACCAGCGCGGTGTCGTGGTCGGTGGCCGGCGCGGCCGGCTCCACTCCGCCGCCGGTGCCCTCCTCCGTGCGGGTGCCGTCGGGCAGCGGCACGGTCGGGTGGGCCTGACGGCGGCGGATCCGGTCCAGGCAGGCGTTCACCACGATGCGGTGCAGCCAGGTGGTGACGGCGGAGTCGCCCCGGAACCGGGCGGCGGCCCGGTGGGCGGAGAGCAGCGCGTCCTGCAACGCGTCGGCGGCCTCCTCGCGGTCGCCGAGGGTCCGCAGCGCCACCGCCCAGAGACGGTCCCGGTGCCGGTGGAAGAGTTCGGTGAAGGCGTCCCGGTCACCGGCGACGTGGGCGCGGAGCAGGTCGAGGTCGGAGGCCTCGGCGGCCGACAGCGTCACCGGCGGGAGGGAGCCGGTCGCCGGCTCGGGCGTATGCCCGCCGCGACCCGCCATCACCACACCCGGCGGGGGTGGTGCCGGGATCGCGGCGGACGGCTCACGAACCCTGGACCTTGATCTCCTGGACGCCGAGCTTCCAGCCGTCCCCGCTGTCCTTCTCCGGCAGTTCGGTGATCCAGAAGAGCAGGTACTGGTACTGCTTGTCGGCGTCGAACCCGTTGAAGGTCATCTTGGTGCCGTCGTGCCCCTCGAACGGCTGCCCGATCAGCGTGGTGTAGCTGGCGACGAGCTGCTTGTCGCCGGAGGAGCTGGACGGGAAGTCGGCGAGGCCCGCGCGCAGTTCCGCGGAGGCGCCGGTGGACGACAGGGTGGCCTGGAGCGACTTCACCGTGTGCGGGGCGCCCAGGTCGATCCAGATGCCCATGCCCTTCTTGAGGCCGCCGAACTTGCCGTGGTTGCGGTAGCTGGCGGTCTCCCAGCCCTCGTCCTCGTCGCCGTCGATGACCTTCTCGGCGTTGCGCACCTCGGCGCGGTCGCTGCTGTCCGGGTCGATGATCCGGACGTCCTGGATGGTGAGGTTCTTGACGGCCGGGGCGGGGGCGGTCGTCCCGGCGGCGGCCGGCGCGCTCGCCGAGGGGCGGGCGACCGGCTGGGTGTCGGGGGACTTGTCCCCACCGAACGCGCTGATGCCGATGAGGAGGCCGACCAGGGCGACCGCCAGCAGACCGGCGATGCCGATCGCCACCTTGCGGCCACCGGCGGCGGCCAGCGGCGACGGGTCGTCGCCCGGGTCCGCGCTGAAACGGATCGTGCCGGTCTGGTCGAGGAAGTGGTCCTCGGCCGGGATGTCGAGCCGACCCAGTTCGGCGGCGAGCACGTCCGACGAGGGCGACGCGATCTCCGGGTCGAGCAGGTCCATGGTCAGGTCGTCGAGGTACGCCGGCACACCGGCCCGGACCTGTCGCGGGGCGGCGATGGAACCGCTGGCGTCGCGGACGGCGTCAACGATGGCGGCCCGGCCGTGCCCGGCCGTCGCGCCCCGCAGCGGGGCCTCGGCGTGCGGCCAGTGCCCGGTGAGAGCGAAGTAGAGGATGCCGCCGACCGCCCGGACGTCGTTCTCCTGGCTGTCGTCGCCGTCGGTGCGCGCGTCGGCCAGCACCACCCGGCCGTCGTCGCTGATCATCACGGTGCCGGGGTGGACGTTGCCGTGCACCATGCCGGTGGCGTGCACGGAGGCGAGCGCGCTGGCCACGGCGTTGCCGATGGCGGTGGCGCGGGCCGGGTCCAGCGGGCCGGCGGCGACCAGCTCGCGCAGCGACCGCCCGTCGACCCACTCGCGGACGACGTACGCCCGCTCGCCCTCGTCGATCGCGTCGTAGACGCCGACCAGATTGGGGTGGATGACCCGACTGGCCGCCACCGCGGCCTGGAGCATCTCGGTGGCCGAGTCGCCGCCCGGGTAGCGCAGCACGACCGCGACCGGTCGGCGCAGCACGACGTCGACCCCTCGCCACACGAGTCGCCCGGCGCTGTCGTTGTTGATGTGCTCGACCAGTTCGTACCGCTCGGCGAGGATCTCACCGGCCGTGGGAGCACCGAAGGTCATGACCGGAGGAGCGGATTCCTCCGCCTCCTGACCCTCGCCGACCTGGGTCACCCGTCCTCCCTCGGTGATCGTGTCGATCGATGGACCCGCGCTGCTGGGCATGTGGCTTCCCGCTCTGCCTTCGATGGAACCGGTCGGCGCGTCGACGCGAGCCGTCGGCCACCTGCCGTGTCCGTCCAGAGCGACCTTACCCGGACTGCCCGTCATACCGACATGTCATCTTCCCGCCGCCTGCGGCGACGTGCCTGATGTGACCGACCTCGTCCGGTTGCGACCGTTGTCAGCCACGTTGCTGGCACATGTACTAGCCAATCTACGGGTTGACCGCAAGTAGCCGTCGCAGGGGCCGACCTGGGTGTGGCGGTCCGGCGACGTCCCACCGGGTTCCCGCCGAACGGCTCGCCATGCTCCACCGTACGGCTGGTTGTCCACAGGACCTTTCGGTCGCTGACCGGGGAATCGCGGAGTTATCCACAGCCGTGTCCCCAGGCTGGTGATCCTCGTTGACACTCCGTGTCCGCCGGCCGGAGCGGGCGGCATGTCGTCCAGCACCACGGACGGCGCCGCCTCAGCGGCCGAGCCGCCGCCGCACCATCCCGACCACCTCGGTGATCTCGCCGATCCGCAGGACCATCGCCAGCCCCAGGTACGTCCCGCCGATCACCGCGCCGCCGACCACCAGCTGCACCGCCGCCGCGAGCCAGCCCAGGTCCTCCCGGTCACCGGGCAGCAGGGCCACCACCAGCAGCCCGACCAGGGCCGCCCCGAGCGCGGCCACCAGCACCTTGCCCATCGTCCGCATGATCCCGCCCAGGCCGATCCGACCCACCCGGGGACGCAGCAGCATCGCCGAGATGACCGCGGCGGCCAGGTACGAGATCGCGTTGCCGAGCATCATGCCCGCCGCCGCGAAGGTGGTCGAGAAGACGAGGTACAGCCCGATCTGGAGGGCCACCCGCAGCGCCACCACCGGGATGTTGACCAGCGCCGGGGTACGGGTGTCCGGCAGGGCGTAGAAGGCGAAGGTGAAGAGCTGGCTGATCGCGAACGGCACCAGCCCCACCGCGGCGACCAGCAGCACCGTCGAGGTCGCCACCGCGTTGTCGCCGGTGAACGCCCCGTACCGGAAGACCACCACCGAGATCGGCGCGGCCAGCACCGCGTAGCAGACCGCGATCGGGGCGAGCACCGCGGTGACCATCCGGGTGCCCCGGGACAGGTCGGCGGTGAGGTCGTGGAACCGGCCGTCGGCGGCGGCACCGCTCATCCGGGGCATCAACGCGGTGATGATCGAGACGGCGATGATGCCGTGCGCCATCATCAGCAGCAGGAAGACGTTGTTGTAGATCAGCAGTCCGGCGCTGTTCTCGCCCGCCGCGCGGGTGAGCAGGTTGACCACCACGAAGAGGCCGAGCTGGTTGACCGCGACGTAGCAGAACATCCACGCCCCGAGTCGGGCCAGCTCGCGCAGCCCCAGCTCGCGGAAGTCGAAGCGCCACTTCCAGCGGAAACCCACCTTGCGCAGCGCCGGCAGCAGGCCCGCGGTCTGCACCGCCACGCCGAGCAGGGTGCCCCCGCCGACCAGCAGGATCCGGCCCCACCCCATCTGCTCCGGGCGCAGCGCCTTCGCGCCGTAGACCACGATGTAGAGGCCGAAGACACCGATCACCACGAGGTTGTTCAGGATCGGCGCCCACATCGGCGCGGCGAAGTGCCCCCGGGTGTTCAGCACCGCGGCGATCAGCGCGCTCACGCCGGTGAAGAACAGCATCGGCAGCATCAGGTACGACAGGTTCGTGACCAGGCCGGTGTAGTTCTCGTCCTTGCCGCCGGCGTAGATGGCGGTCAGCGTCGAGGCCAGCAGCAACGCGATGACCACGGTGACGGCGAGCGCGAGCACCGCCAGGGTGAGCAGCCGCTGCGCGTACGCCTCGCCCCGGTCCGGGTCGGTCTTGCGGCGCCGTACCAGCACCGGGATCAGCACGCTGGTGAGCACCCCGCCGAGCAGGAACTCGTACACCTGGTTGGGCAGGAACAGCGCGGTGGTGAACGCGTCACCGACCAGGCTGCCGAGCGCCGCGCCGATCATCAGGTTGCGGATGAAGCCGGTGCCCCGGCTGACCAGGCTGCCGACCGCCATCACCGCGCTGTTCGCCGCGGCGCTGGTCTCCGCCACCACCTCCTGCGGGGGCGCGGTGGCCTCCACCCCGGGCTGGTTCAGCGGCTCGGCGGAGATGAAGGTGGCGTCGTCGCCCGGCGGCGGCCCGCCTCCCTGCGCGGCGTTCGCGCTGCGGTAGAGCCCGCCGCTCATCTCCAGCCTCCAAGGGGTACGTCGGAACCGGCGCCGGCCCGCACGCCATGACCATAGTCAACCCGGGTGGCATACCCGCGCCCGGCGGATCAGATCACGGCCCGGCCCGATAGGCTGGCGCTCCCATGTCCGAAGCCTCCGCTCCCCACGCCGCCGACCGCCGCGAACTCACCGCCGCGCAGCGCAACGCCGTCGCCGAACTGCTCCGCGTCTCCCCGGTCGCCGACGAGCTCGGCCGCCGGTTCGCGCGCGCCGGTCACGAACTGCACCTGGTGGGCGGATCGGTCCGCGACGCCCTGCTCGGTCGGCTCGGCGACGACCTGGACTTCTGCACCGACGCCCACCCCGACGAGACGCTGCGGATCGTCAAGGGCTGGGCCGAGTCGATCTGGGAGACCGGTCGGGAGTTCGGCACCATCGGCTGCCAGCGCGACGGGCTCCGGCTGGAGGTCACCACCTACCGGGCCGAGGCGTACGACCAGGTCAGCCGCAACCCGATCGTCGAGTACGGGACCAGCCTCACCGAGGACCTGCGGCGGCGCGACTTCACCATCAACGCGATGGCGGTCAGCCTCCCCGACCACCGCTTCACCGACCCGCACGGTGGCCTCGACGACCTCGCCGCCAAGGTGATCCGTACCCCCGGCACGCCCCGGGAGTCGTTCGGCGACGACCCGCTGCGGATGCTGCGTGCGGCCCGGTTCGCCGCTCAGCTCCGCTTCGCCGTGCACCCGCAGGTGCGCGAGGCGATGACCCGGATGGCGGCCGACCTCGACCGGATCACCGCCGAACGGATCCGGGACGAGTTCACCAAGCTGCTCTGCGGCGCCGATCCGATCACCGGGCTGCGGCTGCTGGTCGACACCGGGCTGGCCGAGCGGTTCCTGCCCGAACTGACCGGGCTCAAGCTGGAGATCGACGAGCACGCCCAGCACAAGGACGTCTACGAGCACACGCTCACCGTGGTGAGCAACGCCGTCTCGTACGAGGAGGACGGCTGTGACTTCGTCCTGCGGATGGCCGCGCTGATGCACGACGTGGGCAAGCCGGCGACCAAGGCGGTCGGGCCGGACGGCCGGGTCAGCTTCCACCACCATGAGGTGGTCGGCGCCCGGCTCACCAAGGCCCGGATGAAGGCCCTGCGCTACCCCAAGGACGTCACCGCCCAGGTGACCAAGCTGGTCGGGCTGCACCTGCGCTTCTACGGGTACGGCCGCGGCGAGTGGACCGACTCGGCGGTGCGCCGGTACGTCACCGACGCCGACGACCTGCTGCCCCGGCTGCACAAGTTGACCCGCTCGGACTGCACCACCCGCAATCGCCGCAAGGCCGCGCAGCTCGCCGCGGACTACGACGCGCTGGAGGAGCGGATCGCCCGGATCGCGGCCGAGGAGGACCTGGCCCGGGTCCGTCCCGACCTGGACGGCAACGCCATCATGGAGCTGCTCGGCGTGCCGCCGGGGCCGGTGGTCGGCCGGGCCTGGCAGCACCTCAAGGAGCTGCGCCTGGAACGCGGTCCGCTGGAGCGCGCGGAGGCGGAGGCGGAGCTGCTGCGCTGGGCCCGCGAGCAGGGCCTGGCCTGACGGACACCGAAGGGGCCGCCCGGTTCGCCGGGCGGCCCCTTCGTCGTCGTACGGTCAGCGGGTCTCGACGGTGGTGCCCTCGACGGGCGCCTTGCCGTTGCCGGCGGTCGACGCCGAGCCCAGCTTGGCGAGCAGGCCGGCCAGGTCGATGCCGGTCAGGTCGCTGCCGAGCTGGAGCCCCTGGGCGACGTTGCCGGCGACCGACTTGGTCAGCGACGACGCGCCGTCGGTGGAGATCACGGTCATCTTGTCGATCGCGCCGATCGGGGCGCTGGCCGCCTCGACCACCTGCGGCAGCACCTTGACCAGCAGGTCCAGTACGGCCGCCTCGCCGTACGCGGCGAACGCCTCGGCCTTGCGCGCCATCGCGTCCGCCTCGGCCTGCCCCTTGGCCAGGATCGCCGCGGCCTCGGCCTGGCCCTCCCGCTCGACCGCCTCGGCGATCGCCGAGCGCCGGCGCTGCTCCGCCTCACCCTCCTTGGCGCCCTCGATCGCGTTCGCCTCGGCCAGCGCGGCCCGCCGGGCCCGCTCGCCCTCACCGGTGAGCCGGGCCTGCTCGGCGGCGGCCTGGGCGGCGGCGATCACGGACTGCCGCTGCGCGTCGGCGTTCAGCACCGCCGCGTTGCGGGCCGCCTCGGCCTCCTGCTCCACCTTGTACCGGGCCGCGTCGGCGGGCTTGCGCACCTCGGTGTCGAGCTGACGCTGCTTGAGTTCGGCGTTGCGCTCGGCCACCTTCTGCTGCTCGGAGAGGATCGCCTGGTCCCGCTCGGCCTGGGCGAGCGGCCCGGCCGCCGCCGACTTCGCCTTCGCCGCGTCGATCTCGGCCTGGATGGCGGCCTGCTTGAGCGACAGGTTCCGGTTGGCCTCGGCGATCGCCTCCTCGGCGAGCAGCCGCTCCTGCTCGGCCTGCTGCCGGGCCCGCGCCTCGGCGATGGCCGCGTCCTTGAGCACCCGGGCGGCCTCCGGTCGGCCCAGGTCCTGCAGGTAGGAGCCCTCGGCCAGGATGTCCTGGAGCTGGAAGGTGTCCAGCACCAGGCCCTGGTTGGTCATCGAGTGCTCGGCCTCCTCGGCGACCGCGCTGGCGAACGCCGCCCGGTCCCGGATGACCTCCTCGACGGTGAGCCGACCGACGATCGAGCGCAGCGCGCCGGCCAGCACCTCCCGGGTGAAGTTGTCGATCTCGTCCTGCTGGTGCAGGAAGCGCTGGGCGGCGGCGCGGATCGCGTCCTCGGTGCCGCCGACCTTGACGATGGCGACGCCGTGCAGGTCCGCCCGGATGCCCTGCTTGCTGACCGCGCCCCGGATGCCGACGTCGATACGGCGGCTGGACAGGTCGAGCGACTGGAGCTTCTGCACCACCGGCAGCACGAAGACGGACGCGCCGAGCACGACCTTCTGCCCGGACATGTCGGTGGACCGGCCACCGTCGGCGGTCTGCGTCGTCCGGCCCTTGCGCCCGGTGACGATGAACGCCTCGTTCGGGCCGGCGACCTTGATCCGGGAGAGCACGAAGAGCACGAGCACGAGGACGAGGAGGACCGCGCCGCCGACGGCGATGACGAGGGGCATGGGCAGGTTCCGTCTCTGCGAGGAGGGGAAGGGAGGGGGTCAGTAGGTCTCGACGTGGACGCTGGTCTCGCTCAGCGCCTGTACGACGAAGATCTGCGCGCCGACCGGGATCGGATGGTCCGCGCGGGCGTTGAGCTTCACCGGCTGGCCGGCGACGCGTACCCGGACCTCGCCGTAACCGGCGGCGGGCACCGGCGTGACGACCAGGCCGATGGCGCCGACCAGGTCGTCGCGGGTGGGGGTGGGGTCGGTGCGCATGTTCCGCGCGGCCCGGCTGAGGCGGGCCGCCAGCCAGGCGGTGGGCACGGCCGCGAGCGCGCCGCCGGCCGCCGCCACCGCGACCGTCCCGGCGGTACGACCACCGAGCAGCTCGTTGACGATCGCGGCGCCGAAGCCGAACGCGCCGAGGAAGCCGGCCACCGCCTCGACGGAGACCGGCCCGTCGACGTCGGCGTGACCGAAGTGGAACAGTTCGGTGCCGAGCAGCGAGAGCGCCAGCACGGCGACACCCGCCCCGCCGATGATCAGGAAGATGAAGGTCCCCGTGGCCACGACCTGCACCGTATCGACGTCGTGCAACATTTCCGGGCCGTGATCTCCGCCCACCTCCGTCGCGCGTCCCCGCGATGTGCGGCGTGTCGCGGTGTCCGGCTCTGCGGACACCGGGACATACCGCATCCGGTGTCGATCAGCGGGGCCGGGCGTAGTCGGCCGCGCTGGTGGTCCGCTCCGGGTGGAGGAAGAATCGGCGCATGCGCTGGACCGTGCTCGACTCGCCGATCGGGGAGTTCTCCGTGGCCACCGACGACGAGGCGGTGTGCGGCGCGCACTTCGGCCGGGTGGAGTCGGCGGTCGACGAGCCCGGTGACGCGCTGGCCCGGCGGACGGTTACGGAGCTGCGGGCGTACTTCGCCGGGGAGCTGACCGAATTCGGCGTGCCGGTGGCGGCCCGGCGCGGCTCCGAGTTCGAGCGCGCGGTGTGGCGGGAGATGACCCGCATCCCGTACGGGGAGACGCTCACCTACGGCGAGGTGGCCCGGCTGGTCGGCGACCCCGGTGCCGCACGGGCGGTCGGGGTGGCCTGCAACCGCAACCCGGTCCCGGTGCTCGTGCCCTGCCACCGGATCGTCGGCGCGGGTGGCAAGCTGGTCGGCTTCGGCGGTGGCGTGGAGCGCAAGGTGAAGCTGCTGGAGCTGGAGGCCGGCGTCGCCCTCCGGCGCGCCTGGTCCTGAACTTCCCGAGATCCGGTTGCTGTCCGGGTGCAACCCGGTGCCGCGGTGGGACGTTCCACCGGCACGAGGTACACCGCACCACGACCACGGGGAGAAACATCGTGAGCAACGACCAGGACCGCACCCTCGACCGCCGTCTCCTGCTGCGCCGCGCCTCGACCGTCGCCGCCGGTCTCGCCGGCACGGCGGCGGTGGGAGCCGCGACCGCCGGGCAGGCCCAGGCCGCACCGGGCGAGCCGGTGCTCCAGGGGCAGGTCAACGAGGCCGGCACCCCCACCACCCTGCGCGGCGGCTCGCTCACCTCCGCGCCCCTGCGGCTGGAGAACACGACTGTCGAGACCGATCCGGACGGCGTCCCGTTCTCAGGTCCGGCCCTGCGGCTGACGCCGACCGGACGGGGCCTCGGCTGGCACGCCGAGGTGGGCTCGGTCTCGCTGGACACCGCCGGGACGATCTGGGCCGTGACCAGTCCGGGCCTGCCACCCATGGAGGGCAACTTCGTCGAGTACGTCCGGACGAACGCCAACTCGAACGAGCTGGTTCCGGTGGTGCCGCAGCGGGTGATCGACACCCGGACCGCCGCCGGTCGGAAGAGCATCGTCAACCCCGCCGGCAACCTGGACAGCGCCGGCCGGCTGCTGCGCGGCCACACGATCCAGGTCAACCTGGACGACTACGTCTTCCTCGGTGAGGCCGTGTACGGCAACGTGACCGTCACCGGCGCACTCGCCGCCGGTTTCCTGCAGATCTTCCCGGACCCGGGCCAGCGTCCGCCGGCCTTCTCGTCGATCAACTTCCAGGCCGGTCAGACCCTGTCGAACTTCTTCCTGACCGGGATCAACCCGCTGGCCGACCAGATCTCCGTGCACGCGCAGCAGACCACCCACGTGATCCTGGACGTGGTCGCGTTCGTCGTCGCGTCCGGCAGCGTCAACCCGTCGATCCTGCCCTCGAGCGGCGGACTGGCGGCGGAGGACCAGCGGGCGCAGTTGGCCCGGCGGACCAAGCCGTCCTGGGCGAAGTAGCGACGCGTACGCGCCGAGGGCCGGGTCCGTACGGACCCGGCCCTCGGCCGTGCTGGTGCGGGTGTGCGCCCGCCCGGTGGAGCGTCAGCGCGTCAGCGCTCGACCTCGCCCTTGATGAAGGACTCGACCGCGGCGTGCGCGTCGTGGTCGGCGTACTGCACCGGCGGGGACTTCATGAAGTACGAGGAGGCGGAGAGGATCGGGCCACCGATCTTCCGGTCCAGGGCGATCTTCGCGGCCCGGACGGCGTCGATGATGACACCGGCCGAGTTCGGCGAGTCCCACACCTCGAGCTTGAGCTCGGCGTTGAGCGGGGTGTCACCGAAGGAGCGACCCTCCAGGCGGATGTACGCCCACTTGCGGTCGTCCAGCCACGGCACGTGGTCCGACGGGCCGATGTGCACGTCGCTCTTGCTCATCTCGTGCGGGATCTGCGAGGTCACCGACTGGGTCTTCGAGATCTTCTTCGAGACCAGGCGGTTGCGCTCCAGCATGTTCATGAAGTCCATGTTGCCGCCGAAGTTGAGCTGGTACGTGCGCAGCAGCTCGACACCGCGGTCCTCGAAGAGCTTCGCCAGCGCGCGGTGCACGATGGTGGCGCCGACCTGGCTCTTGATGTCGTCACCGACGATCGGCAGGCCCGCGTCCTCGAACTTCTTCGCCCACTCGGGGTCGGAGGCGATGAAGACCGGCAGGGCGTTCACGAACGCGCAGCCGGCGTCGATCGCGGCCTGCGCGTAGAACTTGTCGGCCTGCTCGGAACCGACCGGCAGGTAGGAGACGACGACGTCGACCTGGGCGTCACGCAGCGCCTGGGCCACGTCGACCGGCTCGGCGTCCGACTCCTCGACGATCTCGCGGTAGTACTGGCCCAGACCGTCGAAGGTCGGGCCGCGCTGCACGCTGACGCCGGTCGGCGGCACGTCGCAGAGCTTGATGGTGTTGTTCTCGCTGGCGACGATCGCCTCCGCGAGGTCCATGCCCACCTTCTTGGCGTCCACGTCGAACGCCGCGACGAACTCCACGTCCGATACGTGGTAGTCGCCGAAGGTGACGTGCATGAGACCCGGGACGCGGTCGTTCGGGTCGGCGTTCCGGTAGTACTCCACGCCCTGCACGAGGGACGAGGCGCAGTTACCCACACCGACGATGGCGACGCGGACGGAGCCCATAGCGTCTGCCTCCTTCTTCTTCATCACGGCCGCTCTGTCCTGGACTCTCCAGGCGGGGGCGGGCTGTTGTTGTCTCGTCGGCCGCCGGCCGTCCCGGGCTGCGGGACTGTCGGGGCACGGCCGGAGCGCTCGTTGGCGATGAGCTCCTCCAGCCAGCGGACCTCGCGCTCACAGGCGTCGAGCCCATGGCGTTGCAGTTCCAGGGTGTACGCGTCGAGGCGCTCGGCTGCCCGGCCCAGCACGTCACGAAGTCCTTCGCGACGCTCCTCGATCGTGCGGCGGCGACCCTCCAGGATGCGCAGGCGGGTCGCCTGGTCGGTCCGGGCGAAGAACGCGAAGTGCACGCCGAAACCGGTGTCGTCGTACGTCTCGGGCCCGGCCTGGGCGATGAGCTGGGCGAAGCGTTCCTTGCCCTCCGCGGTGATTTTGTAGACCACCCGACCGCGTCGGCTGGTCAACGCGGGAACCTCCTCGGCGGTCGCGGGTGTCTCGTCGGCCTCGGTTATCCATCCCGCCGCCTGCAGCCGGCGAAGGGTCGGGTAGAGCGAGCCGTAGCTGATCGCCGCCCGGATCGCTCCGAGCTTGGCGGTGAGCTCCTTGCGCAGCTCGTAACCGTGCATCGGAGACTCCTGCAGGAGGCCGAGGATGGCTAGCTCGAGCACGGGCCATCCTTCCTACCCCCGGCACAGGGCCGTTAACCGTCTCGATGTATCGGACCGATACATCGCACGTTAGTACCTCATCCGCGATCAGGGCAAACCCCCGTTCCGCGGTGTCGTCATCACGGATCGTGACGGCGGTCGCCTCACCCGTCCGGACCGCGTACCCTTCACCGCATGCGTACGCAGCGCCAGGTGGTGGACTACTCGCTCCAGAAGCGGGCGGTGCTGCGTGAGCTCCTGGCCGGTCGGGTCGGCACCTACGACGTCTGCGACGCCTCGCCGTACCTGAAGAACGCGGCTCGTTTCCACGGCGAGCCGACCGAGCAGCGCTGCCCGATCTGTCGCAGCGAGAACCTCACCCACGTCCACTACATTTACGGGGACGAACTCAAGCAGTCCGCCGGACAGGCGCGGAACCTGGCCGAGTTGCCCGTGTTGGCGATGACGCTGCGTGAGTTCCAGGTCTTCGTGGTGGAGGTGTGCCTCGGCTGTGACTGGAACCATCTCGTCGAGCAGTTCCTGCTCGGCCGGGACGGGCTGGCCGAGGACGGGTCGGAGCAGGGTGCGGCGGGCGTGAACGCCCCCGGCGCGGGCCCGGCCCACGGGCGAAGGCGAGAGGCGCAACGGTGATCCTGGCTGGACCGGTCCTTCCCGGCGTCGACGACGCCGGGTACCCGGACCGACAGCTCGATGGCCCGATTGGTCCGATTGGTACGGATGCGGCGCTGCCCCTGCGGGGGGCGGCGCCACGTGTGTCAACTCACGGCAACCCGGTGGCGGCGCCCCCGCGCCCCACCGCGACCGGCAGGGTGTGAGGAATGAACTCGTACGGCGATCCCAGTTCCCCGCGTGCGCGGGCCCAGGTTCCGGGTGCGAACGACGGTGCGGCCCCCGCGGGCCGGGCCTCGGTCGGCTCGGGCGGTGCGCCCACGGGCCGGGCCTCGGCGTCGGTGCCGCCGCGCCAGCCCGGCGCCGCCGGCTCGGCGTCGGTGGGGCGGGCCGGTGCGGGGCGGGCCTCCGTGCCGGTGTCCCCGGCGCCCGGCGGACGCGCCGGCGCCGGACGCGCCTCGGTCCCGGTCTCCCCGGCCCCCGGCTCCTCCGGGCGGGCGAGCGTCGGCGCGGCGGCGGTCGGTGGGCGCGCCAGCGTCGGCTCCGCCTCGGTCGGCGGACGGGCGGCGGTGGCCCGGGCGGGTGTCGCGCCGGTCTCCGGCGGCGGCCCGGGTGGTCCCGGTGGCCCGGGGCGGGGCGGCCGAGGTGGCCCCGGCGCGGGTGATCCGCAGGCGGCGGCCCGGGCGAAGAAGCGCAAGCGGATCAACATGCTGATCGCCAGCTTCGCGGTCTTCATCATGCTCGCCGGTGTGAGCGTGATCGGGTTCACCTACTACTCGACAAACGTGGTGCTGCCCAACGAGGTGCCGCTGCCGCTGTCCACCACCATCTACGCGCAGGACAACAAGACCCAGCTGGCCAAGCTCGGCGACGAGAACCGCACCTTCGTCACGATCGACGACATCCCGACGCACGTGCAGGACGCCGTCGCCGCCGCCGAGGACCGGAACTTCTACGAGCACTCGGGCGTCGACTACAAGGGCATCGCCCGCGCCGCGTGGAACAACCTCACCGGCGGCGACAAGCAGGGCGCCTCGACGATCACCCAGCAGTACGCCCGCAACGCCTACGAGAACCTCAAGGACGACACCTACGCCCGGAAGGTGAAGGAGGCGATCCTCGCCTCCAAGCTCAACGAGAAGTACTCCAAGCCGGAGATCATGCAGCACTACCTCAACGTGATCTACTTCGGCCGAGGCGCGTACGGCATCGAGGCGGCGGCGCAGACGTACTTCGGCAAGCGGGCCAAGGACCTGGACGTGGCCCAGGGCGCCGTGCTCGCCGCACTGATCAAGCAGCCGGTGGCGAGCACCGCTCCCGGCGGCCACAAGGGCTACGACCCGGCGGTCAACCCGGTCGAGGCGCAGCAGCGCTGGACGTACGTCCTCGACGGCATGGTCGCCAAGGGCTGGCTCAACGCCGCCGGCAAGCCGCAGCGGCCCACCGAGTACCCGACGAAGTCACTGCTCAAGCCGAAGGACGGCGGCGCCGGATTCGGCGTGAAGACGCCCCGGGGCAACGTGGTCAACTACGTCCGCGAGGAGCTGGAGGGGTGGGGCGTCTGCACCAACTCCAACGCCCCCGGCAAGCCGAGCTGTGTGGACGAGCTGCGCGACGGTGGCTACCGGATCCAGACCACCATCGACCCGAAGCTGCAGAAGGCCGCCGAGGACGCCGCCCAGCGCAAGAAGGGCTCGGAGACGTTCCCCGAGCCGAAGAACCTGATGGCGGCGGTGGTGTCGGTCGAGCCGAAGACCGGCCGGGTGCTCGCCTACTACGGCGGCGACTCGGGCGCCGACTTCGACTACGCCGGCAAGAACGTCGACTCGGGCGGCAACCTCACCGGTGGGCACCCGCCGGGCTCGTCGTTCAAGGTCTACACGCTGGCCGCGGCGATCAACGAGGGCATCTCGGTCAAGTCGCACTGGGACGCCACCCCGTTCAAGCCGGAGGGCTTCAAGAACCCGGTGCAGAACGCCGGCCGTGACGTGAGCAAGACCTGCGGCAAGTGGTGCACGCTGGAGTTCTCCACCATCCAGTCGTACAACGTGCCCTTCTACCACGTCTCGGAGAAGATCAAGCCCTCCAAGATCATCGACATGGCGAAGGCGGCCGGCATCACCACGATGTGGACCACCTCCGACAACCCGCCGAAGCCGGTCAACCTGCTGAAGAGCAAGAGCGAGGACGTCGCCCCGCACCCGTTCTTCCACGTGGTCGGCTACGGCCAGTACCCGGTGACCGTCCTGGAGCACGCCAACGGCCTGGCCACCCTGGCCAACCACGGCGTCTACAACAAGGCCCACTTCGTCATCAAGGTGCAGCGGCAGAACCGCGACACCGGCAAGTGGGAGGTCGTCCCGGGCACCGGTGAGAAGCGCAACCCGAAGCAGCGGATCCGGCCGGAGGTCGCCGACGAGGTGACCGGTGTGCTCAAGCAGATCCCCGGCCCGAACAACCGCTCGCTCGATGGGGGCCGCGACGCCGCCGCCAAGACCGGCACCTGGGAGTACGACAGCAAGAGCAACGCGCACGCCTGGATGGTCGGCTACACCGAGCAACTCGCCACGGCGGTCTGGGTCGGCAGCCGGGACCCGAAGAAGCCGAGGATCCTCGACCGCAACGGTAACGACATCGGTGGTTCGAAGCTGCCCGGAGCGATCTGGGAGCGGTACATGGACGACGCGCTCAGCGGCAAGGACAAGATCAGCATGCCGAGCGTCACCGGCATCGGCGACCAGAACGCCGGCAACGGCGAGGAGCCCGCGCCGCCGCCCGTGCCGAACCAGCCCCAGCAGCCGCAGGACTGCGGTCCGCTCGGCCTGTTCTGCCCGCCCAACGGCGGCAACCAGGGCCCGACCAACCCGGGTAACCCGGGCGGCGGCAACGACGGCGGCGGCGGCAACGACGGCGGCGGCGGCAACGACGGCGGTGGCGGCAACGGGGGCGGACTCCTACCGACGCTGTCACCCCGTATCCGCGAGTAGCCCCACGCGACACCGCCGTCGGCGGCCGGACCTCACGTCCGGCCGCCGACGGCTTTTTCGGGAACTTGCGCTCCGGGAGGGGACGCACACCCCCGCCGTACGGCAGGATGCCTCTCCATGAGCACCCAGTCGACGGCCGGCATCGACGACGCCGGGAGCAGCGACCACCCGTCCCGGTCCGACGGCTTCGTCCGCGGCGTGTCCGAGGCGATCGGTGGCCCGCTCGGTGACCACGCCGTCGCGCTGGACCGGCCCGCCGGCCGCGAGCGGCGGTTCTGGACGGCGACCCGGATCGTGCTGGCGCTGGCCTGCCTCACCCTGGCGCTGCACTGGGTGCAGAAGTCCCCCTGCCAGGACGGCGCCTGGCAGAACAACGTGCAGTACACCCGGCTCTGCTACACCGACGTGCTCGCCCTCTACTACGCCGAGGGGCTCAACGAGGGCAAGGTCCCCTACCGGGACCACCCCGTCGAGTACCCGGTGCTCACCGGCTACTTCATGGGCGCCCTCGGCCTGCCGGTGCACGCCCTCGGCGTCGACGACCCGCAGATCAACCAGGGCCGGTGGTTCTACAACCTCAACGCGCTGACGCTCAGCGCGTTGGCGGTGGCCACCGTCGCGATGATCCTCGCCCTACGCCGACGCCGACCCTGGGACGCCGCCCTCTTCGCGCTGGCGCCGGCGCTGCTGCTCACCGCCACGGTCAACTGGGACTTCCTCGCCATCGGACTGGCCGCCTTCGGCCTCGCCGCCTGGGCCCGCCGGCACCCCGCGTTGGCCGGCGTGCTGCTCGGCCTCGCCGGCGCGGCCAAGATGTGGCCGCTGTTCGTGCTCGGGCCGATCCTGGTGCTCGCCGTACGCGCCGGTCGGCTCCGAGCCGCGCTGACCGCCCTCGGCACCGCGCTGGCGGCTCTCGTCCTGGTCAACCTGCCGGTGGCCATCCCGTACCGGGAGAACTGGAACCGGTTCTTCGAGTTGAACACCGAGCGCCCCATCGACTGGGGCACCCTCTGGTACATCGGGCGGTACCTCGACGGCAAGGTGAACACCGGCGTGCCCGGGGACCAGGGGCCGTTCCAGTGGTTGAACGCCAACATCCCGACGTTGAACTACCTGTCGTACGCCCTGTTCCTGCTGGCCTGCCTCGGCGTGGCCGCGCTGGCGCTGCTGGCGCCCCGCCGTCCCCGGCTGGCCCAGCTCGCCTTCCTGGTGGTCGCCGCGTTCCTGATCTTCAGCAAGGTGTGGTCGCAGCAGTTCGTGCTCTGGCTGCTGCCGCTGGCCGTGCTGGCCCGCCCCCGGTGGGGCGCCTTCATCGCCTGGCAGGTCGCCGAGATCGGCTACTTCACCGCCTTCTACGGCGAACTGCTCGGCGCGGCCACCAGCCGGCCCGTCTTCCCCGAAGGGGTGTTCGTCCTCGCGGCGACGCTGCGCCTCGGCACCGTCGTGCTGCTCTGTGTGCTGGTGATCCGGGACATCCTGCACCCCGAACGGGACGCGGTGCGCCGCACGTACGCCGACGACCCGGACGGCGGCGTCCTCGACGGCGCACCCGACGTCCCGTGGCTCGCCGACCGCCGCAACCGACCCGCAGCACCCGAACCGGTGCCTGCCACCACGCCCACCTGAGAGGCGCGCGAGTCCCAGACGACCTCGGGCACGTCAGGTTCTCGGGGCAGCCCCACCGGCGTAGGGATCAAGCCTGACCGCCCGGAGCCGGTGGGGCTGCCCCGAGAACCCCACCGACGACGGCTCAGAGACGGAACACGACGGCGTCGCCGATCTCCTCGCGGGTGATCCCGAGCTGGTCGACCGGCGCGTCCACGGTGACCTCCCACGGCGTGCCGACGATCTGGTCGCGCAGCAGCACCACGTTGCGGACGCCGAGGATCCGCAGGTAGTCGATGCTGGTCCGGTCGGGGAAGGCGAGCGTCACCCGGCGCACCTCGTCGAGCTGGGTCGGGGTGAAGCCGCTGCCGCCGTTGACCACGTCCTGGAACCGGCTGGTCGTCCAGAGCATCACCGGCTGGTCCAGGTTCTGACTGCTCGGCAGCACCAGCATCGGGCCGTCCACCGTACGCATGGCCACCGGCTGCTCGGGCACCGCCGGGTGCGGCGTCACGTTCAACCCCTCGACCGTCACCAGCAGCAGCGGCAGCAGGGCGACGGCCCGCAGCCAGGGCGACGGACGGGCGGCGGGACCCTCGGCGCCGAGTTCGCGTACCCGCTCGGAGAAGGCGGTGACCGCACCGGCCGCGAGCAGGCCGAGCAGGAGGGTGGTCCAGAGCATCAACCGGCCCGGGGTGCGCAGGCCGTTCCAGCCGGGCAGGTGCTCGAAGAGCGGCGCGTAGGTGAAGGTGCCGTCGAAGAACCGGGTGCCCATCGCCAGCACCAGGGTGACCAGCACACCGGCGAGCAGCAGCAGCCGGTGCCGCAGCCGCCAGACCGAGACGAACAGCCCGCCCGCGGCCAGCGCGTAGAGCACGAAGCCCGGCAGCAGGGTCATCTCCGGGTGCCAGGGCAGCGTCTCCCGGGCCCCCTCGTGCAGCGCGCCCCAGATTCGCGACTCGGGCGGCGCGGTGAGGAAGCCGATCGCCGGTGGCGAGTAGACGCCGATGTCGCCGAGCGTGCGCTCGGCGTTCGGGTGCAGCTCGGCCACCCTGAAGAACGGGATCGCCAGCAGCACGCCCACACCGGCGAAGGTCAGGCCGCCGATCAGGTCCGCGACGAGCAGGCGGGTGCCGAACGGGCGCTTGACCGGCCGGACGACGTACCGCCGCAGGAACCAGATCGCCGCCGCGACCAGCACGATGCCCGCGAGGACGTACGCGAACACCAGGCCGATCCCGAAGCCCAGGCTGAGCTGCCAGGCGGCGACCAGCCAGCCGGCGTGCGTCCAGCCGGTGTGCCGGCGCTCCGGCCGGTAGCCGTGGCGCAACGACCAGCCGTGCCCCCGGGCCAGCATGGCCAGCGCCAGCGGGATGCCGCCGTTGGAGACGATGTGCAGGTGACCCGCCTGGGCGAGCAGCCACGGGGCGTAGGTGTAACTCACCCCGGCCACCGCCGCGCCGGCCCGACCCGCCCCGAGCTGACGGGCCAGCACGTACGCCCCGAACGTGGCGAGCGCGTGGGCCAGCACGAAGATGATGTTGTAGCGCAGCACCGCCGCCTCCGGGCCGGTGCCGATCATGCCGGCGGGCGCGTAGCCGAGCAGCATGTCGGAGAAGGCGAAGCTCCACGGCTCCGGGAAGAACGTGTTCGAGTGGAACAGCTGGGCCGGTTCGGTCCGCAGGGCGTGCCCGGACCAGGCCATCTGCCACGCCTGGAGGCTCGGGTCCCAGTAGTCCTGGGGCAGTGTGTAGAGCGGGTAGCGCAGCGTCGGCCAGGTCAGCGCGGCGGCGAGCGCCAGCGCGGCCAGGGCGGCGAGCGTCCACTCGTGCCCGAGCAGCCGGCCGAGAGCCCGTGCGGCGCGACGGGGGCGCCCGGGGACCGGCTCCGGGGCGGGGGCGAACGCCGACCAGGGGTCCGCCGGCGCGGCGTCGTCCTTCTTCTCCGCGTCGTCCTTCTTCTCCGCCTTTTCCGCGTCGCTCTTCTTCGCGCCGTCCTTCTTCGCGCCGCCCGTCTTCTCCGCGTCGCCTGCCTTCTCCGCGTCGCCTGCCTTCTCGGCGTCGCCCGTCTTCTCCGCGTCGCCCGTCGTACCCTCGGGGGCCTTGTCGCCGGTGGCCTCCGGACCGTCCGGGCGGGCGGTCGGGGTCGCCGCCGCGTCCCCGGACGCGTCGCCGGCGGCGGGTGGCGGGTCGGTGTGCGTGCTGCCGGTGTCAGGGGTGGCGCCCCCGCCGTCGGGGCCGTCGGGGCCGTCGGTCCGTCCGGTCGGCCGGCCGCCGTCGGTCGTGTCGGTGGTCATCCGGCTCAGGCCCCCGTCCCCAGCCGCTCCCGCAGGAAGGCGATGTCCGCCGCCTGTCCCGCCGCGCCGCCGGGCGTCTCGACGATCACCGGCGCGCCGGCCGCCCGGATCACCGCGACCACCAGGTCCGGGTCGATGGTGCCGCCGTCGAGGTTGTCGTGCCGGTCCTGACCGGAGTTGAAGGCGCCCTTGGAGTTGTTGGCGTGCACCAGGTCGATCCGTCCGGTGATGGCCTTGACCCGGTCGACCAGGTCGAGCAGCTCCTCGCCACCGGCGTGGGCGTGGCAGGTATCCAGGCAGAAGCCGACCTCGTGGTCGCCGAGGGCGTCCCAGAGCCGGGCCAGCGCGTCGAGCCGCCGGGCGCAGGCGTTCTCACCGCCGGCGGTGTTCTCGATCAGCACCGGGAGCGGCAACCCTCCGGAATCCGCCGCGTACGCGAAGGTCTTGCGCCAGTTGTCGAAGCCCACGGCCAGGTCGTCGCCGGCGTTGACGTGCCCGCCGTGCACGACCAGCCCCTTCGCGCCGATCTCCGCCGCCGCGGCCGCGTGGCCGAGCAGGAGCTTGCGGCTGGGGATCCGGATCCGGTTGTTCAGGGTGGCCACGTTGATCACGTACGGGGCGTGGACGTAGAGGTCCACGTCGGCGGCGCGCAACCGGTCGGCGTCCTCCCGCGGTTTCGGGGCCTTCCAGCCCTGCGGGTCGGAGAGGAAGAACTGCACCGCCCCGGCGGAACGTGAGGCCGCCTCCGCCAGCGGGTCGGCCTGGTCGACATGGGCTCCGATACGCATGCAGGGGAGCCTACGTCGCCGCACCGACGCCTGGGGTGACGGTCGTGGGGAGTCTCGGCGCCCGCCGCGTCACCGTCCGGGCCGGTGGTCGTTGAGCGGGGTGGGATCGACGCTCGGCTCTCCCGGATCCTGCGGTCGCAGCCGTGGTGGTCGATCCCGGTGCGGGGTCACCCCCGTCGTGCGGCCCGGCGTCGGGGGCGGGACCCGTCCCGCCGAGTCACCACTCGACGACAGAATCTCGGACGAATAGTTGCAATTCCGCCATCTGGGTACGAGAGCCGTTGTACCGTCAGATAACAACAGGATGAAGCTCCGCGGGGCGTCCTCGATCCAACCTCATCGGTGTGGTCGTTCCTCCCCAGGTCCCACCCAAGGAATGCGGACGGGACGCCCCGCGGCCTCGTGGACAGGGGTCCGCCGCCGGCCTTCGGGAGCCGACGCGGGCCCCTGTCGCCGTGTCCGGACCGGCCGTCACCACCTGCCCGGGCATGATCGTCCGGACCGGGTATCCTGGTGCGGTTGTCCGCGTCCGGCCGGGTCCCCCCGGTGCGGGAGCGGGCCACGACGCAGACCTCCTGCCACGGAAGGACCGTGGCCGCCTAGCCCACAGGAGGTGAGTACGTCTTGCGTCATTACGAAGTCATGGTGATCCTCGACCCCAGTCTCGAGGAGCGCACCGTCGCCCCGTCGCTCGACACGTACCTGAACGTGATCCGGACCGCGGGTGGCTCGGTGGAGAAGACGGACGTGTGGGGCCGCCGGCGCCTCGCGTACGAGATCAACAAGAAGGCCGAGGGCATCTACGCCGTCGTTGACCTTCAGGCGACGCCGGAGGCGGTGGCCGAACTGGACCGCCAGCTGCGGCTCAACGAGTCCGTGCTGCGCACCAAGGTCATCCGGCCGGAGATGCGCTAAGCATTCAACCCGGTTCGCCCGGATCAGCCTCATCGGCGCTGTCAGAGGGTTCTGAGAGCCTGTACGGCAGAACGATGAGTGCGCGAGGAGATGGTCATGGCAGGAGACACCACCATCACGGTCATCGGCAACCTGACCGATGACCCCGAGTTGCGGTTCACCCCGTCCGGTGCGGCGGTCGCCAAGTTCCGGGTCGCTTCGACGCCCCGGTTCATGGACAAGGCCTCCGGCGAGTGGAAGGACGGCGAGCCGCTCTTCCTGGCCTGCACCGTGTGGCGGCAGGCGGCGGAGCACGTCGCCGAGTCGCTCCAGCGGGGCGCCCGTGTGATCGTCTCGGGTCGGCTGCGTCAGCGGTCGTACGAGACCCGCGAGGGTGAGAAGCGCACCGTCATCGAGCTCGAGGTCGACGAGATCGGCCCGTCGCTGCGCTACGCCACGGCGAAGGTGCAGAAGATGTCGCGCTCCGGTGGCGGCGGCGGTGGCTTCGGCTCCGGCGGCGGTGGTGGTCAGGGCGGCGGCGGAGGCAACTTCGACGACCCCTGGGCCTCGGCCGCGCCCGCCCCCTCGCGCGGTGGTTCGGGCGGCAACTTCGACGAGGAGCCTCCGTTCTAATGGCGCCGAGCGCCCGCGATCGCAAACCAGGAGCACGAGCAATGGCCAAGGCTGCGGCACTTCGCAAGCCGAAGAAGAAGGTGAACCCGCTCGACAAGGACGGGATCACCTACATCGACTACAAGGACACCGCGCTGCTGCGCAAGTTCATCTCCGACCGCGGCAAGATCCGCGCTCGGCGGGTGACCGGCGTCACCTCGCAGCAGCAGCGCCAGATCGCCCGTGCGGTCAAGAACGCCCGTGAGATGGCGCTCCTGCCGTACACGGCGACGGCCCGCTGAGAGGAGGCACCGACATGAAGATCATCCTGACCCAGGAAGTTTCCGGTCTCGGTGCCCCCGGCGACATCGTCGAGGTCAAGAACGGCTACGGCCGTAACTACCTGCTGCCGCAGGGCTTCGCGATCGCCTGGACCAAGGGTGCGGAGAAGCAGGTCACGCTGATCAAGCGGGCCCGCTCGGCCCGCGAGATCCGCGACCTCGGCCACGCCAACGAGGTCAAGGGCCAGCTCGAGGGCCTCAAGGTCAGCCTGAAGGCCCGCGCCGGTGACGGTGGTCGGCTCTTCGGCTCGGTCACCCCGGCCGAGATCGTCGACGCCGTCAAGGCCGCCGGCGGCCCGGTCCTCGACCGGCGTCGGCTGGAACTGCCCGGTCACATCAAGTCGACCGGCTCCTACCCGGTGCGCATCAAGCTGCACCCCGAGGTGACCGCCAAGTTCGACCTCAACGTCGTCCAGGGCTGACACCCGACAGCACGACGGAAGGGCCCGCACCGGCAACCGGTGCGGGCCCTTCCGCATCTTCCACGAGCCGGCGACGCCGGCCAGGTCAGCCGATCGGCTGACCGGTGAACGCGCTGATCATCACGGTGGAGAGACCACCACCGACCACGGCTGCCGCCAGCGCCACCGTCGCCGGCCGCCACGTCGTACCGACCCGGCGCAGCAGCCCCGCGACCACCAGGCTGCTCACGAACGCCAACCCGAAGCGCGGCGCCCCCGCCACCAGGGACCCGAAGGCGTGCGCCCGCGGCGAGTCGCACCCACCGCCGCTGATGTCCGTCACACAGCCGGCGGGCGCCTGACCGTCCAGGGTGAGCAGCCACAGGAAGACCAGCACCGCCGGGACCAGGTAACAGGCCGCCGTGTAGACCAGCGGACGCAGCGGACCACCCGGATCCGGGTCGAGCAGGTCGTCCTCCAGCCGGCGGTTCCACCCACCGCCGGCACCCACAGACTCGATCCGGTCCCGCCAGGACGGCGCGGCCGCCGGGGCGACCGGCTCCGGCCGACGCCGGGGCGCCGAGCGCGGACGCGGCGCGCTGTACGCCACCGCCGGAGAACGCGGCGCCGACGGCGGCGGATCCATCCACCGGGGATCGTCCCCGGCCAGGCGGGTGCCCGACCAGAAGCCCTCCGGCTGCTCCGCCCACGGCCAGCCCGCACCCGTGTCCGGCTCCGCCGACTGCGGCGGAATCGTACGGTCCCAACGACCGACGTCCGTGCGGTCCTCGTCCCAGGGACTCGTGTCGGCGTACCGGGCCCGCCGACCGGTCCCGGCGTCCCGCAGCCCGGCGTCGGTACGGTCCCACTGCGCGGTGTCGCTGAACCGGTCGAACTGGCCGGTGCTGTCCCCCCAACCGGCCGTGCCGCCCGCCCGGTCCCACGGGTCGTCACCGCCGGAGCGCTGCCAGACGTGCACCCCGGAGGCGTCCCACGGGTCCACCGCGGGCGGGGGCTCCGGCTCGACGGCCCGTTCCGCTCGGCTCCACGGATCCACCGCCGGGCGGGCCCAGGAGTCGTCGGCGGTCGCCCGACGGCTGCGGCGGGTCGGCCGCTCCGGCTCACCGTCGTCCGTGGCCGGCTCACCCTCGGTCTCCTCCAGCCCGGACCAGATCACCTGGGGGCGTCGGGTGGCGGAGCGGCGCGGGCGGGCCGTCGGCGCGGGCGAGGAGACCGGGGAGTCGTCGTCGGCGCGCCGGCTGCCCACGTACCCCTGCTCCTGCGGGCGGTCGAAGGTCCACTCACGGGTGTGGTCGTCCGCCTCGGGCGCCGCGCCGATCGCCCGGAGCTCACCCCAGGTGCGCTCGGCGCGTCGCCGCGCCGCGCGTCGCCCCGGGCCGGAGACGGGCCGGTCGTCGTCCTCGTCGTCGTCCGGGGCGGCGTGGCGACCCCGCCCGTCGGCGTGCGCGATCCCGGACTCCACGGCCCACTGCGGCAGGTACGCGTCGACCGGCTCCTGCTGGCCACGCTCGATCGCCCGACGTCGGCTCGGCGTACGGCGCCGCTCCGCTCGGGTGGAGTACGGGTCGGCCGGGACCGGCTCGCCGGGGCCCTCCCACGGAGCGATCGGCCGGCCCTCGCGCGGGCTGCCCTCCCCGCGCTCCCAGTCCCGGTAACTCACGGCCGGAGCGTGACCCTTCTCAACCGAAAGTGCAATCCGCTGTCCAGGTGTAGCCGTTCGCAGCAGATAGTACGGGAAATCCGGCCCAGAAGCCGCACCGGAAAATATTCGTCCACAGGGTGGGGATCAAGTTTCCGCAGGTCAGACGATTATGGCCCGGAATTCCCCATCCGTTGTCCACAGGCTGTGCACACGCTACGCACACGGTTGTCCACTCGCGTCCACAGGTTGTCCCGAGGCTCGTCCACCGCCGCTCTTGGTGCGCTGACCTCGGGTTCCGTATCGTGGGGCACCGACCGGTCGCGCGATGCCCCCCGATCGACCGGCCCGGTCCGATCGGAAGTTGTCGTACCTGGCCGGTAGAGCTGGACTCGACCCGACGCAGTGGAGGGGGATCCGTGTCGGTCACCGACGACATGCGGGCGGAGCCCCGGGCCGGCGGGCAGGGGTCCGCCCCGGCGCAGCGCGAGGGTCAGTTCGACAAGACCCCGCCGCAGGACGTCGCCGCCGAGCAGTGCGTCCTCGGCGGCATGCTGCTCTCCAAGGACGCCATCGCCGACGTCGTCGAGATCCTGAAGACGAACGACTTCTACCGGCCGATCCACGCCACCATCTTCGACACGATCCTCGACATCTACGGCCGGGGCGAGCCGGCCGACGCGATCACCGTCGCGGCGGCCCTGGCCGACTCCGGTGACCTGGCCCGGGTCGGCGGCGCGCCCTACCTGCACACCCTCATCGCGAGCGTGCCGACGGCGGCGAACGCCGCGTACTACGCGCGGATCGTCGGCGAGCGCGCCGTGCTGCGCCGGCTGGTCGAGGCCGGCACCCGGATCGTGCAGCTCGGCTACGGCACCGCCAACGGCGGCAGCCGGGACGTCGACGACATCGTCGACCTGGCCCAGCAGGCCGTCTACGAGGTGACCGAGAAGCGGGTCAGCGAGGACTTCGCCGTCCTGGCGGACATGCTCCAGCCGACGCTGGACGAGATCGAGGCGGTCGGCGCCCAGGGCGGCGTGATGACCGGCGTGCCGACCGGCTTCACCGACCTCGATCGGCTGCTCAACGGCCTGCACCCGGGCCAACTTATTATCGTTGCAGGGCGACCTGGTCTGGGCAAATCGACCGCTAGCATGGACTTTGCCCGAAATGCGGCTATCCGCGCCAACCAGGCGGCGGCGATCTTCTCGCTGGAAATGAGCAAGGTCGAGATCGTCATGCGACTCCTCTCGGCCGAGGCCCGCGTCCCCCTGCACGTGCTGCGCAGCGGCCAGCTCTCCGACGACGACTGGACCAAGCTCGCCCGCTGCATGGGCGAGATCAGCGAGGCGCCGCTCTTCGTCGACGACACGCCGAGCATGAACCTGATGGAGATCCGGGCCAAGGCGCGAAGGCTCAAGCAGAAGCACGACCTCAAGATGATCGTGGTCGACTATCTCCAGCTGATGACCTCGCCGAAACGGACCGAGAGCCGGCAGCAGGAGGTCGCGGACCTCTCCCGTGGCCTGAAGCTGCTGGCCAAGGAGGTCGAGTGCCCGGTGATCGCGGTGAGTCAGCTGAACCGTGGCCCGGAGCAGCGTACGGACAAGCGACCCCAGCTGTCCGACCTGCGTGAGTCGGGCTCGATCGAGCAGGACGCCGACGTGGTCATCCTGCTGCACCGCGACGACTACTACGACAAGGAGTCGCCCCGGGCCGGCGAGGCGGACTTCATCGTCGCCAAGCACCGAAATGGTCCGACCGACAGCATCACGGTCGCCGCCCAGCTGCACCTGTCCCGCTTCGTCGACATGGCGGTCGTCTGAGGGCTCGACAGTCGCTCAACCGAGCAGCGGGAACCAGCCCGCCGCCTCGCCCAGCTCCCACCGGTCCCGGTCGGTCAGCGGGGTACGGCCGGTCGCCTTGAGCAGGTAGTCGGCGTCCGACCAGGCGGCGGGGCGTACGGCGTCGTCGCTGAGCAGACCGTCCATGGTGGCCACGGCGACCGCGGTGGCGAGCGGGCCGGGTGGCGGCGCGTCGGGCAGGTCGAGCGTCAGGTCGAGGTGATGGACGCCTGCCTCGGTGGTCAACGTGGCCAGCAGGTCCGCCACCCGCAGCACGTGACCCTGGGTGGTGACGTGGGCGGCCGGGTCGGCGGCGGTGGCCGCGCGCACGGCGGCCGGGGCGGTGTCGCACCAGAGCCGGACCACGCCGGTGGGCCGGTCGAAGGCGGCCGCCGAGCGGCGTGCCCACCAGGTGTGCCGGGTGTCGTCGCCGCCCGGCGGGAACGACCGCCAGTAGCTGACGTCGTCCACGTCCGGCGGGCCGTCGGCGGGGCTGGCCAGGGCGACCAGGGCCCGCTGGGCGTCGCAGAGGACGTGGAAGAGAAGGTCGGCGACGAGCCAGCCGTGGCAGCGGGTCGGCCGCTGCAGGTCGGCGTCGTCCAGCCCGCGGACCACGTCGGTGATCCCCTGGTACGCCTGGGCCAGCGCCTCGTGCTGCGCGATCGGCCTCATGGCTGACAGCCTGCCACGGGTCGCCACGAACGGCAGGACGCCGCCGTGGGCCGGGCGGCCCGGCCCACGGCGTGCGGCTCAGCCGAACATCTCGTCCAGGAAGCTCTTGTGCTTCTTGCGCTTGTAGTGCCCGTGGTAGCCGTGGTGCTGCTGCTGGTGCCCGGTGTGGCCGTACGCCGGCTGCGGCGGGTAGCCGGGGGCGGGCGGGGGCGGCGGCGGGGCGGCCGGGTAGCCCGGCTGGTGCGGGGGCGGGGGCGGCGGCGGGGCGTACCCGCCCTGGGCGTGGGTGTGCTGCGGGGCGGGGGCGTGGGGCTGCTGCCCCGGCGCCGAAGGGCTCTGCTGCTGGTTCCAGCGGGCCTCGGCCTCGAAGAGCTTCTCGAGCTCGCCGCGGTCGAGGAAGATCCCTCGGCACTCCGCGCACTGGTCGATGACGACGCCGCTGCGCTCGTACTGGCGCATGTCTCCGTGACACTTGGGACAGGTGAGCTGCATCGCTCGACGGTACCCGGTCGGAGCGAACTTCAGGCGGTGGCGATGAGCGCCTCGCCGACCTCGTCGTCGGAGACCTCGTGGAAGTCCTCGTAGTAGGCGCCGACCGCGCCGAAGCCCGGTGGGCGCTGGGCGCAGATCACCTGGTCCGCCTCGGCGGCGAGCATCTCGTACGCCTCCTGGGAGCCGACCGGCACCGCCACGACGACCCGGCGGGCGCCGAGGTGGCGGGCGACCTGGACGGCGGCCCGGGCGGTGGCGCCGGTGGCCAGGCCGTCGTCGACGATCACGGCGGTACGGCCGGTGAGGTCCAGCGGTGGCCGGCCGGCCCGGTAGCGGGCCTCCCGGCGTTCCAGTTCGGCCTGCTCCCGGCGTTGCACGTCGGCGACGTCGTCCGGGCCGAGTTGGGCGGCGACCGGGTCGTTGAGCACCCGGACGCCGCCGGGGCCGAGCGCGCCGAAGGCGACCTCGGGGGCGAACGGCATGCCCAGTTTCCGGACCACCAGCACGTCCAGCGGCGCGCCGATCCGGTCGGCGACGACCCGGGCCACCGGCACGCCGCCCCGGACCAGTCCCAGCACGACGACGTCGGGTTGCCCGACCAGGCCGGTCAGTCGTTCGGCGAGCTGCCGGCCGGCGTCCTCGCGATCGCGGTAGGTGCTGCTCATGTCTCCAGGTCTACGCCCTGGGGGCGGCTCCTGTCGGCGAAACCGGGACTCCGGTCGGGGTGAGCGCGGGCGCCCACACCAGCAGGGCGAGCGGGTAGAGCAGGTAGCCGAAGCGGGTGGAGGGCATCAGTCCGATTGCGGCCAGCAGGCCGTACCCGCAGACCAGCGCGGTGGCGGCGGCGGTGCGTGGCGGGCGGCGCAGCAGCCGGACGGCGATGGCCAGCCCGGCGGCGACGAGCAGCGCGCCGGCGACCACCCGGCCGGCCGGCAGCGTGGTCGCGACGAGGTGGCCGGGGAAGGGCGACTGGGCGGGGCTGGTGACCAGGCCGTGGCCGAGCGGGAAGCGCAGCACGTTCTCGACCAGGGCGTCCCGGTCGACCAGCAGGGCCGGGACCAGGGCGAGCAGCGGCAGTCCGAGCGCGCCGGCGCTGACCCGCAGCCCGGCCCGGCGGGTGGCGCCCCAGAAGATCAGGACGAGGGCGACGGGCCAGGCGAAGAGCTTCAGCGCCCCGGCGAGCCCGACCGCGACGCCCGCCGCGCCGGGCCGCCCGGCGGCGGCGAACGCCAGCGCGAGCAGGCAGAGCGCGAGTACGGGCAGGTCGTCGCCGCCGGTGGCGAGGGTGAGCGCGCAGACCGGCAGCACGGTCGCCGCCTGTACGCCCCGCAGCACCGTCGCCGGGGCCGGCCGGTCGGTCGGGAGGCGGCGCGGGTCGCGCAGGACGGCCACGGCCAGGGCCAGCACCAGCGCGGTGACCAGGGCGAACCAGACCCGCGAGTCGGTCCACCAGGCGTCGACGGCGGCCCGGGGCAGCCCGAACAGCGCCATCCCCGGCTGGTACGGCGTGTAGCCGAGCAGCCGCTCGTCGGCGGGGAGCGCGGCGATGGCGTCGTGCCCGAGGTACGGGGTGCCGGTGTCGGCCAGCCGGATGCCGGCGTGCTCGACGACCACCACCTCCTCCTGCGCCCGGTCGGTACGCCCCGACGCCCGCTGCACGCTCTGCGCCACCAGCGGCAGCAGGGCGGTGGTGGCCCAGGTCAGCCCGGTGACCGCCCAGCGGACCGGGGTCGCGGCCAGTGCCGGACGGGACCGGCGGGCGAGGAGTTGCCCGGCGACCAGCAGGGCGGCGAGCAGGTAGCCGAGCGCCGCGACGCTCCCCCAGGCCCGGTGCGGCGGCAGGGTGGAGGTGACGGCGGTGACCGCCGCGAAGGCGGCGGAGACGGCGTACAGGCCCAGGTCGAGGGCGAGACCCCCGGCGGCGGAGTCCACCGCGCGCCAGGTGCGGGCGGCTCGGTCGGGGGCGATCACGCCGGCAAGTCTGGCAGACCGGCCGGGTGCGGCCCGGCGGGCCCGAGGTCAGGCCGGCAGGTGCGGAAGGCCGGTCGCGCGGCCGCGGCCGGGCTGGCGACGGCCGGGGGCGAGGCGGATGACCGCGCCGGTGTCGTGCAGCGGCGGGACGAGACTGCCCGGACGGCCGCCCGAGCCGCGCTGGAGGGCGGCGAGGAGGGTGCCGGCGGGCAGTGGGCGGGCGAAGAGGTGGCCCTGTCCGGCGGCGCAGCCCAGCTCCCAGAGGGCCCGGCGCTGCGGTTCGCTCTCGACGCCCTCGGCGACCACGGTCAGGTCGAGGCTGCGGCCCAGGTCGAGGGTGGAGCGGATGACGGCGGCGGCCTCCGTCGACCCCTCCATCGCGGTGACGAAGCTCCGGTCGATCTTCAGTTCGTGCACCGGGATGCGGGAGAGCAGCGAGAGCGACGAGTAGCCGGTGCCGAAGTCGTCCAGGGCGAGCCGGACGCCGGCGTCGCGCAGCCGGCTGAGCACCCGGTCCACGACGTCGAGCTGGCTGAGGGTCAGCGTCTCGGTCAGTTCCAGCACCAGCCGGTCCGGCGGGAGGTCGTGCGCGCGCAGCCGGGCGAGCACCGCGCCGGGGAAGCGGGCGTCGAGCAGGCTGCGGGGGGAGACGTTCACCGAGACCGGCAGGTCGAAGCCGGCGGTACGCCAGCTCACGGCGGCCAGCAGCGCCTGGTCGAGGATCGCCTCGGCGAACGCGGGCAGCAGGCCGGAGCGTTCCACCGCCTCCAGGAAGCGCAGCGGGTCGATCATGCCGTGGGTGGGGTGGTGCCAACGGGCCAGGGCCTCGGCGCCGGTGACCTCGCCGGTGCCCAGGTCCACGATCGGTTGGAAGTTGACGGTGAACTCCTGGTCGGCCACCGCTCTGGGCAGTTCCCCGCCGAGGGTGAGCCGGCCGAGGTCGGCGGTGTCCCGGCCCGGGGCGTACGTGGCGACCCGCTGCCCGGCCCGCTTCGCCTGGTACATCGCCACGTCGGCGCGGCGCAGCAGCTCGGGCATGCCGCCGCTGGCCGGTGCCGCCGCGATGCCGCCGCTGGCCTCCACGCTGATCCGCATCCCGTCCACGTCGAACGGCTCGTGCAGGACGCCGATCAGCGCCTCCGCCCGGTGCGCGGCCACCGCGGGGGCGGGCAGGGCGCGCAGCAGCACCGCGAACTCGTCGCCGCCGAGGCGGGCCACCAGGTCCTCGTCGCGAGCGGCGCGGCGCAGCCGGTCGGCGACCTGGGTGAGGACCTGGTCCCCGGCGGCGTGGCCGAGGGTGTCGTTGACCTCCTTGAAGTGGTTGAGGTCGATCAGCACCAGCGCGGTGACGCCCTCGGCGTGCCGGGTGGCGAGCTGTTCGGTGCCGCTCTCCAGCAGGTGCCGGCGGTTGGCCAGACCGGTCAGCGCGTCGTGGGTGGCGGCGTGCTCGTGCTCGGCGGCCACCCGCGCCAGCTCCGCGTACGCCTGCGCGTTGCGCACGGCGGTGCAGAGCGCGGAGGTGAAGGTGCGCAGGGTGTACTGCTCCCGTTCGGAGAGTCGCACCGGGCCGCGGAAGCGCAGCCGGAGGGTGCCCACGTCGGCGGTGCGGTCGTGCCCTTCGAGGCGGGCGTCGACCACCGCGCCGTCGACCGGGCTCGGCTCACCGGCCGGCCCGTCGTACGTGATGGTGCTGCCGGCGCCGCGCACCGTGCGGCCGCCGTCGCGCAGCGCGATCTCGACCTCGTCGGCGGAGAAGAGCTCGGCGGCCTGGGTGACCGCGGTGGTGAGGACCTTGTCCAGGTCGACCACGTTGAGCGCGTCGGTGGTGCGGGCGAGCCGCTGCCAGGCCTGCTGCTCGGTGCGGGTGCGGATCCGGGTGGAGTAGCCCAGGTGCAGGCTGAGCACCAGGGGTGGCATGGCCAGCAGCAGCCGGGGATCGGCGCGCAGGACGAGCAGGGTGCAGACGACGACGACGAAGCGGACGGCGTAACCGGCGACCCGCAGGTCCAGGTTGCTGCGGAACTGGTGGGAGATCCGGTTGCCGGAGGCGAGGGCGATCACCGGGATCGCCAGCACCTCGTCCATGACCACGGCGACCAGGTACACGACGGCCAGGGGCGGGATCATGTCCCACGGCTGGGCGGGCAGGCGGTCCCAGCCGACGGCCGAGAAGACCACTCCGGCGACCGCTGCCATCAGGACGTTCTTCCCGACGCCGAAGGCCAGCTTGATCGGCGGTAGCTGGAGGGACGCCAGGGCCACCCCGATCGCCGTGCACAGGATCACCCACGGGGTCGGCGCGATCGCCACGGCGATCACCAGCGCGGTCTCGTTCCAGCTGATGGAATGTGTCGTGGACCTGATCCGGATACGTGCCTTGAACAGGGTGCCGACCGTGATGGTGAAGGTGAGCATGACCAGGGTCGACACGCCGGTGGCGCTGGACAGCAGCGGGGTGGGGAACGCCTCGCGCAGCGAGGCCGCAACGACGATCGCGGCCGCAACGACGACGAGACCGACCAGCAGCGTCAGCCGCCTATCGGTCTCATTGTCTCGTCGCTGGGAAAGGGTCATGTCCCTCCCGGTGACCGCCTCCGCTGTCAGCAGCCTACCTCCGGACCGGTCCGGACCCCAGGGGTCGAATTCAGTTCCAGTCGTTACCGCGCATGTCGCTGCCTTTCCACCCGGCGCCTCCCGAAGGTGGCGGTAAGCCGTATGAGTGATGATTGGCAGCCTAAGTTAGGAAGCGACTACTTAGCAGGGATAAATGTAACTATATTCAACATTAGCCAATAGTGTGGCGATTCATAACGTTCTGTCCATAGGGGTTGTGCGGAGCGCGGTCGTCGGCGTTCGTTGCGTACCCGATTCGCTGCGCATTGCTGTGGCCTGGGCTGCAATGCGGGACTGCTCGGGTTCAGTGTGGCGGTGTCATCCTCTTCTCCCAACCCCGGATCGGCCGATCCGGGGGCAGGGTCGGCGATCGTGATGAGCGCGAATTCGAATGTCTCGTGCCGTTTGATGACCGCCTGGCAGCGTCCGGGTGAAATCTTGTGTGATCGCTAAACTGCGAACGGTGAGTCGATGAGCGGTGGGGGTCGATCCTTCGTGGAGATTCGCACATTGGGCGGCCTGACGGTGCGAGTCGGCGCGGAAGAGTCGCCTCCGCCGAGCGAGGCCCGCCCCGCCGAGACAGCGCCCTGAGGCGCTCTATCGATTTCCTATCGCCGGCCTCGTTAGCGTGGGACGTCGGCGATCGGGGGAGGTTCTGGCCACGGTCAGAACCAGGCCGGCGCGGCCCCCGCCTGTCAGAGGTCCCCCCAGCGACTGCGACGGGCGGGTACGCCGGGGAGGGGCGCCACTGGCGTCCCTCCCCGGCCACGCCTGCCGATAGGCTCGCGGACGTGACCGATCCCGCCCAGCTCACCCATGTCGACGCGGCGGGCGCGGCCCGCATGGTCGACGTCTCCGCCAAGCAGGTCTCCGGCCGGCTCGCCGTCGCCGCCGGTCGGCTGCGTACCACCGCCGAGGTGGTCGACCTGCTCCGCCGCGACGGCCTGCCCAAGGGTGACGCGCTGGCGGTCGGCCGGCTCGCCGGCATCATGGGTGCCAAGCGCACCCCGGACCTGATCCCGCTCTGCCACCCGATCGCCCTGCACGGCGTCACGGTCGACCTGCACCTCACCGACGACACCGTCGAGATCACCGCCACGGCGCGCACGGCGGACCGTACCGGGGTGGAGATGGAGGCGCTGACCGCGGTGGCGGTCGCCGGCCTCGCCCTGGTGGACATGGTCAAGGCCGTCGACCCGGCGGCGTCGGTGGACGCGGTCCGGGTGCTGCGCAAGGAGGGCGGCAAGACCGGCGAGTGGGTCCGACCCGAGGACCGGCCGTGATCCGGGCGCGGGTGGTGGTGGCCTCCAACCGGGCCGCCGCCGGCGTCTACGCCGACACCAGCGGGCCACTGCTCGTGGCGGGACTGCGGGAGCTGGGCTGCGCCGTCGACGAGCCGGTGGTGGTGCCCGACGGCGAGCCGGTGGGCGAGGCGCTGCGGACCGCCCTGGCCGACGGGATCGACGTGGTGCTGACCAGCGGCGGCACCGGGATCACCCCGACCGACCGTACGCCGGACGTGACCCGGGCGCTGCTCGACTACGAGATCCCCGGCATCGCCGAGGCGATCCGGGCGTACAGCCGTGACCGCGTCCCCGCCTCGGCCCTGAGCCGGGCGGTCGCCGGGGTGGCCGGCCGGATGCTGGTGGTCAACCTGCCCGGGTCGACCGGGGGCGCGAAGGACGGCCTCGCGGTGCTCGGCCCGATCCTCACCCACGCCGTCGACCAGCTCCGTGGTGGCGACCACTGAGGGCGCGGACGCGTCGCGCCGGACGATAGGCTCGCCGGGAGCGTGCGGCGAGGTCGCCGCGTCGCGGACCGAACGGAGGCCAGCCCGGTGACCACCGAAACCGCCGCCGCGAGTTCAGAGGCCGCGGCACCCCCGCCGGCCGGCTGGGAGGAGGCCCGCTCCCGGGTGTACGCCGTCGGCCTGGCCGCCGCGCTCCCGGCCGTGAGCCGGCCGCTCGCCGAGACCGACGGGCACACCCTCGCCGAGCCGCTGACCACCCGGACCGACCTGCCCGCCTTCCCCACCTCCAGCGTGGACGGCTGGGCGGTGCGCGGCGCCGGCCCGTGGGACGTGATCGGGCGGGTGCTGGCCGGCAACACCCCGCCGCCGCTGACCGTGGACGGCACCACCGTCGAGATCGCCACCGGGGCGATGGTCCCGGAGGGTACGACCGCCGTGCTGCGGATCGAGGAGTCGAGCCGTACCTCCGACGGGCGGGTCACCGGCACCCCCCGGCCGAAGCCGGAGTGGCGGGAGCCGGGCGAGGAGGCGCACGCCGGTGAGGAGTTGCTGCCCGCTGGCACCCCGGTCGATCCGGCGCTGATCGGCCTCGCCGCCTCCTGCGGCCATGACCAGCTGCGGGTGCGCCGGCAGCCCCGGGCCGCGCTGCTGGTCTTCGGCGACGAACTGTTGACCGCCGGCCCGCCGGGCGCGGGCCGGGTCCGCGACGCCCTCGGCCCCGCGGTGCCGGCCTGGCTGCGCCGGTACGGCTGCCAGGTGCGCCCCTCCGACGTGGTCGGCCCGGTGGCGGACACCCTTCCCGCCCACGTGGCTGCCCTGCGTGGCGCGTTGGCCAACGCCGATCTGGTCTGTACCACCGGCGGCACCATGCACGGCCCGGTGGACCACCTGCACCCCGCGCTGGAGGCGTTGGGCGCGGACTACGTGGTGAACACCGTCGCGGTCCGTCCCGGCTTCCCGATGCTGCTGGCCCGGTTGGCCGGTGCCGATGGCCGGGTCCGCTTCGTGGCCGGGCTGCCGGGCAATCCGCAGTCCGCGATCGTCGCCCTGGTGTCCCTGGTCGCGCCGCTGCTCGCCGGCCTTGCCGGGCGGCCGATGCCGGCGCTGCCGTACGCCACGCTCGCCGAGCCGGTGCCCGGCCGGGGCGCGTACACCCATCTGGCGCTGGTCCGGCTGGACCGGGCCGCCGGCACCGCGCACCCGCTGCGCCACGTCGGCTCGGCGATGCTGCGCGGACTGGCCGGCGCGGACGGCTTCGCCGTGATCCGTCCCGGCACCACCGGCGAGGCCGGGGCACGGGTGCCGGTCGTACCGTTGCCGTTGCTGCCCGGGGAGCGCTCATGGTGACCGCCGATCCGTCCGTGACCGTCCTCGCCGTCACCGACCGCCCGCTCGACCTCGCCGCGCACGAGGCGGCGGTGGCGGACCGTCGGGCCGGCGCGGTGGTCTCCTTCCAGGGCGTCGTCCGCGACCACGACCACGGCCGTCCGGTGACCGTGCTGGAGTACGAGGGGCACCCGAGCGCCGAGGCGGTGCTCCGTGAGGTCGCCGCCGAGGTGGCGGCCGACCCCGACGTGTACGCGGTCGCGGTCTCGCACCGGATCGGCCGGCTGGAGATCGGCGACGCGGCCCTGATCGCGGCGGTCAGCACCGCGCACCGGGCGGCGGCCTTCGCGGCCTGCGCCCGCCTGGTCGACGAGGTCAAGGCACGGCTGCCGATCTGGAAGCGGCAGGTCTTCGCCGACGGCACCGAGGAATGGGTCAACTGCCCCTGACCGGGCACCCACCCCACGTCCCTATCACCGCGCGCCCCCGCGCCCTCGCCTGCGTGCCCTCGCCTCCGCGTCCTCGTCTGCGCGTCTTCGCCTCCGTGCCCCGTGCCCCGTGGCTGGGAGATCAACAGCCGCTGCGGCCCTGGCGGCCACCACCGCGCCACCGCCCGCCCAGTCCGGCACGACCTGCCGGCCTTGGAGCTGCTGACCACCGCGACGGTCTCGCCGGGCGCGCGCCGTCGGGCCGCGCAGGCACCTCGCGCCGCGCATGCACCTCGCGCGCAAAGCACCTCGCGCCGCGCATGCACCTCGCGCCGCGCACGCACCTCGCGCCGCGCACGCACCTCGCGCCGCGCACCCCACCCCCGCTGCTCCGCCCACGCCTCACCCACTCACGCCTCCAAGATCCGCCCCCGCTTTTCCGGGTCGTCTCCGTGGTCGGGCACTTTCACGGAAAGAGTGGCTATCCGACGCGGAATAGCCACTCTTTCCGTGAAAGTGCGGCGGGGCGGCGGGCGGCGGGGTGGGTCGGCGAGGTGAGGTGAGGTGAGGGAGGTCAGCGGCGGGCGGTGGCGGGGGTGGTGCGGGCCAGCCGGTCGGCGTAGAAGGCGGGCTCGGCGCCGGGACGCCAGGGCAGCGCCGCGACCAGCACGATCAGCGCCAGCGCCAGCGAGTTCTCCATCAGCGCGCCGAAGAGGCCGTCCTGGTAGTGCGAGACCTCGGGGAGTTGGTGCTCGTACGGCCAGATGGGCGAGACGAGGAAGAGCAGGTAGAGCCCGACCGCCGCGACGGCGTGCCGCAGGCCGGTCAGCGTCGGGTACCAGATCGGCGGGCGCAGCCCGGTCACCCCGGGCGGCCCTCCGTACGCGGCCGACTGGGCGGCCCGCAGGGCCGGTCCCCGGCTCGCCTCGTGCCGGCGTACCGCGGCGTCGGCGAGCACGACGATCGCCGGGATGACCCAGACCAGGTGGTGCGTCCAGGAGATCGGGCTGATCACGTTGGCGGTGAGCCCGACCAGGGTGAAGGCGGTGAGCTCGTCGCCGTCGGCGCGGGCCGTGGCGGCCCGGGACAGGCCGAGCGCCAGGATCAGCACCGCGAACGACAGCCACAGCAGGCCGGGGGTCTCGATCGAGTCGTAGAGGCGGGCCAGCAGGCCGGCCAGCGACTGGTTCGGGGTCATGTCGGCGGCGCCGACCCGTTCGGTCTGCCAGAGCACCCCGCCGAAGTACGCCCGCGACTCGGTGCCGACCATGCCGAACGTGGCCAGGGTGACGCCGATGGTGGTGCCGACGGCGGTGGCCGCGGTACGCCACTGCCGGGTGACCAGCAGGTAGACGATGAAGAGCGCGGGGGTCAGCTTCACGGCGGTGGCCAGGCCGATGCCCATGCCGGCCCACGCTCCGCTGTAGAGGAAACGCAGGAACGCGCCGTCGGTGGGCCGGGCGTGCGGGGCCCGACGGGAGCGCCACCGCAGCCCGACCAGATCGGCCATGATCAGCGCGAAGAGCAGGACGTTGACCTGGCCGTAGCCGAGGGTCTCCCGGACCGGTTCGATGGCGACGGACATCGAGGTGGCGATCCCGACGGTGAACCAGAGCGACCAGCCGAGCCGGTCGACGATCGGGCGCAGCAGCGCGGCCAGCACCACGGCCAGGGCACCGATGCTGCCCGCCGCGTTGATCCAGCCGGCGGCCTCGACCGGTACGCGCGCCATCGGCAGCATCGCCAGGGCGGCGAAGGGCGGGTAGGTGAAGCCCAGCGTGGTGGTCGGCGCGATGAACTCGTAGAGCTCGTGACCGCTCGCCCACCACACCACCGCGCCGTGGTAGATCTTCATGTCGAAGAAGTTGTACGGTCGCCCGAAAGCGCCGATGGCGAGCCATGCGGCATAGGCGACGGCGGCCACGATGCCGACCCGTACGACTGTCCTGCGATCGATCCCACGCGCTGCGCGATGGACCGGGGCGAGGCGGTCCAGCCCTCTACCGACGATCGTCGGCATGGCGTGGCCACCCCCGTACCAAGGTCGTCCTACCCGTCCAGGTCCGGTACGGAGCCTAGAACGGCGCCTCACGTTGATGCCTCCCGCGTTATGCGACCGTGTCCGATCCCACACATGTTTTTGACATTTCCACCGCGTTAACGCCAGTGGAGTGGTTCAGGTGATTCGCGGCCTTGCGGGGGTGGTGGCCGTATTGATGCAGGTCAGCCTGGAAGTCGCCGGGCGGTGGACGCGGAGAGGGCGGCGATCTTCGCCTCTCGGCGGGCGGTACGGACCGCGCGCTGGACGGAGCGTCGGGAGTGACCGATGCGGTGGCCCGCCCGCCAGCGCAGTCCGGGCCTGCCCTCGGTGTCGGCGGCGGCGAGCAACAGCCCACCGAGGAGGCCGAGGTTCTTCAGGAAGTGGATCTGGTTGTTGGCCCGCGTCGCCGGGTCGTCGTTCTGCCAGAACGGGTGCCCGGCGACCGTGGTGGGCACCAACGTGCCGGCGAGCACCAGCGCCGCCGGCCGGGTGAACTTCCCGGTGGCGAACATCAGGCCGGCGGCGAGCTGCGCGACGGCATTGGCGCGGATCAGTGTCTCGGTGTCGGTGGGGAGTTGCGGGGCGGCCCGCTGGATCAGGGGGGCGACCCGGTCGGTGACCGGCTTCGCGGCCGGTGCGAGGCGCTGGGGGTGCTGGAAGTTGCGGGCGCCGCTGACCACGAAGATGCCGCTCAACATGACGCGGGCGAGGGAGCGCACGGGTTTCATGGATCAGTCATACCCCGCCAGGGCGGCCGTTATCCGGGCAACGGCCGATCCGGATCGGCGGACATGCACGTCGCGCCACGCCGATTCGAGCGACCGTCGCTGATGGACCGGTCGCGGCGGGTAACGTCGCGCGGGTGACGACGCTGCGGTTACGCCCGGAGGGACCTGCCGACACCGGTCCGGTCCGTCGGGTGCTGGCCGCCGCGTTCGCCCGTCCGGACGGCACGACACCGGGCGAGGTGGGGCTCGTCGACGAGTTGCGCGGCAGTCCCGCCTGGATACCCGAGCTGGCCATGGTCGCCGAGTACGGCGGCGAGGTGGTCGGGTACGCCCTGCTCAGCCGGGTGCACGTGAAGTCCGACGACGCCCGGTACCCGGCGCTGGCGCTCGGGCCGGTCGGGGTGGCCCCGCACCGACAGCGGGTCGGCCACGGGGCGGCCGTGGTGCAGGCGGCGCTGGAGGCGGCCACCGAGCTTGGCGAACGGCTCGTCGTGGTGCTCGGCGACCCGGCCTACTACCGGCGGTTCGGCTTCACCCGGGCGGACCGGCTCGGGCTGACCAGCCCCTGGTCGGGACTCGGCGAGCCCTGGCAGGCGCTGGTGCTGCCGCCGGACACCAGCGACGCGCCGCCGCCACCGGCGGGCGAGGTGGTCTTTCCGCCGCCCTGGTCGCGGGTCTGACCTCGAGCCACTGCCGGGCGGTCCGGGCGGGCCGACGGCGACCCTGGTCCCGAAGGACCCGCCGGCCACCTGACCGATCCGCCGGCCACCCGAAGGACCCGCCGGCCACCTGACCGATCCGCCGGCCACCCGACCGACCCGCCGGCCACCCGACCGATCCGCCAGCCACTTGGGCGGGCCCGGTGGCGGCACGGAAAGGTCGACCGCTCAGGCCGGCTGGGTACGCAGGTAGCGGCCGAAGTGCGGGACGGTGAAGGCGACCGTGCCCCGCTCGCCGGAGTAGATCAGCCCCTTCTTGATCAGCGCGTCCCGGGCCGGGGAGAGGCTGGCCGGCTTCCGTTCTAGCGCCCGCGCGATCTCGGCGGTCGGCACGGCGGCGTCCATGTCGTCCCGTCCGCCGCCGTCGGTCTCCCCCTCCACCAGGGAGAGCGCCGCCATGGCCCGCATGTACTCGCGTTCGGCGGGGGTGGCCCGCTCGAAGCGGGAGCCGAAGAAGCCGACCGCCAGCTCGGCCTCCGCCTCGGGCGCGGCGACCCGGACGTCCGCCGCGGTGATCGGGGACCGGGGCGCGTGGTCCCAGGTCGCCTTCCCGTACGCCTGGACGAAGTACGGGTAGCCGCCGGAGGACTCGTAGAGCAGGTCGAGGGCCTTCTGCTCGTACTCGACCTCCTCCCGCTCGGCGGGCGCGCAGAGCGCCTGGTCGGCGGCGAGCCGGTCGAGCCGGTCGATGCGCTGGTAGCGGTAGAGCCGTTCGGAGTACGACTTGGCCGCGCTGAGCACGGCCGGGAGGTGTGGCAGGCCGGCGCCGACCACGATCAGCGGCGCGCCGAGCTGGGACAGCTCGTGGCAGGCCGCGCAGAGCGCGGAGACGTCCTCCGCGCCGAGGTCCTGCATCTCGTCGATGAAGACGGCGATCCCGGTGCCCACGTCGGCGGCGACCCCGGCCGCGTCGCTGAGCAACTCGACCAGGTCGATCTCGATGTCGCCGGAGTCGGCCCGGCCGCTGCTCGCCGGCACGTCGATGCCGGGCTGCCAGCGGTCGCGCAGCTTCGGCGCGGCCTGCCGCCCGGTCGCCGCGCCCCGCTGGGCGAACGCCTTCAGCACGCCGAGGAAGGCGTCGATCCGGTCCGGGGCGCGGTGCCGGGGCGCCAGTTCGCGGACCGCCATGTGCAGGGCGGCGGCGATCGGCCGGCGCAGCGACTGGTCGGGGCGGGCCTCGATCTTGCCGGTGCCCCAGAGGTGGTTGATCGCCTGCGAGCGCAGCGTGTTGAGCAGCACCGTCTTGCCGACGCCGCGCAGTCCGGTGAGCATCAGGCTGCGTTCGGGGCGGCCCCGGGCGATGCGCTCCAGCACGACGTCGAAGACGTCCAGTTCCCGCCCCCGCCCGGCGAGTTCGGGCGGGCGCTGGCCGGCGCCCGGGGCGTACGGGTTGCGGACCGGATCCACGTATCGCACAGTATCGGGCCGTCTAGTCGTCGGCCTAGAGATGGATAGAGCGGGCTATCGGCGTGTCTCCGGCTCTCGACGCAAAACTAGGGCTGTCTAGCGTGGACGCTAGACAGCCCGATATTCGGCTACGAGGCCGGTCAGCGCTTGCGGAGGCAGAGCACGAAGTCGAGCGAGTCCAGCTCGCTGTCGTAGAAGAACCAGTCGGTGTAGCCCGTGACCTGGCCGCACTTGGCCTCGGCGTCCCGCTCGCCGCTGGTCTGGCCGTCGAACCGGCGCAGCACCTCGTACGTCCTCGGGGCGCACTCGGCGATCAGCAGCCTCGGCCTGCCGCCGGCCGGCCCGTCGTTGCGGACGCACTGCCCCGCCGCGACGAACCGCGGATCCGAGGACGAGGCGGGCGCCGGCGTGGTGGGGGCCGGGACGCCCGGGCCGGGACTGGCCGGATCG
Source organism: Micromonospora coxensis (assembly GCF_900090295.1). NCBI lineage: Bacteria > Bacillati > Actinomycetota > Actinomycetes > Micromonosporales > Micromonosporaceae > Micromonospora > Micromonospora coxensis. The sequence continues at coordinate 3,461,000 of NZ_LT607753.1, read as the reverse complement.
ACGGTGCCGGCCGACGCGGCGGTGCCGGCGACCGGCGAGGTCGGCTCCTCCCGCCCGGACAGGTACCACAGCACGCCGGCGCCGAGGACGACGACCGCCAGCACGGCCAGCACCGGGACCAGCGGAACCCGGCGCTTCGGGCGCGGCGGCGTCGGGTCGCCCAGGTACGCCGCCGGCCCGCCCTGCTGGTACGGGACGGCGGGCGGATGCAGCTCGGTGGAGGCGTACCCGCCCGGGTGCCGGTCCGACCGGCCGGTGCGCGGCTCACCCCACTCGGGCGGGCGCTGCGGATCCGGCCCGGCACCGTACGCGTCGTCGGAGCGCCGACCGGCCCACGGCGGCGGGCCGTCGGGCGGTCCGTAGTTCGCCATGCACGCCTCCTGCGTACTCGCTGCTGAGAGCCGGGCCACCACTGCGGGACGCCGACACCCTGGTCACCGTAGCGTGGTCGACCGATGAGCTCACCTTCCTCACGTACGACACCCACCGCCCCCGCGCTGATCTGGACCGCCCTCGTGCTGGTCTACGTGCTGTGGGGCTCCACCTACCTCGGCATCCGGATCGCCGTGGAGTCGCTGCCGCCGCTCGCCTCGGCCGCGCTCCGGTTCGCCGCGGCGGGCCTGGTGCTCGCCGTGGTGCTGCGGCTGCGCCGAGGACCGGGCGCGTTGCGGGTGGACCGCCGGCAGCTCGGCTCCGCCGCCCTGGTCGGGGTGCTGCTGCTGGCCGGCGGCAACGGACTGGTGGTGCTCGCCGAGTCCGGCCCGCCCGGGGTGGCCGTGCCGTCCGGCGTCGCGGCCCTGCTGGTGGCGATCGTGCCGTTGCTGGTGGTGCTGCTGCGCACGGTCACCGGCGATCGGCCGCGTGGCTGGACCTTCGCCGGGGTGACCCTCGGCTTCCTCGGCCTGGTGCTGCTGGTGCTGCCGAGCGGCGGCGCGGACGCCGTGCCGCTGGCCGGCGCGCTGACCGTGGTCGCCGCCGCCACCTGCTGGTCGATCGGCTCGTTCGTCTCCGGCCGGCTGCGGATGCCCACCGACCCCTTCGTCGCCACCGTGTACGAGATGTTCGCCGGGGCCGCCGCGCTGGCCGTGCTCGCGCTGGCCCGCGACGAGCTGCGCGGATTCTCGCCCGCCGAGGTGACCGCCCGGTCCTGGGCCGCGTTGGCGTACCTGATGGTGGCCGGCTCGCTGGTCGCCTTCACCGCGTACGTCTGGCTGCTGCACCACGCGCCGATCTCGTTGGTCGCGACGTACGCCTACGTCAACCCGGCGGTGGCGGTGGCGCTCGGCGCGCTGCTGGTCGCCGAGCCGGTCACCGCGCAGGTGCTGCTCGGCGGCGCGGTGATCGTGGCGGGCGTGGCGCTGGTGGTGAGCACCGAGCGACCCCGGCGGCCGGCCGGGGAGGCCGCCGCCGGGACAGCCGGGGAGCCCGCCCGCCGGTAACGTCCCGATCCGTGTCCGTCGGCCTGGTGACCGCCGCCGCGCTGCTCGGCGCGGTCACCGGGGCGCTGGCCGGCCGGGCCGCGCCCGCCCTCGCGCGCCGCTTCCCGCCCGCCGTTCCGGAACCGGTGGAGCCCGACGGGCACGCCGCGCTCCACGACCCCGCCGCCGCCCGGCCGGGAGCGGACAGGCCCGCCCGGGTCCATGGCCGCGCCGCCGCTGCCGGCCCCGAGGACGGGCCGTCCGGAGCCGGCCCGGCGTGGCCGCGTGGCGTCCGCGCGCACGGCCGCGCTGCCGTGGACGGCCTGTCCGGAGCCGGGCCGGTGTGGCCGCGTGGCGTCCGTGCGCATGACTGTGCCGCCGTGGACGGCCTGAAGGGTGGACCGTCCGGAGCCGGCCCGGGGTGGCCGCGCGGCGTCCGTGCAGCGGGCCGGAGCGGCGCGGCGGGGGTCGTCGGGGCAGTGGTCCTCGGCGGGCTGGCGGTCGCGCTCGGCGCGGATCCGGCCCTGCCGGCGTTCCTGCTCGTGGCGGCCGGTGGGCTGGTGCTGGCCGTGGTCGACGTGGCCTGCCGGCGGCTGCCCGATCCGCTGGTCGCCGCGACCGCCGTGGCCGGCGGCGCCGGGCTCGTCGTGGCCGCGCTGGTCGCCGGCACGCCGGGCCGGCTGGCGGCGGCGCTCGCCGGGGCCGCGCTCTCCCTGGCCGGGTACGTGGCCCTGGCTCTCCTGCCCGGGTCGCGGCTCGGCTTCGGCGACGTGAAGCTCGCCGCCGCCCTCGGCCTGCCGCTGGGTTGGCTCGGTTGGTCGGCGCTCGGGCTCGGCCTGCTCCTGCCGCACCTGCTCCAGGGCGTCGTGGTGCTGGCCCTGCTGGCCACCCGCCGGGTACGCCGCGACACACCGCTGCCGTTCGGCCCGGCGATCCTCGCCGGCGGCTGGCTCGCCGTCCTGCTCGCCTGACGCGCCGCCGAGCAGCCGGCGGTCGGGCGCGGGCGGCGGTACCGACACCCGCGCCGCCGGGTCCGGCGTGGCAAGACGGCCGGAGAGTCCGCGACCGGTGACGGTGGGACGGGTCAGATCAGGCGGAGCTGGCGGTCCTTGGGGCGGCGGGGCTCCGCCTCGCCGAAGCGTTCGAACAGGCCCGGGTCGATCACGTCGAGGAACGGCGACGGCCGGCAGTCGCGCTCCGTGCCGTGCCGTACCCGCCGGGCGGCGTGGCTGACGTAGAGCCGGTCCTGGGCGCGGGTCAGGCCGACGAAGAAGAGCCGTCGTTCCTCGGCGACCGCGTCGTCGTCCGGCTCGCTGCCCGGCCAGCGCAGCGGCAGCAGCCCGTCCTCCGCGCCGACCAGGAAGACGACCGGGAACTCCAGCCCCTTCGCGGCGTGCAGGGTGAGCAGGGTGACCGCCTCGGCACGCGGGTCGAGGGAGTCCACCTCCGCGCCGGTGGCGAGCTGGGACAGGAACAGCCCCAGGTCGTCGCCGCAGCGGCGGGCCAGCGGGGTGAGCAGGTCGACCGCCACCCGGACGTCCTCGGGGCGTACCGCGGCGGAGCCGTCCAGGGTGGGCGTGGCGAACCGCTCGGCGAGCAGTTGACCGGCGAGGCGCACCCGGGCGGGCAGGCCACCGCCGAGACCGTCCGCGTGCCGCAGCTCGCGGGCGATCGCCATCACGCCGGGCCGGTCCCGGAGCCGGTCGTGCGAGCGCTTCTGCACCGGGATGTTGGCCCGGGCGAGGGCGTCCACGATCGGCGCGGCCTGGGAGTCGGTGCGGTAGAGCACCGCGATGTCGGAGAAGGAGAGCGTCGTCGACCGGCCGTCGATCCGCCCCGAGTCCAGGGACCGGTGGGACAGCCCGCCGACCAGCTCGTCGATGGTGCGTACCACGAAGTCGGCCTCGTCGGAGACGGACGCCGCGGGGTAGCGACCGACCAGCGGGGCCTCCGGGTCGAGCCGGGCCGGGTCCAGCCGGCGACCCCGGACCAGCGACGACGGCGCGATGGCCTGCACCGCGGCGGCCAGGATCGGCGCCGACGAGCGGTAGTTGCGGTTCAGCCGGACCAGCCGGGCGTCGGTGAAGTCCTGCGAGAAGCGCAGGAAGTAGCCGACGTCCGCGCCCCGAAAGGAGTAGATCGCCTGGTCCGGGTCGCCGATCGCGCAGAGGTTGCCGTCGGCGGGGCTGAGCAGCCGCAGCAGCTCGTACTGGACCGCGTCGACGTCCTGGTACTCGTCGACGAAGATCCACCGCCAGCGCTCGCGGTACTCGCGGACCAGCTTCCGGTCGGCCCTCAGCAGCGCGACCGGCAGGGTCAGCAGCTCGTCCAGGTCGACCAGGTCCTGCTTGCGCAGCAGCGCGGCGTACCGGGCGTCGTCGTCCCCGGCCTCGGCGCGGGCCGCCGTCCGGTCGGCGTCGTCGGCGATCCGGAAGTCGCCCGGCAGCCCGGCGGCCGCCGCGTTCTCCCGCAGGATGGTCAGCCCCAGCGAGTGGAACGTGCCGACGGTGACGTCCTCGGCCACCGGCCCGAGCAGCCCGTCCAGGCGGTGCCGCAGCTCCTCGGCGGCCCGCCGGGTGAAGGTGATCGCCAGGCACTGCTCCGGGAAGACGTTCAGCTCCGCGCAGAGGTACGCGATGCGGTGCGTCAACGTCCGGGTCTTGCCGGTGCCCGGACCGGCGACGATCAGCAGCGGGCCGCCCGGCGCGGAGGCGGCCACCCGCTGCATGGCGTCCAACCGGTCCAGCAGTCCGGTGCCGACCTCCTCCATGCCGGCGAGCATCGGCTCGAACGGCTCGTGCGGGGAGGGCGCCGGCGCGATCGGCGGCGGTGGGGGCGGCGCGGCCTTCCGCTTCGGCTCGGCCTTCGCCGGCACCGGGCGCTTCGCCTTCGGCTTCGGCGCCGGCTCCGCGGGGGTGCGCTGCGCCGGCACCGGTACGTCGAAGAGGGTCTCCTGCGCGGCCGGCGCACCGGCCCCGCCCAGCTCGGCCGGGTCGAAGAGGGTGATCACCCCGTACTCGCCGTCGTAGCCGGGCACCCGGCGCACGTCACCGCGCCGCAGCCGGCCGACGCCCTCGGCGAGCAGTTCACCGCCGACGCGGCCGATCTCGTCCAACGGGGTCCGGGTGAGGATCTCCAACTCGGGGCCGAGCGCGGCGACCAGCTCGTTGAGCTTGCCCTCGACCCTCTTCGACCGGGCCCCCACCTTGTTGATCTCGCCGAGGATCTCCGCCAGCGGCACCAGGTGGGTGACCTCCCGGGCGTGCGCCGGGCGGTGTCCCTCCGGCCGGTCGGCCAGCTCCTCGACCCGGCTCAGCACCCCGACGGTGAGCGGCTTGCCGCACTCCGGGCAGCGTCCCCCGGCCTCCCGGGTCCGCTCCGGCGACCAGTTGACCCCGCAGAGCCGGTGCCCGTCCGCGTGGTACTTGCCCTCCTCGGGGAAGAACTCGATCGTCCCGGCCAACCCGTCCCCGGTGCGCAGCGCCTCGCGGAGGGAGAAGTAGTCGCGGTCGGTGGCGAAGACGGTCGCCTCCCGGGCCAGCGCGGGCGGCGAGTGCGCGTCCGAGTTGGAGACCAGCCGGTAGCGGTCCAGGCTGCCGACCCGCCAGTTCATCTCCGGGTCGGAGGAGAGGCCGGTCTCCACCGCGAAGACGTGCTCGGCCAGGTCGGCGTAGCAGTCGGCGATGGCGTCGAAGCCGGACTTCGAGCCCAGCGCCGAGAACCAGGGTGTCCAGATGTGCGCCGGCACCAGGTAGCCGTCGCCGCTGGCCTCCAGGGTGATCTCCAGCAGGTCCCGGGAGTCCAGGCCGAGGATCGGCCGGCCGTCCGAGCCCAGGTTGCCGATCCGCCCCAGCGCCGCGTTGAACCGCGCCACCGCGTCCAGGTCCGGCAGGTAGATCAGGTGGTGCACCTTGCGGGTCCGGTCGTCCCGCTTGTAGATCGTGGAGATCTCCACGCTCAGCATGAACCGGACCGGGTCGGTCTCCGCCTCGCTGGCCAGCCTCGGCGGCAGCCGGCGGGCCACGTCCCGCTCCACCTCGGGGCTGAGCCGGTACAGGCCGGGCTCGGCCGGACGCAGCGACTCCCGGAGGTGGTCGTACCAGGCGGGGTGGGTGAAGTCGCCGGTGCCGAGCACACCGATGCCCTTGCGCCGGGCCCACCAGGCGAGGTTGGGCAGGGTGAGATCGCGGCTGCACGCGCGCGAGTACTTCGAGTGGATGTGCAGGTCCGCGACGAACGGCGGGACGCCACCGGGGGGTGCGGCGCTGAACGGAGGCACGCCGCATCCTGTCACGGCCGGTCCACTACCCGCCCGCCGCCACGCGTACGCGTGACCTGAGCAATCCGGTGCTGGACTGCGGGGCCCGGTCGCGCTATGGGGCGCGCAGCTCGACGAGGGTCACCTGAGGCGGGGCCCCGACCCGTACCGGCGGGCCCCAGAACCCGGCGCCGTTGGTGACGTAGACCTTGGTGCCGTCCACCTCGCCCAGACCGGAGACCACCGGCTGCTGGAGCTTCACGGCCAGGTTGAACGGGACCATCTGCCCACCGTGCGTGTGCCCGGAGAGCTGGAGGTCGACGCCGAACTTCGCCGCCTCGCGGGCGGCGACCGGCTGGTGGGCCAGCAGCACCACCGGCCGGCTCGGATCCCGGTCGGCGAGCGCGGCGGCGTAGTCCGGCGGCGCGGCGAGGCCGGTGCCGGCGGCGGTGACGTCGTTGACGCCGGCCAGGTCGAGCACGCCGCCCCGGGCCTGGATCTCCAGCCGGGTGTTCTGCAACACCCGCAGGCCGAGCCGGTCCACCTCCTGGACCCACTCCTCCACCCCGGAGTAGTACTCGTGGTTGCCGGTGACGAAGAAGCTGCCGTACCGGGACCGCAGGTCGCGCAGCGGCGCGGCGGCCCCGCCCAGCTCGGCGACGGAGCCGTCGACCAGGTCACCGACGACCGCGACGAGGTCCGCGTCGAGCCGGTTGATCGCGGCGACGATCCGTTCGGTGTGCTCCCGACCGCGCAGCGGGCCGAGGTGGATGTCGGAGACGGTGGCGATGCGCAGGCCGTCCATGCTCCGGGGGAGCTTGGCCAGCGGGATCTGCACCCGGTCCAGCTGCGGCGGACCCGTCGCGCTGCGGACGCCGTACCCGGTGACGCCCGCGGCGGTGAGACCGGCGAAGATCGCCGCCCCCCGGGCGAGCAGCAACCGGCGGGAGGGGTCGTGCTCCGGTTCGTCGACGGCTGCGGCGGCGGGCGGTTCGGCGCTGCCCCCGCCCCCCACGAGCACGGGCTCCGGCGCGGCGGCGGTGGGCTCGGCGAGCACCGCCCGGCGGCGCAGCACCAGCTTCGCCACCGCCATCGGCACTTCCAGCACCACGAGGACGACCAGCAGGTAGAACATCAGCGCCAGCCAGAGGTAGCCGGGCCAGGCGAGCCAGAACGCCCCGGCGGCCCGGGTGGCCACCATCGTCGCCGGCACGAGCAGGGCCAGCACCAGCGCGGCGATGCTGCCGACGCGCCGCCACCGGCCCACCCGGGTGGTGTCCTTGACCAGCCGCTTCCAGAGGTAGAAGTGGATCAACCCGGTGATCAGGGTCAGGGTGGCCACGAACGCCAGGGTCGCCAACATGCCAGCCTCTTTCTCAGCCGCCCGCGAAGGGGGGCAGCACGTCGATCGTGACCCCGGCCGGCAGCGGTGCCCGCCGATCGTGACAGGCCACGCCGTCGACCAGGAAACTCGCCACCGCCAGGACGGCGGCCATCCGGTCACCGTGGCGGCGTACCAGTTCACCGACGAGTTCGTCCAGACAGCGGCCCGCGGATGCGGTCTCCTCGGTACGACCCGCGGCGGCCCGCGCCCCGGCGTAGTAGCGGACGGTCAGCTCCACGCTCAGCCTCCGATCGCCGACATGGGACGGGTCGGTTGCAGGAAGGTCGGATCGTCGATCCCGTGCCCCGCGCGCTTGCCCCGCGTCGCGACCTGCCAGCGGCGGGCCAGGTCGGCGTCGTCCGCCCCGGCGCGCAGCGCGTCACGCAGGTCGGACTCCTCGGTGGCGAAGAGGCAGTTGCGCACCTGACCGTCGGCGGTGAGCCGGGTACGGTCGCAGTCGCCGCAGAACGGCCGGGTCACGCTCGCGATCACGCCGACCTTCGCCGGGCCGCCGTCGACCAGCCACGTCTCGGCCGGGGCGGCGCCCCGCTCGGTCGGGTCGGGGGTCAGCGTGAACTCGCCGGCCAGCGAGGCCAGGATCTCGTCGGCGGTGACCATCGTCGCCCGGTCCCAACCGTGCTGGGCGTCCAGCGGCATCTGCTCGATGAAGCGCAACTGGTAGCCGTGGTCGAGGGCGAAGCGCAGCAGCGCGGGCGCCTCGTCGGCGTTGACGCCCCGCATCAGCACCGAGTTGACCTTCACCGGGGTGAGCCCGGCCGTGGCCGCGCCGGCCAGCCCGGCGAGCACGTCGGCCAGCCGGTCCCGCCGGGTCAGCGTGTGGAACCGGTCCCGGTCGAGGGTGTCCAACGACACGTTCACCCGGTCCAGCCCGGCGTCGCGCAGGGCGGGCGCGAGCCGGTGCAGGCCGATGCCGTTCGTGGTGAGCGAGATCCGGGGACGGGGTGTGAGTCCCGCCACTGCGGCCACGATGCCGACCAGACCCGGGCGGATCAGCGGCTCCCCGCCGGTGAACCGGACCTCGGTCACGCCGAGCCGCTCGACGGCCACCCGGATCAATCGGACGATCTCGTCGTCGGTGAGCAGTTGCGGCCCGGCCAGCCAGGGCAGGCCCTCCGCCGGCATGCAGTACGTGCAACGCAGGTTGCACTTGTCGGTGAGCGAGACGCGCAGGTCCCGGGCGACACGGCCGTACCGGTCGACGAGGACGCCGTCGGTCGTCGGGGCGGCGGTCACCCGTCGACCGTAGCGCGCCCGTGCCCGACCAGGACGGCGCGGGCCGCCCTGGTGACCGCGTCCCGGTACGTCGCGCCGAAGAGCGCGGTGTGCACCAGCAGCAGGTGGATCTGGTGCAGCGGCACCCGGGCCCGCCAGCCGTCGGCGAGCGGCCAGTTCTCCTGGTATGCGGACATGATCCGGTCCAGGTGCGGCGGGCCGCCGAAGAGGGCGAGCTGCGCCAGGTCGGTCTCCCGGTGACCGCCGTGCGCCGCCGGGTCGACCAGCCAGGCCCGGTCGTCCGCCCCCCAGAGCACGTTGCCCGGCCACAGGTCGCCGTGCACCCGGGCCGGCGGCTCGTCGCCACCGAACTCCCCGATCCGTGCCACGACCTGCTCGACCAGGGCGGCCTCCGGGGCGCCGAGCGCGCCGCCGTCCACCGACCGGCGCAGGTACGGCAGGAGCCGCCGCCGCGCGAACCAGTCCGACCACGGCCCCTCGTCGGGGGTGTTGTCCTGCGGCAGCGCCCCGATGAACCCGGCCCACTCCGCGCCGAACGCGTCCGCGCCGGCCCGGTGCATCCCGGCCAGCTCGCGGCCGAACCGCTCGGCCGCCCCGGGCGACGGCTCCCCCGGCTCGACCCAGTCCAGGGCCAGCAGCTCGGGCAGCGCCACCACCACCTCCGGCACCGCCACCGTGCCCGCCGCGCGCAGCCAGCGCAGCCCGGCGGCCTCGGCGGCGAAGAAGCCCTCCGGCACCGGGCGGCCGGCCCGCTCCGGCCAGGTCTTGGCGAACACGGAGTGCCCGTCGTCCAGGGTGAGCCGGGAGGCGGCGCAGCTGTCCCCGCCGGAGACCGGCGTCTCCCGGATCCGTTGGTGGGTGAGGAAGGTGGGCAGGTGTTCCGGGTGCGCCCGCAGGTACGCCAGGTCCATCAGCGCAAGGTATCCGCTTCCGGCCGGACCGGTGGCCCGGCGCGTCCACCGTCGCCTGCCGGAGCGTGCCGGAACGCCGTGACCTGCGCGAACACTCTCCGTGTCTGTGGATGGACCGCGTGTCGTCCACAGGGTCTGTCGGCCGGCACGTCCGCGCCGCACGCTGCCCCCATGACCGCGACCGACCGCCCCCGGCTCACCGTCCGTTCCCCCGGCGACCTCGTCGCCGCCGTGCCGTACCTGCTCGGGTTCCATCCCGCCGACAGCGTGGTCGTGGTGGCGATGCGGGGCCGGCGGGTGGTCTTCGCCGCCCGCGCCGACCTGCCCGACGCCGATCCCCGGCTGCCCGCCCGGCACCTCGGTGACGTCCTCGCCCGGCAGGACGCCGACGCGGCGACCGTGATCGGGTACGGCCCGGCCGAGCGGGTCACCCCCGCCGTCGACGCGGTACGCGAGGCGCTGGCCGGGGCCGGCCTGCCCGTGCTGGACGCGTTGCGGGTCACCGGCGGGCGGTACTGGTCGTACCTCTGCGACGGGGTGGACTGCTGCCCGCCCGACGGCACCCCGTACGACCCGGGCAGCAGCCGGGTCGGCGCGGCGGCCGTCTACGCCGGCCAGGTCGCCCTGCCGGACCGGGCGGCGCTCACCGCCCTGGTCGCGCCCGAGGCGGGGCACGATCCGGCGCCGATGCGCCGGGCCGGGGTACGCGCCGAGCGGCGACTGCTCACCCTGCTGGAGCAGGCGCCCGCCGCCGACCTGCTCGGCGGCCGGTCGGTCCGCACCGCCGGGGTGGACGCGGTACGCGCCGCCCTGCGCCGGCACCGCCGGGGTGAGCGGCTGACCGACGACGAGGTGGCCTGGCTCAGCCTGCTCCTGACCCACCTGCCCGTCCGTGACCACGCCTGGGAGCGCACCGACGGGCGGGACGAGGACATCAGCCTCTGGAGCGACGTGCTCCGCCGCGCCGAGGAGGAGTTGATCGCCGCGCCGGCGAGTCTGCTGGCCTTCGCCGCATGGCGGAGCGGCCAGGGCGCGTTGGCGGCGGTGGCGCTGGAGCGGGCCCTCGCCGTGCACCCCGACTACTCGCTGGCCCAACTCCTCGACGACCTGCTCCGCCGCGGCGTGCCCCCGTCGGAGCTGGACGGCTGGCCGGCGGTGGGGGAGCCGTCCCCGGTGGTCCGTCGCAGGGGCCGTCGTCCCCGCCGCCGGTCCTGACGGGTCAGTGCCGGATCCGGTGGGCTCCCGTGTAGACGTTCATCGACCGCCCCCGCAGGAACCCGACGAGCGTCATCCCCGCCTCCTCGGCCAGGTCGGCCGCGAGGGTGCTCGGGGCGGAGACCGCCGCCAGCAGCGGCAGCCCGGCCATCCACGCCTTCTGGGTCAGCTCGAAACTGGCCCGGCCGGAGACCAGCAGCAGGTGGCCGGTCAGCGGCAGCCGTCGCTGGCGTACCGCCCAGCCGACCACCTTGTCCACGGCGTTGTGCCGGCCGACGTCCTCGCGCAGCGCCACGAGCGCCCCGTCGGCGTCGAACAGGCCGGCCGCGTGCAGCCCGCCGGTGCGGTCGAAGGCGCGCTGCGCCGCCCGCAGCCGGTCGGGCAGCTCGACCAGGAGTCCGGCGGGCACGGTGAGCGGGTCGTCCGCGACGGCGAAGCGGGACCGGGTGCGGATCGCGTCGATGCTGGCCTTGCCGCAGACCCCGCAGGAGCTGGTGGTGTGGAAGTTCCGGGTCGGGTCGGTGGCCGGCTCCGGCACGCCGGGGGCGAGCACCACGTCCACCACGTTGTACGTGTTCGGCGTCTGCGCGCCCGCGCAGAGCTGGGCGGTGCGCACGTCCTCGTCCGAGCGGATCAGCCCCTCGGTGAGCAGGAACCCGAGCGCCAGGTCCAGGTCGTCCCCGGGGGTCCGCATGGTCACCGTGAGCGGGCGTCGCCGTCCCGGGCCGGCCGGACCGACCCGGATCTCCAGCGGCTCCTCCACCGCCAGGGTGTCCGGCCGGCGCAGCGCCGCCCGTCCGTCGACCGCCGCGTCGAGGTCGATCCGGAGCACGCCCCGCCGGTCAGTCGCCCGTCCCATCCCGCCATCCTGCCCCGCCGCCGCGGCCGCCCGCACGGCGACGTCCGCCGGGTCCGGCCGCGCCGGTTTCTCGCCGATTGCGGGGTACGGGCACGCCGGTCGCGCCACCTGCCACGACCGGAACGGGACGGCCGGGTGGACGCGGCGGGCGGGCGGTCCCGGAGGCCGGACGGCACGGGGGCGCGGATACGGTGACCGGGTGACGGCGTACGCGGCGGTGGTGCTCGCGGGAGGCGCGGCCCGGCGGATGGGCGGGCGGGACAAACCCGGCGTGCCGGTCGGCGGTCTGCCCATGCGGGAGCGGGTGCTGGCGGCGGTCGCCGACGCCGCTCCGCGCGTCCTGGTCGGGCCGGCCGGCCCGGTCCCCGACGGCGTCCTGGTGACCCGGGAGCAGCCACCCGGTGGTGGCCCGGTCGCCGCCACCGCCGCCGGCCTCGCCCCGCTGCACCCCGGTACGACCATCGTCGCCCTGCTCGCCGCCGACCTGCCGCTGCTCACCGGGGAGGCGGTCGCCGCCCTCCGGGCCGCGCTGGACGCGGACCGGGACGCCGACGGGGTGTGCCTCGTCGACGACCGGGCGCGACGGCAGCCGCTCTGCGGCGTGTGGCGGGTGGCGGCGTTGCGGGCCGCGCTCGACCGGCTCACCGCCCGCCGGGGCGGGACGCTCGACGGGGCCTCGATGCGGGAGCTGCTGGCCGAACTGACCGTGCGCGAGCTGCCCTGGTCCGGCAGCGGCCCGCCGCCCTGGTTCGACTGCGACACTGACTCGGACGTACGCCGGGCGGAGGAGTGGACACGATGACGGTGATGGACGACTGGGTGACGGCGGCCTGCGCCGAGCTGGGGCTGGACCCGGCCGCCGTGCCGGTGCCGACGGTGCTGGAGCTGGCCAAGGACGTGGCGCACCAGGTGCTGCGGCCGGGCGCGCCGGTCAGCGCGTACCTGCTCGGGATCGCCGTGGCGCGCGGCGCGGACCCGGCGGAGGCGGCGGCCCGGCTGAGCGCGCTGGCCGGGACGTGGCCGGTCGAGCTGGGCGGCGAACGCCCCGAGTGAGCCCTGCCCGTCCGGGTTGTCCGATCCCGGTCGCGGTGGATTCGTTCCCCGGGCGGCGTGGGTAGGGTGACCTTGACGGACGGAGGCGATCATGACGGCGGAGCACCCCTCGAAGCCGGCGAGTGATCAACCCGGCGCATCGCCGGAGCATCACGAGTCGGTCCTGCTGGACGAGCCGACCACGGCCGACCTGCGGGCCAAGGTCACCGAGGCGTGGCGGGAGTTCGCCCGGGCGCTCGCCGAGCGGCTACGTGACCTGCCCGCCGGGGCGCACCTCGAACTGACCCTCGACCCGACCGCCTCGGGCACCGGTGACGCCGTCTACTCCGTCAGCGTGGATGTGGCCGAGGGCCGGGTCGTCGCGCGGGCCGTCGGCAACGCCACCCTGCCGCAGGGCTACCGGCTGGACCGGGCCGCCGTGGCGGACATGATCGCCCTCGGCTGGTCGCCGCCCGGCGTGCTGGCCGGCTCGGGCGAGGACTTCGGCCTGGAGGGCTCGACCGAGGACGCGAGCACGCTCGCCGCGCTGCTCTCCCGCACCCTGCGCGACGTGTACGGCGCCCCGCACCCGGCGTTCCTGGTGTACCTGGTGCACGACGCGCAGGGCGAGTCGCTGCCGGTCGAGCCGCTCGGCACGGCGCGCAGCGAGTTCGGCCCCGACCGGGACGTGGAGGCCGACCTCGACGAGGCGCTGGCCGCCGCGGCCACCGCGCAGGGCGGCGACAACGACGTCCTGGCCCTGGAGGAGCGGGTCCGCACGGTCGTGTCGACCATGCTGAAGTCGAAGTCCGACGCGCTCCAGGTCGACTCCGACGGCGACATCAACATCCGCGCCGGCTCGGCCATGGTCTTCGTCCGGGTACGCGACAACCCGCCGCTGGTCGACGTCTTCTCCCCGGTGCTCACCGAGGTCGAGCCGACCGAGCGCCTCTACGTGAAGCTCTCGGAGCTGACCAACCGGATGCCGATCGGCCGGCTCTACTGCGCCGACGACACCGTGTGGGCGTCCATCCCCGTCTTCGGCCGGAACTTCCAGGCCACCCACCTGATGCTGGCGGTGCAGGTGATGACCGGGCTGGCCGACGAGCTGGACGACCGGCTGCACGGGGAGTTCGGTGGCAAGCGGTTCTTCGGCGAGGGCGACAAGCCCAGCCGCACCGCCGCGGATTCCGGCCACCGCACCGGCATGTACCTCTGATCCCCGCCGCGCTGCCACGGCACGGCAGCGCATCACCCGACGCCGCCGGCAGGCATCACCCGGCTGCCGGCGTCGTGCCAGGCCGCGCGCCGCCACGGCACGGCCGGCGGGTTCAGCCGACGTCGAGCAGGGTCTTGCCGACGGTGGCGCGGGACTCCATCGCGGCGTGCGCCTCGGCGGCCCGCTCCAGCGGGAACCGCTGCCCGATCAGCGGGCGCAGCCGCCCGGCCGCGCCCTCCGCCAGCGCCCGCGCGGTGAGGGCGCGCAGCTCGTCCGGCCCGGCCGTGGGCCGCAGCAGGGTCACCCCCCGGTCCGCCGCGAGCCGGTCCGGCACGTCGGCCCAGGAGCCGCCGGCCAGCCCGAAGCTGAGCATCCGGCCACCCGCGCCGAGCAGGTCGAAGGCGGTCCGGCCGATGTCACCGCCCACCCCGTCGAAGACGACGTCCACCCCGCCGGTGGCCGCCCGTATCCGGTCGGCCCAGTCCGGCGCGGTGTAGTCCGCCACCACGTCGACCCCGGCCTCGCGCAGCAGCGCCGTCTTGCGCGGGCCACCGGCCAGCCCGACCACCTGCGCGCCGGCCCGCCGCGCGAGCTGCACCAGCAGGCCGCCGACCCCGCCGGCCGCCGCCTCCACCAGGACCCGTTCCCCGGTACGCGGGGCGGCGGCGTCGCTCAGCAGCAGCGCGGTACGACCGTCGGCGAGCAGCGCCACCGCCTCGTCCAGCGCCAGCCCGTCCGGCACCTCGACCGGCGCGGTCCGGTCGACCACCACCCGCTCGGCGTACCCGCCGGAGCCGCCGGTGCCGCTGACCACCCGCCGGCCGACCAGCGCCGGGTCCACGCCCGGGCCGACCGCGCCGATCACGCCGCCCACTCCGTTGCCGGGGATCAGCGGCAGCGGGGCGGCGTGCGGGCCGAACCCGGTGGCCCGGAACATCGTCTCGACGAAGGTCAGGTTGACGTGCGCCACCTCGATGAGCACCTGCCCGGGCCCGGGTACCGGGTCGGGTGCCGTCCCCGGCGTCAACGTCTCCGGCCCGCCGAACTCCCGTAACCAGATCGCCCGCACCGTTCCCCCTCCGCTCCGTGTCCCGTCCCGGCGCCGGCCGGGGGGCCGGCATTGCCGGGAGTCCGGCACCGCCGGGACGACGGACCCATTCGACGACCTGAAGTGGACTTCAGGTCAAGGGGTCAGGTGGTGGACGGGCCGACGCCGGGGGACTCGACGAGCCGGGACAGCACGATGGTGCTGCGGGTGGAGGTCACGAACGACTCCGCCCGCAGCCGCTCCAGGGCCTCCTCCAGGTGGGATATGTCCGCCGCGCGCAGGTGCACGAGGGCGTCCGCCTCCCCGGAGACGGTGTACGCCCCGACCACCTCGGGGTGCCGGCGGGCGGCCACCCCGATCTGGGCGGGCGTGGTCCGGCCGGCGCAGAACAGCTCCACGAACGCCTCCGTGGTCCACCCGACGGCGGCCGGGTCGACCACCGCCGTGAACCCGCGGATCACCCCGGCGGCGCGCAGCCGGTCGACTCGCCTCTTGACCGCCGGAGCGGAGAGTGACACCCGGGTCCCGATGTCCGCGTACGAGGCCCGGGCATCTGCCACGAGCAACGCAATGATTCGCTGGTCGACCGCATCTATCTGCAACGTTCCGCCTTCAGAAAGCAAGAGTTCTGGCTGTTACCAAAGTTCTACGCTACCTACTCTTGGTCACCGTGAACCAGCAGCGAGTCCCGCGAAAGCGGACATATCTCATGTGCTCGCCCGAGCACTTCGCCGTCGAGTACGCGATCAACCCGTGGATGGACGTCACGACGCCCGTCGACGCGGAGCTGGCGGTCAAGCAGTGGGACCGCCTGCGGGAGACCCTGGTCGGCCTCGGTCACGACGTGCACCTGCTCACCCCCGAGGCAGGGCTGCCCGACATGGTCTTCGCGGCCAACGGCGCCTTCGTGGTGGACGGCACCGTCTACGGCGCCCGGTTCAAGCACGAGCAGCGGACCGCCGAGGCCGCCGCGCACCGGGCCTTCTACGAGTCGCAGGGCTGGCGGTTCATCGCGCCGAGCGAGACCAACGAGGGTGAGGGCGACTTCGCCTACCTGCCGGACGCGCACGGCGGGCTGATCCTCGCGGGCCACGGCTTCCGTACCGAGCTGCCGGCGCACGCCGAGGCGCAGGAGGCGCTCGGCCGGCCGGTGGTGTCGCTGCGCCTGGTCGACCCGCGCTTCTACCACCTGGACGTGGCGCTCGCCTCGATCGACGACACCAACGTCGTCTACTACCCGGGGGCCTTCTCGGCGGCCAGCCAGCGGGTCCTCGCCCAGCTCTTCCCGGACGCGGTGCTCGCCGACGACGAGGACGCGCTGGCCTTCGGCCTGAACCTGGTCAGCGACGGGCTCAACGTCGTGCTCAACAGCGAGGCCACCCGGCTCGCCGGCAAGCTCAAGGCGGCCGGCTACCACCCGGTCCCGGTCGAGCTGGCCGAGCTGAAGAAGGGCGGCGGCAGCGTGAAGTGCTGCATCGCCGAGTTGCGCCACTGACGCGTCCCGACTCCGACGGACGGAGGGCCGGCCCCGAGCGGGGGCCGGCCCTTCGGCGTACCGGGGATGCTCAGCCGAGCGTGGCGACCTCGCTGACCATCACGTTGGAGAGCAGCCGACCGTCGAGCTGGACGGTGCGCAGGTACCACTTCTGCTGCGGGGTGCGCGGCTGGTTGAACTGCCACACCCCCCGCGGGCTGTCGATCTGGCCGATCTTGCCGAGGGCCAGGTTGACCTGCTGCGGGGTCGGGTCCGGCCCGGCCAGGCGGATCGCCTTGTCCAGCACCTGCGCGGCGTCGTACGAGGCCATCGCGTAGGTGCTGGGGGAGACGTTGAACGTCTTGCGGTACGCCGAGGCGAAGACCCGGTTGGCGGCGTTGTTCAGGTCGGCCGAGTAGTTCGACGCGGTCTGGATCGTCCCGGGCAGCAGGTTGTCGTCGTCGTCGAGCAGCACCCCGCGTACCTCGTTGAGGACGTTGCCCTCGGTCAGGAAGCCGGGCGCGTAGAGCGGCCCGGTGTAGGCCGGCCGGTTGCGGCGCAGTTGCCGGATGAACTGGATCGCGGCCTGGCCGGTGAAGTGGCAGAAGATCGCGTCGGGTTCGCGGGCGAGCGCCGCGCGGATGTCGGCGGCGTAGGTGTTCTCGCCGGGGTTCGCGGCGGACCTGGCCCAGATCGGCTCGCCGGCCAGTCGCGGGTCGTCGACGCCGAAGGCCTGGCGGAAGCCCTGCACCACGTCGAGACTGCCGCCGCCCTCGGGGGCGATGACGACGACCTTGCTGCCGGGCGGCATCCGCTCCTTGAGGTACCCGCCGAGCGCCCGGCCCGGCTCGTCCAGCACGTACGACGTCCGCCAGATGTAGACGACGCTCTGCAGGCTGACCGGTGAGGCGTTCGACCCGATCAGCGGCACCCGGGCCTTCTCCACGATGTCGCGGATGCCCGACATGACGACCGGGTTGGCCACCCCGGTGAGGGCGAGCACGCCCTGCTTGAGCAGGTCGTTGACGGCGGCCTGGCCGGTCTTGGCGGTGTCGCCCTCGTCCCGCTTCTCCAGGGTCACCGGGTGGCCGCCGAGGCGCTGGTCGTGCATCGACAGGTAGAGCTCGAAGCCGTTGACCATGTCCTGGCCGACGGCCTTGCCGATACCACTCTCCGGGGCGATCAGGCCGATCTTGATCGGCGAGCCGTCCGCGATCGTCTCGCCGCCGTCGTCGTCGGTGCCGCAGCCGGCGACCAGCCCGGTGGTACCGAGTGCGGCCAGCAGTTGAAGGGCGCGCCTGCGGTTCATGTGCGACACCGAAATCCTTCCGAGGAGCGTTGCCGGGCGTCACCGCCCTCCGGCGTTCTACCTGCTTAGCGACGCTGCGTCAATGGCTCTTGATCTTTCCAGAGGGACTGCAACGCATCCCTGACCTGCGGCCAGGCCGCCGAATCCGGATCGATGAGGCCGAAGTGCTCACATTCCGGCAGTTCAACCAGGGTGACGTCGCCGCCGGCCGCCCGCGCGGCGGCCACGTAGTCCCGGCTCATCGCCACCGGGACCTGCCGATCCCGCACACCGTGGCAAATTACTGTCCGTGTCGGCGGGGGCACCAATGCCCGTGGATCGGCCACCGCGTACCGGTCCGGGTGCTCGCTCGGGCCGCCACCGAGCAGCGCGGCCACCGCGCCGCCGTCCAGGTCCAGCCGGTACGCCTCGGCGAGGTCGGCGACCGGGGCCAGCGCCAGCACCCCGCGTACGGCGTCCGGGGCGTGCGCCGCGACGTGGAGCGCGAGGTGCCCGCCGGCCGAGTGGCCGAGCAGCAGCGGCGCCCCGGCGGCCACCTGGCCGGGCAGGGCCCGGGCCGCCATCCCGGGCAGCGCCGCCACCGCCGTGCGCACGTCGGTCAGGGTGCCCGGCCAGCCGCCGCCCGGCTGCCCGGTGCGCCGGTACTCGACCTGGGCGACCGGCCAGCCGAGCCCGGCCAGCGCCGTGGCCAGCGGGCCGGTGTGGGCGCGGTCGTACTCGGCCCGCCAGAAGCCGCCGTGCAGGATCGCGACCAGCGGCCGGAGCGGGCCGTCGCCGGCGGGGCGGCGCAGGTCGACGATCTGGTCGGGGTGGTCCCCGTAGGCCAGGGTCAGGTCGGGCGGGGGCGCGGGGCGGGTGAGCACGGCGCGGGGGTCGGCGGGCATGTCGGCGACGGTAGCGCGCCCCGCCGGACCGGTGGCGGCGGTGACCGGTCCCACCGCGTGCGGCTCGCGGCGGTGGGTAAAGATGGGTGCCATGACCGAAGCGCACTCCGCTGGACAGAGAGACGAGCCGGGCCGCGACGGCGCCGGGCACTCCGGCACCGTGGTGGTGATCGGACCGGACGGCCGCCCGGTCGGCACGGTGCAGACCGACGAGCAGCAGGGTGAGGACCCGGCCCGCCTGGTCGAGCAGCCCGCCAAGGTGATGCGGATCGGCAGCATGATCAAGCAGCTGCTGGAGGAGGTCAAGGCCGCTCCGCTCGACGACGCCAGCCGGCACCGGATGCGGGAGATCCACGAGCGGTCGATCGTCGAGCTGAAGGAGGGCCTGGCCCCTGAGCTGCGCGAGGAGCTGGAGCGGATCTCGCTGCCCTTCACCGAGGACAAGGCCCCCAGCGAGGGCGAGCTGCGGATCGCCCACGCCCAGCTGGTCGGCTGGCTGGAGGGGCTGTTCCACGGCATCCAGGCGGCGCTGGTGGCGCAGCAGATGGCGGCCCGGGTGCAGTTGGAGCAGATGCGCTCCGGTCGGCAGGCGCTGCCCAGCGGCCCGGCCGGGATGATGCCCGGCATGCCCGGCATGGGCCAGCCGCACGGTGGCGAGCACCAGACCGGCCAGTACCTCTGACGGCGCGCGGGGCGCCGCCCCGCTCACTCCACCCCGAAGACCTTCTCCAGGTACGCCGCCACGCCGTCCTCGGTGTTCGCCCCGGTCACCTCGTCGGCGATCGCCAGGACGGCGGGGTGCGCGTTGGCCACCGCCACCGCCCGCCCGGCCCAGGTCAGCATCGGCACGTCGTTCGGCATGTCCCCGAAGGCGAGCACGTCCTGCTCGGTGACGCCGAGCCGGTCGGCGTACCAGGCGAGCCCGGCCGCCTTGGTCACCCCGGCGGCGGAGATCTCCACCAGCCCGCTGTACGACGAGTGTGTCGCCTCGGCCAGCCCCTGCAACGCCCCGGCCACCAGCTCGACGAAGGCGTCCGGGTCCTGCTCGCCGGCCCGGGCCAGCAGCTTCACCGCCGGGGCGGAGAGCAGCTCCTCCGGCGACTCGACGGCCCGGATGGCCTCGTGGTCGGCGTCCCAGCGCAGCGGGTAGTGCGCCTCGTGCCGCATCTGCCGGCTGTCGACGATCTCCACCGCGAAGCTCACCTCGGGCACCGCCGCGCGCAGCCGCCGGGCCACCTCGGCGAGGTGTTCCGGGGCGAGCGGGTCGGCCCGGAGCACCTCGTCGGCGGCCGGGTCGTAGACCACCGCGCCGTTGGCGCAGATCGCCGGCAGCGGGGCGGGCAGCTGGTCGTAGACGAGTTGGAGCCAGCGGATCGGGCGGCCGGTGACCAGCACGACCGGCGTGCCCTGCGCGGTGATCCGCTCCAGCACCGCGGCGGTCCGGGCGCTGAGCGTGCGGTCGTCGGCGAGCAGGGTGCCGTCGATGTCGGTGGCGACGAGTCGGGGTGGGATTCCCATCACCGGGACAGTAGTCGGTCCAGGTAGACCGCGACTCCGTCGTCATCGTTGCGCAGGGTGATCTCGTCGGCGGCGGCCCGCACCTCGGGGTGGGCGTTCGACACCGCCACCCGGGCCCACCCGGCCCAGCCGAACATCGGCAGGTCGTTCGGCATGTCCCCGAAGACCAGCACCTCCGCCGGGTCCACGCCCAGCCGCTCGGCGACCACGCTCAGACCGGTGGCCTTGTCCACCCCCGGCGGGCAGATCTCGATGAACCCCAGCCCGGCCTGGGTCAGCGTGGCGACGTGCGGTGGGATGATCTCGCGCGCCACCGCGAGCAACTCGTCGACATGATGGTCGGCGGTCCGTGCGAACGCCTTGATCACGTCGACGGAGAGGCACTCGGCGCGGCTGCGCGCCTCGAACCGGTCCTGGTACGGCCAGCTCGGGTGGTAGTCGCCCCAGAGCGGCGCGTCGTGCTCGTCGGACGCCTCGACCATCACGGTGAGCGGGCCCGCCGCCGCCTCCAGGTCGGCCAGGAGCGTGGCCAGCACGGCACCCGGCAGCCGCTCGTCCCGGAGCACCAGCGGGCCGGCCGGGTCGCTCTGGTCCACCACGCAACCGCCCCCGGCCATCACCAGGAAGTCGGCGGCGCGGATGTCGTTGCGGGTCAGTTCCTTGAGCCGGGGGCCACGGCCGGTGGCGCCGACCACCGGGATGCCGGCGGCGCGCACCCGGTCGAGCACCCCGTGCGTGTACGCCGAGACGGTGTCGTCGCTACGGACGAGCGTCCCGTCGAGGTCGGTGGCGATCAGCTTGGGCAGTCCCGGGCGGGTCATCGTTCCTCCTTCGCCCGCCGCCGTCGCAGCCGGCCGTTCTCGGTCGTCGGTGCCTCGACCGGAGTTGACGGCGGGCAGCAACCGTACCTCGCGGAACCGGTCGCAACCATGACTTCCCGGCGAATCGGGTGCCAACGCCCGGTGGCGTGCTCGGCACCCTCACGCGGCCGGTCAGGCGTCCGGATCCCGGCGGGCGAACGGGACCGTCGGCGCGACCGTGAGGTCGGCCGGGGCCGGGGACGCTGCGGACTCCCCACCCCGCTCCGGCCGGCGGAGGTCGACCGGGTCGGCCGCCGGCCCGGGGGACCCGGCCGGCTGCCGGCCGGCGACCTGGAGCGCGGCCCCGAGCAGTGCCGCCGCGACGAACGCCATCACCAGGCCCCGCCCGTACGCCACCCGGAAGCCGTCGTCGGTGGAGTAGAAGAGCGCCCGCTGCCCGGAGTCGTCCAACGACAGGGCCGTCGCGGTCAGCAGGGCGAGCAACGCGCCGGCCACGGCCAGGCCGGCCACCCGGGCCTCCCGCCGGACGGCCGGGCCGCCGCGCAGGGCGAGCGCCACGGCGGCGGTGAGCAGCAGCAGCCCCACCAGGTACGCGACCCCGAAACCGCCGATCTCGGACACCCCGTTCGGCACCTGGATGGTGGCGTCGCCCTCCGGCCCACCGTTCGGCAGCGTCAGCACCAGCCACTCACCCAGCAACGACGCCATCCCCGCCACCGCGCCGAGGGCGGCCACCACCAGGGGCAGCCGACCGTCCTGCCGGAGGCCGGCCAGCCCGCGCCCGAACCGTCGGGTCGGGGCGTCCTCCGCCGCGCCCCACTCGACGACGGTCGTCCCGTCCGTGCGGTCGTCCTGTCGCGGGATCGGGCTTTCCTGTGACATTCCGATCACCTTCCGCTGTCCCGGACCTGCCCGCATCATGTCACGCCCCGCCCGGGTCGGCCGGGGGCGCGAGCCGGGATCGGTGCCGGACGGTCGCCGGCCGGAGCGGTTTCGGTTAGCGTCGCAGCATGCCTATCCGTACCGCTTCCGCACGCTGGCAGGGCAACCTCACCGAGGGTTCCGGGACCGTCCGCACCGGCAAGGGCGGCCTGACCGGGAACTACTCCTTCAAGTCCCGCTTCGAGGAGGGCGAGGGGACCAACCCCGAGGAGCTGATCGGCGCCGCGCACGCCGGCTGCTTCTCGATGGCCCTCTCCAAGCAGCTCGCCGACGCGGGCGCCGCCGACACCTCGGTGGAGACCACCGCGAAGGTGCACTTCGACAAGACCGACGCGGGCATGACCGTGACCCGAATCGACCTGGAGACGGTCGGCCAGGTGCCGGGCATGGACGAGGCGCAGTTCACCAAGCTCGCCGAGGCCGCCAAGGAGAACTGCCCGATCTCGCGGCTGCTCTCCCCGGGCGCCCAGATCACCCTGAACGCCCGACTCGCCTCCTGATCCGTCCCGACGCCGCCCGCCCCGCCCGGGGTGGGCGGCGTCCGCGTCCCGGGAGCGTCCCTCGGCCCCGGCGACGACGGGCCCCGGATCGCGCGGCGGCCGACCGGCCCGGCGTCGGGGACAATGGACGGCGTGCCGGTGGAGATGAGCCGTGAGCGCTTCGAGGAGCTGGTCGGCGAAGCCCTCGACGAGGTGCCCGAAGAGCTGCTCGGGCTGATGAGCAACGTGGTGATCCTGGTCGAGGACGACCCACCCCCCGGGGAGGACCTGCTCGGCCTCTACGAGGGGCACGCCCTCACCGAGCGCGGCTGGGACTACGCCGGGGTGCTGCCCGACCGGATCCTCATCTACCGCCGCCCGATCCTGCGGATCTGCGACACCGAGGACGACGTCGTCGACGAGGTGGCGGTGACCGTGGTCCACGAGATCGCCCACCACTTCGGCATCGACGACGAGCGGCTGCACGCCCTGGGCTGGGGCTGACGCCCCGCTCGGCGGATGCCGCCCGTTGCGTCGGGTGCCTACGGTGGGGGAGCACACCCCGAATCAGGAGGAAGACCATGCGCAGCGCGCTGTTCTCCGCGGAGAACCTCGAGAAGGAGTCCGCCCAGCCCGGCATGCGGCTGCAGAACTCCAAGATGCTGAAGATCGAACTCAACGGCGAGGCCATGGCCCGCGTCGGCTCGATGGTGGCGTACCAGGGTCAGGTGCAGTTCCAGGCACTCGGCTCGGGGGGCATCGGCAAGTTCATCAAGCAGCGGCTGACCGGCGAGGGCGTGCCGCTGATGAAGCTGACCGGCCAGGGTGACGTCTTCCTCGCCGAGCTGGCCAAGGACGTGCACATCATCGACCTGGAGCCGGGCGACGCGCTCTCCATCAACGGCTCCAGCGTGCTGGCCTTCGACTCGACCCTGTCGTACGACATCAAGATGGTCGGCGGCGCGGGCATGGCCTCCTCGTCCGGCCTGTTCAACTGCGTCTTCACCGGCCACGGCCGGATCGCCATCACCACCAAGGGCACCCCGGTGGTGCTCAACGTCGACGCCCCCACCTACGTCGACCCGCAGGCCGCGGTCTGCTGGTCGGCCAACCTCCAGACCGGCTACCACCGGGCGGAGCAGCTCGGCCTGGGCACCCTGCTCGGCCGCAGCACCGGTGAGGCGTTCACGATGAGCTTCGCCGGCCAGGGCTTCGTGGTGGTCCAGCCGTCCGAGGAGCCGCCGATCATGGGCAGCGGCCAGCAGCAGCAACAGGGCGGTCTGCTCGGCGGTCTGCTCAGCTGAGCGCGCCGACGGGGCGCCCGGTCCGGGCGCCCCGCCGGATCAGGTCAGCTCGCCGCGCCGCAGCCGGGCCAGCCAGGCCGCCGCGTCGGCGTAGTCGGCGTCGGAGAGCCCGGCCGGAGCCGGGACCGGCCGGTCACCCACCCCGTCGGCCCAGCGGTGCCGGGGGTACGACCCGAGGAAGCGCACGTCGGCGCAGACCCGGCGCAGCCCCTGTAACGCCTCACCCATCCGGACGTCCGCGACGTGCCCGGTGCCGTCGAGGAAGAAGACGTACCGGCCCAGCGCCTCACCGGTGGGGCGGGACTCGATCCGGGTCAGGTTGACCCCGCGCACGGCCAGCTCCATCAGCACCGAGAGCAGCGCGCCCACCCGGTCGTGGGCGATGTAGACCGCCAGCGAGGTGACGTCGTCCCCGGTCGGGGGCGGCGGCGGCCCCGGGCGGGACACCAGCGCGAACCGGGTCACCGCGTCCGGATGGTCCGCGATCTTGTCGGCGAGCACCGCCAGCCGGTGCCGGGTGGCCCCTATCGGCGCGCAGATCGCCGCGTCGTACTCGCCGGCCGCCGCGCCGGCCGCCGCCGCGCCGTTGGAGAGCACGTCGACCACGGTCGCGTCGGGCAGGTGCTCGCGCAGCCAGTTGCGGCACTGGGTGGACGCCTGGGGGTGGGCGGCGACGTCGCGCACCGACTCCAGGGTGGTGCCGGGGCGGGCGCCGAGCACGAACTCGACGGGCAGGATCACCTCGCGGGTGATCACCAGCGGGTCCCCCTCGGCGAGTTCGTCCAGGGTCACCCCCACCGCGCCGCCGATCGAGTTCTCCAGCGGCACCAGGGCCGCGTCCGCCTCACCCGCCCGTACGCAGTCCAGCGCCTCACCGACGCTGCGTGCCGGCGTACGGCTGCCGTGCTCGGCGGCGGGGACGGTGCGCAGCGCCTGCTCGGCGAAGGTCCCCTCGGGGCCGAGGTAGACGAAGCGGGTCGGCGGTGTTCCGGGCATGTCACCCAGCCTACGGCCCCGGCAACGCGCCCGGCCCGGCGTCGCAGGCCGACGTCCGGATGGCGGGTGGCGCGGCGGCGCGTACCTCGATCGAGCAGACGTCCGTGCCGGCGGTGACCAGGCGCAGCGCGCCCGGCTCGCCCCGGGTGACCACCTGGAGCGCCTCGTGCCCGGTCACCGCGAGGACGGTGTACTGCCAGCCGTCGGCACAGAGCGGACCGGTGGTGGCCCGGACCCGGACGCCGGCCGGCAGCACCCGGTCGCGCAGCAGCCCCACCACCCGGTCGGCCGACGGTCGGCCCGCGCAGGCGGTGGCGACCGCCGCCGGGGTGGGGCCGGGCGGCACGAGCGGGGTGGTCGGGGTCGGGGTCGTCCCGGGTGGGAAACCGGGGGTGGCGGTCACCGGCGGCACCGCCGTGGGCACCCCACCCGGCAGCACGCCGCGGGTGGGCGGCCCGCCGACGCCCGGCGAGGTGACCGGGGCGGCGGCGCCCCCGGCCGGCGGGGCGTCACAGGCGGCGAGCGGCAGGGCGGCGAGCAGGGCGGCGGCCACGGCCAGCCGGCGCGCGGCGGCGCGGTGCGATGGGTCAGGCGGCACGGCCGGTCCTCAGGGGGCGAGCCTCGTCGGCATCGAGACGGGTCGTTGCGGCCGGGTGGCCGGTGCGCCCATGGTAGGAGGATCGGGCGGCGGCGTGAAGGTCAGCGCAGGACGCGGTGGCCGGCGCGTTCCAGCGCGACGGTCGCCTCGCCGAGTCGTACCGCGGGGACCAGCACGTGGTCGGTGTCGTACGTGGAGAACGCCACCGCGTTGACCCGGGCCTCGGCGAGCGGGCCGACCAGGGCGGCCAGGGTGCCGGTCACCGGTGTGCCCACCGGCCCGACGATCCGCAGGCACCGCCACGCGGTCTCCACCTCCGCCTGCCGGGGCACGCGGTCGGCCGGACAGATCACCGAGATCCCGTCGGCGGTCCAGCTCACGGTCACCACGTCGGCGCGGCCCGGCTCGGCCCACAGCCCGGACGGCAGGGGCGTCCCGGCGGGCAGCCGGCACACCGCGTACTCACCCGGGAGCAGAGCGAGATCGAGCATGAGGGCACCCTACGGCGTCGGCGGGACCCGGGCCGTGGCACGCGGCACCCGCCACGCGGCGGGTCAGACCTGGGAGAAGAAGGTGAGCGAGCCGGCGACCTCGCCGTCGGTGAGCACCGGGGTGGAGATCGCGTCCACGGTGGCGTCCGGTGCGTCGTCACCGGCGGCCTGCACCCGCAGCAGCCCCCGGGCGAGCCGCCCGGAGTGCAGTGCGAGCAGCGGTGGGATCTTGTCGGTCTCCTGCTCGGTCAGCTCGCCACGGGCCGCGGTGAAGTCGAGCAGCCGCAGGCCGCCCTCCAGCAGCGGCAGGCCGACCACGTCCTCCGGGGCGCCGAGGCAGAGCAGCCGGCAGCCGGACGCGGAGATGGCCACCACCCGGGTCTCCGCGTCGATCAGCAGGCACGGCTCGTCGGCGTGGGAGACGGTGGCGGACCACTGGCCGACGTTGTCGGACTCCTGCTCCGGCGGTGTCCGCGAGGCTGGTGCGAACACATCCGAGAGCGAGAGTTCGACGTGGGCCACCGCGCCTCCTATGTACACCGACGGTCTGTCCACGCTAGCCGGTCGATTCGACAGGCGCTCGACCGCGCTCGTGTCACCGGTCGCCGTCGACGTTCGGATGCCCGGACCGACCGGACGGCCGGCGACGGCGCGGTCCCGGGGGCCTTCCGGCGGCCCGGACCGCGTGGCGTCGCCGGTGACGTTACCGGCGGGCGGCCGGCTTGTCAGCGGCCGTTCGGCCCTCGTCGTACCACCGGTAGTCGGCGGCGGGACGGTACGTGCCGTTGAGCCAGGTCTGCGGCTGCTGCGCGATCCGGGACAGCTTCTCGGCGGTCGCCGGGCTGATCCGGTTGCCGCCGGCGACGAGGAGCCGGTCCAGCTCCCGGTGGGTCGCCATGAGGCAGTCCTTCGGCAGGCCGTACACGCTGATGACGCCGGAGCCGACGAAGGTCAGCACCGGCGTCACCGGGATCGGCAGGCCGACGGCCTCGGAGAGCGCCTTGCTCGCGCGCTTGGCGTCCCGGCGGGCCTCGGCCACGTACGGCGGCCGCTTGCCGTTGATCTGCACCACGTCACCGGCCACCAGCACGCGGGCCCGTCCGTGGTCGGCGATGCTCACCGCGAAGAGCCCGCTCGGGCCGATGGCGAGGAAGCCGGCGCGGTCGTCCTGCCCGCGGTCGAGCAACGCGTCGACGGCGTCCGTGCGCGGCCACTCGATGACGTGCCAGGCGGGCCCGAGGTGGTCGAGCTGACCGAGCGCCCGCGCCCCGGCCGCCTCCAGGCGGCGGGCGTCCCGCTCGGCCCGGCGGCGGCGGGCCCACTGCAACGGGCTCGGCCGGGCCGGCTGGAGCGCGGAGGGCGCTTCCGTGCGGGGGTGCGGCACCGCCACGGGCGGCAGTGCCCGGGTGGGTACGGCTCGGCGAGCGGGAAAGACAGTCATCGCGACCTCCGGCAAAAGGTCCCTCGAAGTTATGTCCTCACTACCCTACGTTGCCATCCGGGGGGTACGGCAAGTTGGAGCGCCGGAATGAGTGCGGATGAATGCCATATTCATCCGCACTTCTTCCCGTGAACACCGCTCATACCTGTCCTACGCTGCGAGGGTGACCCACTACGTGGACAGCGAGGTCGGTCGGCTCGGCACGGTGCTGCTGCACCGACCGGGGCCCGAACTCGCCCGGCTCACCCCTCGCAACAACGACTCGTTGCTCTTCGACGCTATCCCATGGGTGGGACGCGCGCAGGAGGAGCACGACGCGTTCGCCGCGGCGTTGCGCGAACGCGGGGTCGAGGTGCTCTACCTCGCCACCCTGCTCGCCGAGACCCTCGCCGTCCCCGACGCCCGGGTCGAACTCACCGAGCAGGTGCTCCGCTCGCCCCGGCTCGGCGACACCCTGCGCCGCCGGGTCGCCGACCACCTCGCCTACCTCGACCCGGCGGCCCTGGCCGACGTGTTCATCGCCGGGCTCGCCCACGAGGAGGTGCGGATCAGCCCGGAGCGCCCCGGCGGCCTGGTGTGGACGCTGATGGACCGGCACGACTTCGTCATCGACCCGCTGCCCAACCTGCTCTTCACCCGCGACTCGTCACTGTGGATCGGTGACCGGGTCGGCGTCACCAGCCTCGCCATGCCGGCCCGTCGCCGGGAGACCACCCTCACCGACGCCATCTACCGGTACCACCCGCGCTTCGTCGGCACCGAGGCCGTCTACCACCCCGAGCTGGAACACCTGGAGGGCGGCGACGTGCTGCTGCTCGCCCCCGGCGTGCTCGCCGTCGGGGTGGGCGAGCGGACCACCCCGGCCGGTGCCGAGCGGCTGGCCCGGCAGGTGTTCGCCGCCGGGCTGGCGCACACCATCCTGGTGGTGCCGATCGCCCAGGAGCGGGCCACCATGCACCTGGACACGGTCTGCACCATGGTCGACGTCGACGCGGTGCTGATGTACCCGAACATCGCCAGCACGCTGTCGGCGTACACGGTCATCGCCGGGCCGGACGGCGAGCCGCGGGTGGACGGGCCCGCGCCGTTCCTGCGCGCCGCCGCCGACGCGATGGACCTCGACCAGCTCCGGGTTATCGACACCGGCCTGGACCCGGTGACCGCCGAGCGGGAGCAGTGGGACGACGGCAACAACACCCTCGCGCTGGCCCCGCGGCTCTGCGTCGGCTACGAGCGCAACGTGGAGACCAACGCGCAGCTCGAACGGGCCGGCATCGAGGTCATCCCGATCGCCGGCTCGGAGCTGGGCTCCGGCCGGGGCGGCCCGCGCTGCATGTCGTGCCCGCTGGTCCGCGAGCCCCTGCACGCCTCCGGGAACTGACCGGCACGGCCCGCCGGGCGGCCACGGACCACGCGACGGGGACGGACCACGCGACGGGGACGGACCACGCGACGGGGACGGACCACGCGACGGGGGACGGACCGCCTGACGGGCACGGCCCGCCGGGTGGGCCGGCGGGCCGTGGTGGTGCGGGTCGGGCGTGGGTCAGCGCAGGGTGAGCTGGCGGCCGAGCAGGCCCTGGCGGGCCCGGCGGCCGGCGGCGTCCAGCGGCTCCTTCTCCTCCAGCGCCTCGGCGTACCGCTTGGCGAACTCGGCGACCGGGGCCTCCCAGTCGGCGGCCGGGGCGTCCTCCGGCAGGTCCCAGACCGGCACCAGCCGGCCGTGCGCCCGGAACATGCCGGCGAACTTCGTCTGCTCGCCGAGGGTCAGCGTGCCGGCCGCGGAGAGCCGGGAGAGGGCGTCCAGCGCGGTGTCCTCGTCCTCCGGCAGCACCCAGCGCACGTGCGCCTTCTCCGGCACCTGGCACCAGTAGGCGGCCGCGGCGGCGGCGAGCTTCACGGTCGGGTAGATGGCGGCGTTGGCCCGCTCCAGGGACGCCTGCACGGCCGGGTCGTCGGTCGCGCCCGGGTCGAGCCAGAACTCGAACCCGTCGTGCATGGTGATCTCCAGCGGGCCGTCCACCAGGATGTCCTGCAGGCGCGGGCCGGGACCCGGCAGCGGCGGCACGGAGACCTGGCCGCCCGGCTCGGTGCGCAGCGCGCAGAGCAGCGCCTCGGCCAGGTCCCGGGAGACGTCACCGGACTGCTGGTGCCGCTGGAGGCCGATCAGGACCCGCCCGTCCGGCTTCGTCATGGCCGGGGCGGCCATCGGCAGCACGGTGGCGAGGGTGACCGGGCGGTCGCCGTACTCCTCGACGAGTTCGGGGGTGAGCCGCAGCGGCGCGGACGCGGCCGGCACGAGCTCGCGCAGGGCGATCCACTCCGGCTCGTCCGCCAGTCCCTCGAACGGGCGGGGGACGAAGATGTCGCGGACCTTCTCCCGACGCGGAGTGGCTTCGACGGCGCGCTGGTTCTTTCGACGCTTGCTCACGGCGACACAGCCTAGAGGCCGGGGCCGGGCGGCGTGGGGAGGACCCGCCTCCCGGGCGCCGGTTCAGCCGGCCGTGACCAGATCGGGCCGGGACGAGGCGTTCGGCTCGAACTCGGCCCAGACGCTCTGGCCCAGGCCGTCCCGGTCCACCCCCCAGCGGGTGGAGAGGCCGGAGACGATGTGCAGGCCACGACCGTCCACCGCGTCGGGGCTGGCCTCCCGCATCAGCGGACCGGCCACCGCGCCGCCGTCGGTCACCCGGATCGACACGCGCGGGCCGGTCGGCGTGGGCCGCAACCGCCAGGCGACCCGGACCACCCCGCCGGGCAGCGGGTCGGCGTGCCGGACCGCGTTGCCCACCAACTCGGCCAGGACCGCCACCAGGTCGGCCAGCAGCGCCGGGGGGACGACCTCGGCGAGTTCGTCGGCGAGCCGGTGCCGGGCCAGCCGGGCGCCGGTGGCGTGGTGGGGCACCACCACACACCACGAACGTTCGACCCCCTGCGCCGACACCCTCGCTCCTTCTCGCCCCCGCCGGCCCACGGGTCAACCCCGTGGCAGCCGCACCTCTGCGACGGTACCGCCACCGCTGCGCGGGCGGAGGGATACCCATCCATTCTGCTGTTCAACGATCCGGCGGACGAGGTAGAGGCCGAGTCCGGCGCCCGGGTAGCCCCGGCGGTCACCGGACTCCCCCTGCCAGAACCGGTCGAAGGCGCGCTCCACGTGCTCGGGGCGGATGCCGATGCCCCGGTCGCTGACCCGGAAGGAGACGGTCTGCCCGTTCGCCCCGGCGGTCACCTCGATCGGTGAGTCCGGCGGCGAGTACTTCCCGGCGTTGGTGCTCAGCTCGGTGAGCACGGTGGCGATGCTGTGCCGGTCGCCGAGCGCCTTGGGCAGGTCGGCGGGGAGGTCCAGGACGAGCCGGTGGCGCAGGTCGGCGGGGAGGTCCGGCACGGCGGCCCGGAGCGCCTCCCCGAGGTCGAACGGGACGGTCGGGTCGCCGTCGGGACGTACGTCGGTGGCCGAGGAGAGCAGCCGGTCGACGAGCCGGGCCAGCTCGTTGGCGCGCTGCCCGATGACCCGGGCGGCCTGCCGCCGGTCCGCCTCGGTCAGCGACTCCCAGTGGTCGGTGAGGGTGTCCGCGTACCCCTTGATGACGGTGACCGGCGTGCGCAGCTCGTGGCTGGTCACCGCGACGAAGAGGTCGCGGTCCTGGTCGCGGCGCTGCTGGTCGGTGATGTCGCGGAAGGTGACCACCCGCAGGGTGCCCGGCCCGGCCAGCTCCCCGGAGGTGATCCGCAGCCAGCGCCCGTCCGGCATCCGGTGGTCGAGCACCTGGCCGGACGGCGGGAGCGGGAACGGCAGCGGCCGGTTCAGCGCCTCCGTGGAGCAGCGCCCGGTGAACTGCGCGGCGGCCGGGTTCCAGAGCCGGACGTACCCGTCCCGGTCGACCACGGCCAGCCCGTCGGCGAGCGCCGCCACCACCGGACCGTCGCCGTGCACCGGCAGGCCGCTCTGGTCGCCGTACATGTGGGCGATGCAGGAGGCGAGGTAGCCGACGACCGCGTGCGCGGTGCCGTCCTCGGCCTCCTGGGCGTCGGCGTAGAGCGCGTGCAGGCTGCCGACGGTGAGGCCGCCGATCTCGGCCCGGGCGGCGATCATCCGGCACAGCCCGCGCGCGGCCAGCTCGTCGGCGAGCGGGCCGGGGAGGCGGTCGAGGCGCACCTGCCGGACGCGGGGACCGGCGAGCAGGCAGACGGTGGCCGGGTCGGAGGCGGGCAGCGGTCGCCCGATGGTCCACTCGGCGCTGCCGCTGGCGGCGATGACCCGGCCTCCGGTCGGGGTGAACTCGACGAAGGCCAGGCTGTCCGCACCGAGCGCCGGTCGGGCCACCTGGAGGAGCTGGGTGAGGACGGGCAGCCCCGCGTCACCGGAATTGATCATCTCGATGACCGCGTTGTGGCCGGTGATGAGGGCGGCGAGGTCGGTACGCTCCGGCATGTCCCGAGTGTGCCCCCTCGACCGGAGTACGGGCACCCCCGCTCGGTGGCCCTCACCGGCCCAGCCGGGCCAGCGTGCGCGCCGGCCGGTCGGTGATCACTCCGTCCACCCCGGCGTCGAGGACCAGTTCCAGGTCCTCCGGCTCGTTGACCGTCCAGACGTACACCTGGTGGCCGGCGGCGCGCAGCGCGGGCACCAGCTGCGGGCGGGCCCGGACCAGCCCGATGCCGGGGCCGGCGATCCGGGCGCCGAAGGGCAGCCGGCCCAGCCGCAGCCAGCGCGGCAGCACCTCCAGCAGCAGCACGGTGGGCAGCGCCGGGGCGAGTTCCCGCATCCGGCGTACCGCCAGCGGCGAGAACGACATGACGGTGACCTGCACCGGGTCGTCCGGGCGGGGGTCGGCCAGCCCGTGCCGGCGCAGCGTCGCGACCAGGGTCCGCTCGACGTCCCCGCCGTAGCGGGACGGGTGCTTCGTCTCCACCAGCAGCCGGACCGGGCGGCCCGCGGCCGTCACGGCGGCCAGCAGCCGGTCCAGGGTGAGCAGCCGGGTGTGCGAGTCGTCGAGCACCTCGTCCCCGTCGGCCGGTACGCAGCCCGGGTGCCAGGACCCGAAGTCCAGCGTCTCCAGCTCGGCGAGGGTACGCGCGCTGACCAGCCCGTGACCGTTGCTGGTCCGGTCCAGCCGGCGGTCGTGCACGCAGACCAGGTGCCCGTCGCGGGTCAGCCGGACGTCGCACTCCAGTCCGTCCGCGCCCTCGTCCAGCGCGCGCAGGTACGCCGCGAGGGTGTGTTCCGGGAGGTCGGCCGACGCGCCGCGGTGCGCGAAGACCAGCGGATCGCCCATGCCCCGACTCTCAGATGACCTGGCCGGGCTGCCCGTCCTCGCCGATCACCGGCTTGCCGACGGCGGCCCACTGGCGCATCCCGCCGTCGGCGTTGCGCACCTGCTCCCAGCCGTTGTTCAGCAGGTAGCCGACGACCTGCGCGGAGCGTCCGCCGGAGCGGCAGATCACCGCCACGTCGCGGTCGGTGGGCACCTCGGCGAGCCGGGCCGGCAACTCCATCATCGGCAGATGGTGGGCGCCGGGGGCGTGGCCCGCCGCCCACTCGTCGTCCTCGCGGACGTCGAGCAGGTAGGTGCGGTCGTCGATCTCGGTCACGGGCACGGTGGGAACCTGGGGTCCGAACACGGGTGAAAGCCTAGATCCTCGGCGGGCCCGTCGACACCGGCCCGCCCGGTCCTGGTGTCACAACCTGCTGACCCAGCGCGGGTTGGCGGCCGCCCAGTCGGAGACACGTTCGGCGCGGACGGCGTCGAAGAGCCCGGCGCCGCCGTTGTCGAGCACCACGTAGGAGACCTGGTCGATGGTCTGCGGGTACGACGGCACCTGCACCCCGCTCAGCGCGTCCGCCGGCAGCGTCCGTAGGGCGAGGGCCAGGTCCCGCAGGGGCACCCCGTTGGTGTCGAGGGTCAGCGAGCCGCCCACCGCCCGCAGCACCCGGTCCAGCTTGACCGGGTCGCCGCGCAGGTCGGTCTGGCCGGCCCGGTCGAGCACCGCCCGGAGCAGTTGCTGCTGGTGCCGCTGCCGGTCGTAGTCGCCGCCGGGCAGGTCGTAGCGCTGGCGGACGTAGTCGAGCGCCTCCGCGCCGTTCATCTGGTGGCAGCCGGGGGTGAAGACCCGGTTCGTGTGGATCGAGCGCACCTCGGTCCGTACGCACATCCGGATCCCGCCGAGCTGGTCGATGACCTGCTTGAAGCCGGAGAAGTCGATCAGGGCGGCGCCGTCGAAGCGGATCCCGGTCAGCCGGCTCAGGGTGGTGGAGAGGAGCCGGGTGCCGCCCTCGCCGCCACCGCCGTGCTCGTACGCGGCGTTGATCTTGTCTGATCCGCCCGGGTACCCGTTGCCCGGCGGGATGGCCACCAGCAGGTCGCGCGGCACGGAGATGAGGTACGCCTGCCGCATGCCGGGTGGCACGTGCACGATCAGGATGGTGTCGGAGCGCTGGTCCGGGTGCGACGAGTCGGCCCGCCGGTCCGAGCCGACGAGCAGGTAGTTCAGCCCCTCGTCCAGGTCGGTGCGCGCCTGCCGGGCGTCCGGGGCGAGCAGGTGCTCGCGGGCCACGGTCCGTTCGTACCGGGAGGAGAGCGCCTTCATGCCGACGACGGCGAGCGCGGCGAGCAGCACCAGGGCGAGCCCGGCACCGAGCAGCAGGCGCGGCCAGCGGGCGTTGCGGGGGCCGGGCGGCGGTGCGCCCTGTCCCCGACGTGCCCGCGCTGACCTGGACGTGACGCCCTCCCCGTGGCCGTTACGTGAGGCTTGCTCACGTCCAGGCTACGGGCCGGACGGTGCCGGCCGGGCGCGTTTCGCGACAGCTCCCGCCGGTCACCCGGTCACTTGCGGGTGGAGAGCACGGACGGGTTCGCGTACACGAATTCGCCCAGTTTGTCGTTCTTGACCGCCTTGAACATCTCCAGCGTCTGCTCGCTGAGGCCCTCGCGGTTGTTGGCGTTGCCGTAGTAGGTGCCGCCGTTGGTGCGCAGCATGGTCAGCTCGTTGGCGCTGATGCCGCGCAGGGTGAAGACGAGGTCGGCGACCGGGACGCCGCCGGTGTCCAGGACGAACGCCTTGCCGGCGGCCCGGATCAGCTGGTTCACCTTGATCGGGTTGGTCAGCATGCCCTTGTCGGTGGCCTTCTTCGCCATCGCCTTGATCAGCTGCTGCTGGTTCTGCTGCCGGTCGTAGTCGCTGTTCGGCAGGCCGTAGCGCTGCCGGGAGTAGTCCAGCGCCTCCAGGCCGGTCATCTGGCGGCAGCCCTTCTTGTAGACCACCGGGGTCATCGGCCGGCCGGTCTTCTTGGCGTCCGCCTTCCACATCTGCTTGCCGTCGACCATCACCGTGTGGATCGACTTCACCTCGTGCTTGACGCAGATCCGGACGCTGCCCAGGGTGTCGATGACGTTCTTGAAGCCGCCGAAGTTGATGATCGCGGCGCCGTCGAAGCTGATCCCGGTCATGTTCTTGATGGTCTGCGCCATCAACTGGGCGCCGCCCTCCCAGCCGCCACCGTTGCGGGCGCCGGCCTGGAACGCGGCGTTGATCTTGTCGGTGCCGCCCTGGAAGCCGCTCTTCTCGAACGCCGGGATCTGCGCCTCGGTGTCCCGGGGGATCGAGATCATGTACGCCTGGTCGTGGCTGGACGGGATGTGCAGCACGATGATGCTGTCCGCCCGCACGTCGTCGGCCGCCCAGCGCTCGCGGGCGTCCACGCCCAGCAGCAGCATGTCGATCGGGCCGTCCAGGTCGGCGCCGCCCTCGGCCTCGCTCTTGCCCGCCCCACCGAGCAGGTTCTTCTGGGAGATGTTGCCGGTCGCCTGGCTGATCAGCGCCTTGCTGCCCACGATGGCGACCCCGCTGGTCATCATCAGCACCGCGCCGAAGACCACGGTGAGCCGGGCCCAGAGGGGGTCCTTGCGCTTCGTGCGCTTTTTGGCGCCGCCGGTGCGCTGCCCGCCCCGACCGCCCTGGGTCGGAATGGCCGCGGACGCCCGGTGGTGCGGGTCGGAATCCAGCGACGTGGGGCGGGGGCTGGTCTGAACCGGCATGCGTGCTCCAGCTCGCTTGATCGGGGGGCGGAACCACTTTACGTACCGCTCCTCGTCAAGGCGAGGTCGTCACACGCTCAATTCTCAGATATCCCGACAGTTCTGACCACTGTTCATCCGAACGGATGAGGCATTGCATCTGATCGGTGGTTGGCCATCGATGATCGAGCTAACTCCGAACGTACCTCTGATGACGTTCGTCGACATCTGCCGGTAACAACCGGTCCGGCCCCGCCCCGGCGGACGGGCCGCCCCCGGCGGCGGGCCGGCGCGGCCCGCCGCCGGGGTTGCGGCGTCAGTTGCCCTTGGTGTCCGGATCCTTGTTCGCGGCGACCCAGTCGGCCATGGTGTCCGCCGACATCGCCTTGTACATCGCCAGCGCCTTCTCCCGGTCCGACACCACCACCGACTCGCCGTTGATGGTGTCGCTGCCCGAGTTCGGGCTGGTCAGGAAGATCAGGTTCTCGCCGCGCAGGTTCCGGAACTGCAACGCCATGTCGGCCAGCGAGAAGTCCTTGTCCACCGTCACCGCGTCGGTGACCGACTGGAGGAACGCGTTCAGCTTCTTCGGATTGGTCAGCGTGCCCGTGCTCGCCGCCTTGTCCATCAGCGCGCGCAGGAACTCCTGCTGGTGGCGCATCCGGGCGAAGTCGCCGTCCGGGAACTGCTTGCGCTGCCGGATCCAGTCCAGCGCGGTCGCGCCGTCCATGTGCATGGTGCCCTTGGTGAACTTCCGGTACGGCTTGTGGATCGAGGTGACGCTCCGCTCCACCTTCAGGTCCACGCCGCCGACCGCGTCGGTGACCTCCTTGAAGCCGCCGAAGTCGATCGCCATCACGTGGTCGATCCGGACGTCGGTGAAGCACTCCACGGTGCGGACGGCCAGCGGCAGGCCGCCGAAGGCGAAGGCCGCGTTGATCTTCGCGCGCTGGCCGGAGCCGCACTCCGCGCCGGCGTTCTCCGGGATCGGCACGTACAGGTCGCGCGGGATGGAGACCAGGTAGGCCGATTTGTGGTCGGCCGGGATGTGCATGACGATGATCGTGTCGGCCCGCCACTGGCTCTGCTGGTCCACCGGCGCGTCCGGGTCACGCGAGTCCGAGCCCACCAGCAGGATGTTCAGCGCGCCGTTGACCGCCTTCGCCGGCCGGCCGCCGGTGATCTCCGCGAACGGGTCGGTCCGGGCCAGGTCGTTGTTGAGGCTGCGGGTGTACATCCAGGCCCCCGCGCCACCGAGCAGCGCCAGCACCAGCACCGCGATGCCGGCGACCATGCCGATCCGCCCCCAGCGCGGGCGCGGACCACGCCGCCCCGAGCCGCCCGGACCACCCGGGCCCGGGGGCAGGCCCGGCCCGCCCGGCCCGCCCGGGCCGCCCGGGCCGCCGGGGCGTGGCTGCTCCTCGTCGTACGACGGGTACCACTGCGCGTCGGGCTGCCGGGCGCGCCCGGTGGCACCGCGGGCGGGGCCGGGGACCTGGGCGCGTCCGGAACTCCGGTGCAGGTACGGGAGCGGGACGCCGGCAGACGATGTCGCGGACATGTGTTTCAGCGTACGTAGCCCGGTCGAGGGTTGCCCGAAGGCGAATGCCGGAACGCCGTCCGCGTGGCGCGGGAGGCGTTACCCTAGCCGGCTGCGGAAGTGTGCGATCGTGCGTCGCAGGCCCTCTTCGGGCGAGACGGTCGGCTCGTATCCCAGCAGCTCCCGGGCGAGCGTGAGATCCGGCCGGCGCATCTCCGGGTCGTCCGCGCTGCGAGTGATGTACGTCACCTCGGAACTGCTCGCGCAGAGTGACACGATCGTCTCGGCCAGTTGCCGCATGCTCATCTCGTGCTCGGTGCCGCAGTTGATCGGCCCGGTCTCGGTCGAGTCCAGCAGCAGCAGGATGCCGCGCACCAGGTCGTCGACGTAGCAGATCGAGCGGGTCTGGTTGCCGGTGCCGTGCACGGTGATCGGCTCGCCGCGCAGCGCCTGGGAGATGAAGGTGGGGATGGCCCGGCCGTCGTCGGGCCGCATCCGCGGGCCGTACGTGTTGAAGATCCGGACGATCGCGGCGTCCAGCCCCTTGCTGCGGTGGTACGCCATGGTGGCCGCCTCGGAGAAGCGCTTGGCCTCGTCGTAGACGGCCCGCACCCCGATCGGGTTGACGTTGCCCCAGTACGTCTCCCGCTGCGGGTGCTCCTTCGGGTCCCCGTACGCCTCGGAGGTGGAGGCCATCAGGAAGCGGGCGCCGTCGGCGAGCGCGCGCTCCAGCAGGTGCAGGGTGCCCACCGAGCCGACCCGGAGGATCTCCACCGGCAGCTTCTCGAAGTCGGTCGGGCTGGCCGGCGAGGCCATGTGCAGGACGGCGTCGAACCGCTCCGCCAGCGCCGGGTGGGCCGGCAACCCGTCGGAGATGTCCGCCTCGACCAGGGTGAAGGTCGGCGTGTCCAGCAGGTGGGCGACGTTCTCCTTCGACCCGGTGACGAAGTTGTCCAGCGCCACCACCGTGCAACCGCGCTCGACGAGCCGGTCGACCAGGTGGGACGGGACGAAGCCGGCGCCACCGGTGACGAGGACGCGGTGACCGGTGCCGAAGCGGGGAGCGACCTTCATGCCGGCCAGCCTACTCACCGGCGCGGGTGGGACGCGGTGTGCCCGGCCGGCGGCGCGGCGCTGCTCGCGGTCGGGGTGCGACGCGGCGTGCCCGGCCGGGGGGTGCTGCTCGCGGTCAGCGCGGGACGGCGTGCGGCGGGGCCCGACGCACGTCGCGCCGGGCCCCGCCGGTGTGGAAGCACGGTTCCGGGTGCGTCTGTCGCCGCCGGAGCGACAACAGACGCACCCGGACCGGTGTCAGTGCGCTCCCGCGCCGGTGAGGGCGCGCACCTCCAGTTCCGCGTACTTCTCCTCGTCCCGCTCCTTGGAGAGGACGGTGCCCAGCCAGCCGCAGAAGAAGCCGAACGGGATGGAGAGGATGCCCGGGTTGGACAGCGGGAACCACTGCCAGTCCTGGTCCGGGAACATCGCGGTCGGCGCTCCGGAGACCACCGGCGAGAAGAACACCAGGAACACGGCGGAGAGCAGGCCGCCGTAGATGGCCCAGACCGCGCCCGAGGTGTTGAACCGCTTCCAGAACAGGCTGTAGAGGATCGCCGGCAGGTTGCCCGAGGCGGCGACGGCGAAGGCCAGCGCCACCAGGAACGCCACGTTCAGGCTCTGCGCGTAGATCGACAGCGCGATCGAGACCGCGCCGATGACCAGGGCGGAGATCCGGGCGACCGCCACCTCCTGCCGCTCCGACGCCTTGCCGTCCTTGACGACGTTGGCGTAGAAGTCGTGCGCCAGGCTGGACGACGAGGCCAGGGTCAGCCCGGCCACCACCGCCAGGATGGTGGCGAAGGCGACCGCCGCGATGATCGCCAGCAGGGTCGCCCCGCCCAGGTCGCCGCCGAGGAAGTCCATACCCAGCGCCTCGGCCAGCTGCGGGGCGGCGGTGTTGCCGGCCTTGTCCTGCGCGGTGATCGCCTCGCCGCCCACCAGCGCCGCCGCGCCGAAGCCGAGGGCCAGGGTGAGCAGGTAGAACGTGCCGATGATGCCGATCGCCCAGAGCACGCTCTTGCGGGCCGCCTTCGCCGTCGGGACGGTGTAGAAGCGGATCAGGATGTGCGGTAGGCCGGCGGTGCCGAGCACCAGCGCGATGCCGAGCGAGAGCAGGTCCATCTTGCTGTAGAAGGTCTTCAGCGCGTCGCCGGGTGTGTCGACGCCGTACCGCAGCCCGGGTTCCAGGAACGCGCTCCCTTTGCCCGAGGCGGACGCGGCGTCGCCGAGCAGCGAGGAGAGGTTGAACTTGTACTTCGCCAGCACCAGCAGGGTCATCGCCAGCGCGCCGGCCATCAGCAGGAACGCCTTGACGATCTGGACGTAGGTGGTGCCCTTCATCCCGCCGACCGTGACGTAGATGATCATCAGGGCGCCGACCATGACGATCGTGGCGACCTTGGCGGTTTCGGCGTCCATGCCGAGGAAGGTGGTGCCCGGCTTGATGCCGAGCAGCAGCGCCACCAGCGCGCCCGCGCCGACCATCTGGGCCAGCAGGTAGAAGATCGACACGGTGATGGTGGAGACCGCCGCGGCGGTGCGGACCGGACGCTGGCGCATCCGGAACGCCAGCACGTCGGCCATCGTGTACCGGCCCGAGTTGCGCAGCAGTTCGGCGACGAGCAGCAGCGCCACCAGCCAGGCGACCAGG
Source organism: Micromonospora coxensis (assembly GCF_900090295.1). Taxonomy (NCBI): domain Bacteria; kingdom Bacillati; phylum Actinomycetota; class Actinomycetes; order Micromonosporales; family Micromonosporaceae; genus Micromonospora; species Micromonospora coxensis. The sequence goes on along the minus strand of NZ_LT607753.1, from coordinate 3,421,880 downwards.
AAGCCGATGGAGTAGAGGAAGCCGTCGTAGCCGTAGAGGGCGATGATGCCGGCGATGCCGAGGAACGAGGCGGCCGACATGTAGTCGCCGCCGATCGCCATGCCGTTCTGGAAGCCGGAGAAGGAGCGTCCGCCGGCGTAGAAGTCGGTGGCCGTCTTGGTCTGCCGGCTGGCCCAGATGGTGATGGCCAGGGTCACCGCCACGAAGACCAGGAAGAGCGTGATGGTGAGGTTGCGGGCGGTACCGCCACCCGCCTCAGCCGCGAGGACCGTGTTCATGCGTCACCTCCCCGATCTCGGCGCGGATCCGGTCGGCGATCGGGTCGAGCTTCCGGTCGGCGTGCCGGGAGTAGAGCCAGGCGATCAGGAACGTCGAGACGAACTGCAGCAGGCCGAAGACGAGTGCGACGTTGATGTTGCTGCCGAAGAGCTTCGTACCCATGAAGCCCCGCGCGTACGCGGAGAGGATCACGTAGAGCGCGTACCACAGGAAGAAGGCGACGGTCATCGGGAAGACGAAGCCGCGCAGCGCGCGACGCAACCCGGCGAACTCGTCCGACCGTTGTACGGCCAGGTACCGCTCCGCCGCCGACTCGGTCGGCGTGGACGCGGGCGTGTCCGTGGACATGTGTGGATCACCACCTTCACAGGTGTCGGGGAGTTTCGCGCACGGTAGAGAGCGCGGTCCCCGGCCGGGAAGGCTGTGATCGACGCTGGTCGTCGGCTGCGCCGAACGGTCCACCGGCTGCGCCGAGTGACCCAGGTCACTCCGGTGAGCGGTCGCCCGGTGCGCCGGGCACCGGCGCTCGGCGTGCCCAGGCCCCGGCGCTCGGCGTGCGCAGGTCCCGGCGCTGCGCGTTTCCCGGTCCGGGGAGTCGGCGTGCCCGGGGCTCCGGCGGTCGCCTGCCCTCAGGTCAGCTCGTGGTAGCGACCCCGGTAGTGCAGCAGCGGCATCGTCTCCTCGGCCAGGTCGACCGCCTCGATGGTGGCCTCGACCAACAGGCCCCAGCCGTACTCCCGGGCGGCGTCGAGCCGGCAGCCGGCCCACCCGCCCGCGTCCGACGGGACCGGGCCGTACGGGGTGTCGGTCCACGAGCCGGTGGCGAAGAGCCCGCCCGGGGAGGGGAACAGACCGGCGAACCGGTCCGCGAGCTGCCGGTGCGGTGGCCCCAGCGGCGACACCGCGAACCGACCCGCCTCCTCGATCGCCGCCCACAGGTCCGACTCCGGGTCGACCAGGCCGAGCAGCCGGTCCGGCTCCCCCTCGGCCACCAGCGTGGACGACACGGTCAGACCCGCCGGGCCGGGTGCGGTCCAGAGCGTCACCGGCGCCGCGAGTCGGCCCCGCAGCCGGCGTACCGGCGAGCGTTGCCCGGCCGGCACGGCGAACGGGTCGGTGTGGTGGATCTCGGCTCCCGGCTCATGATTCACGTGAAACATTGTGCCGCCCCGGGCCCGCGCCCAACCCAGGAAGCGTTCGTGCAGGTCGGCCGGGCGGGCCTGGGGGTGGAGCCGGGCAAGCTGGTCGCCCGCCTCGACCATCAGCCCGCCCAGGTACACCAGCAGCGCCGTCCGGTCGTGCCGGTACTCGACCAGCAGCCCGAGCCGGGCCGGCTGGCACGGCCAGTGCGCCCCGCAGGCCCGGCACCGCCACAACGGCCGCATCGGCAGATGACTCCGCCTCACCGCCACTCACCGATCCGCTCCGGTCGGTGCCCGCCGGACGGGGGACGTCGGAGCGAGCGGCACCCCTGCGCGCCGGGATCACGACTCAGGGGTGTGTCGCCCGGCCGGGTCCATGCCCGCCGCTGACGCTCCCGGGTCACCAGCGCCCGCCGTTCGCCCGCCACGTCTGTGCGGGAGTCAGCCAACCGGCGCAGCCCGGCCGGGGAAAGGCCAGCGTGGTCTCGACCATCCACGCGGGCCGCTGGTTCGGCCGGCGTACCGGATCCTTCGGCCTCACCGCGCCCGGCGCCCCGGTCGCCGGTCCCGCCGTCCCCGGGTACGACAGCAAGCTCGCCGTCACCGCCGTTTCCGGGTACGGCAGGAAGGTCGCTGGTCCGACGGTCCCCGCCTGCGACCGCCCGGTCGCCGGTCCCGCCGGGACCCCTCCAGCCCGACTCCGGGCTGTTCGCCCGCCCGGTCTCCGGTGCCTCGGCGTCACCCGGTCCCGCCGTTCCCGCCAGCCGCGCCGCGCAGGAATCCGAACACGCTGCTCTCCTCCCGGTGTCAGGGGTCGCCCCGGCCAGGGGGACCGGTCGGGGCGACCCGCGCAGGACCGGCCGCCGGGTCGTCGCCTCCACCGGCCGGGCCGCGTGTCTCCACCCTGGACGCGGGGACGTGGACACGGGAGGATGCCAGGGCTTACTACGCAGCGCGGTCACGTACTTACGGGAGACGTAAGGATGAAGGTCGAGATGTGGATCCGGGCGCTCAAGGCCGCCCGGGCCGGCGCGGAGGTGTCCCAGGAGGGCCTGGCGACCCTGATCAGGTGGAGTCCGTCCACCGTGGCCGCGATCGAGACCGGCCGCCGCCGGCCGACCATGGAGTTCGCCGTCGCCGCCGACGAGGCCCTGAGCACCGGCGGCCTCCTCGCCAGCCTGCTCGATGCGGCCGACAAGGAGCGCGGGCCATCGTGGTTCGTGCCGTGGCGAGGCTATGAACAGCAAGCCACCCGCCTGCGTGCCTTCGAAGCCTGTCTGGTGCCTGGTCTCCTGCAGACCGAGAGCTATGCCCGTGCCGTCATCTCGGCGGGCGGGTTGAATGCGCCGGCCATCGTGGACGAGTTGGTCGCAGTCCGGATGGAGCGGCAACAGTTGTTGCGCCGCGACGAGCCGCCGCACTGTGTGTTCGTGCTCGATGAGGCGGCGCTGCACCGCCCGGTCGGCGGTCCGGTCGTGCTTGACGAGCAACTCGGCCGGCTCCTGGAGCTAGCTGAATCGCCCTTCCTCCGGCTGCACGTCATTCCACTGGCGGTCGGCGAGCATGTCGGACTCGGTGGCGGGTTCGTGTTGGCTGAGCTGCCCGACGGCGACCGGGCCCTCTACCTGGAGAATGCTGCACGCGGACACGTCGTGGACGATCCGGAGATGGTCAACTTGATCGATCGCAAGTGGGATAGCCTGCTGGGCGAAGCGCTGTCCACGGGCGCCACGGTGGACCTGGTTCGGAAGTTGAAGGTGACGCCATGACCATCGCAGAGCCGCGTTGGCGCACGTCGTCCCGCTCAACCGACTCCGGCGGCAACTGTGTCGAGGTGGCCGACAATCTGCCCGGGGTGGTGCTGGTGCGGGACAGCAAGGACCGCTCCGGCCCGACGCTGCGCTTCACCCCCACCGCCTGGCGCTCCTTCCTCACCCACACCCGTACCGCCTCACCCCGCTGACCCCACGCCGCGCGCCGCGCGCCGCGCCGACCGTCACGATTTGCGACGTGTCGCGGTATCGGAGGGCCTGGACACCGCAACACGCCGCAAGCCGAGTGGATCATCCGGTCCGGGGGCTGGGACCCGGGCGGGCCGTTCAGCGGGCGGTGGCCAGGTCGCCGCAGTCGGTCTCGTCGGGCAGCAGCGGTCGGAGGGTGAGCGTCCAGCGCTTCCCGCCGGAGGTCCACGGGGTCGCCGCGTTCGCCGTGGCGGCGGCGTCGAGGACCTGTCGCGCCTGCTCGCCGGTGACCGTCACGCAGCGCAGCTCACCGGACGTGCCGAGCGGGGCACCGGGCAGGGCCGGACCGGGCCAGGCCACCTCGGCCTGCCGGCCCGCCTCGTCGTTGGCGACCCACGGCTGGGCGACGGCCGCCACCGCGGTCGGCCGGTACGGCGACGGCGCGGCCGACGCGCCTCCGGCCGCCGCGTCGGTCAGCGACCGGACGAAGGCCCGCAGCTTCTCCCGGGCCGCCCGCTGGTCGGCGCTCAACCCGCTCTCGGCCTCCACCATGTCGAGGGCCTCGACCCTGGTCTCCTCCACACCGGTGGCCCCGAGCAGGGCGAAGCGGGTCGTCGGGACGTCGGTGACCGACGGGGTGCCCAGGTCACCGGCGGTGCCCACGCCGGCCGCCCGGGCCCGCTCGACGATCCGCGCCACCTCCCCGGCATCCAGCTCGGTGACCTGGACGTTCGGCAGGGCCGGTCCGGGATACCGCAGGGTCACCGGACCCTCGGTGATCATCCGACCGTCGCCGTACACGGCGACCCTGGGCAGGCGGGTGGCGAGCATGGCCTGGCTCACGAAGCCACCGACGTGGTCGATTCGCAGCACCACGGCATCGCCGGGGTACGCGGACGGGTCCGGCCGGGCGCCGGCGTCCCCGTCATCCTGCCCGGCGCACGCCGTCGCCAGCAGGACCAGCGGCAGGACGGCCGCCGCTCGTACGGAGGAAACAGTCGTCATGCCGGTGTGACGCGGCGCACCCCCGGATCGTTCCCACCAGCCGGCGTCCCGTGGCGGGCCGGGCTCGCGCCGACCACCTACCCTGCCGGACATGGCCTTCGTATCGCCGCAGCGGCTGGCGCAGGACCGGGTCGTCCGGGCCGACTCGCTCCTCGCCGGTGAGGTGGACCTGCGCGCCTACCCTCACCGGCACCTCGCCCTGGTCGCCAGTTCCGGGTTCATGCGCAGCGCGGTACCCACGCTGATGCAGGCCGTCGAGCACCTGTCGAACTACGGCTGGGAGCTGGTCACCGTCACCGCCGTCGGCGACGGCCACAACGTGTACGCCTTCATGCGCCGCACCGCCTGACAGCCTCGGTCCGTTGGTGGCGCATCCGACGCCGGGTGCGCCAAGGCGGGCGCTCGGGGCCGACGGCAACGTGACGGGCCGACGGCGACGCGACGGGCCGACGGCGACGTGACGGGCCGACGGCGACGTGACGGGCCGACGGCGACGCTCAGGGCGTACCGTCGTCGGCCCGGTCGTCCGCGGTCAGGGAGCGGCGGGCGGCGGCCAGCACCTCCGGGTCGGCGCAGCCGGCGGCGTAGCCGGCGATGCGACGGCGGATGTCCCGGGTGAGCAGCCACACCCCGACCCGGTCGGCGACCGGGCGCAGCCACGCCGGGCGGCAGCGGAAGCTGTACCGCCAGGTCGCCACGGTCGTCCCCGGCGTCGGGCCGGGCGCGAACCGCCACCCGCCGGCGAACATCTCGAAGAACCACGGGCCGCGCACCATCTTCATCCCGACAGTGGTGGGCGGCGCGAACGAGACGTACTCGCTCACCATGACCAGCCCGTGCCGGGAGCGGGTGAAGGTGCGCACCCCCTTGCCGGGGCGGGTCGCGCCGTCGACGAAGTGCTGTTCCCGGACGAACGGGTCCCACCGGTAGCGGACCGGCGCGGTGGTCTGTGACACCGCGAAGGCCACCTCGGGCGGGACCGGGACGGTGGTCACCGACTCGACGACCGGCATCAGCGCCTCGGCGTGACGGTGGCCAGCAGCTCCGGCTGCCGGCGGTCCAGCACGTCCCCGGCCAGGTACGACCCGAGCAGCGCCGCCCCCACCCCGTACGCCGCGCCCAGCGGCAGCGCCAGCCAGAGCCAGGCGTCGCCGAGCAGCGCCGCGGCCACCACCATCGGCACCGCCGCGGCCGTCGACACCACCATCGACAGCAGGGTGAGCATGCTCTTGGCCATCCCCGCGCCGGTGTTCATGGCGAACGGGTTGCTCGTCTCGGGCAGCGAGTACGCCCCCAGCACCGACAGGTACCCGTTGATCGCCAGCCCCGCCCCGTACGCGGCCAGCAGCGCGCCCGCGGCCACCCCGATCCAGCCGGGCTCGCCCAGCACCACCGCGATCACCACCGACACCACACCGAGCATCGGCACCACGTACACGGAGAAGGCCGCCATCCGGGCCAGCAGCTCCAGCCGGCCCGGCACCCCGGCCACGACGTTGGCCGCGTACGCGCTGCCGTCGAAGCCGAACTGGTTGGCCAGCGTCACCGAGGCGAGCACCCCGACGAAGAGCATGGAGAGGCTGACCAGCACCGGCGACGAGTCACCGGTGAACTCGACGCCCTGCTCCGAGGCGACGAAGCCGGGGCCGCCCAGGTTGACCATGACCGGGACGAAGACGCCGACCACCGCGATGGTGATCAGGTTGGCCCGCCGCCGGGCGTCCCGCCACCAGTAGCGGCACTCCCGCGCGACCAGCGCGCCGAACCGGTCCCGCCCCGCCCAGCCGAGCATCTTCGGGAAGAGCTGCGCGACCGCCCCGCCCGTCGGGGCCCGCCGGGTCTTCGCCGGGGCGGCGCCGGCCGCGCCGACCATCGCCGACTCCAGCGACCGCGACCACCACCACAGCAGCACGCCGATGGCGACCACGGTGATCAGCAGCTTCACCGGCGCCGCCCAGGCCCGTCCCTCGGCGACGTCCACGCCGACCGTCCACGGCGCCCCGAACGGCGTCCAGCCGACCACGCCGGCCACCCCGGCGAGCCGGTCCCAGTCCGCGTCCCGCAGCGCCGCCAGCACCACGATCTGGAGCGGGCCGAGCAGCGCGGCGACCACCGCCAGCAGCACGGCGGCCAGGTCCCGGACCCGCCTCGACCGCAGCATGGTGGCGAACGCGCTGGTCACCGCGCGGCTCGCCGCGACGCAGAGCAGCAGCCCGGCGAGCACGCCGACGACGGCGGCCAGCGCGGCCGGCCAGCCGCCCAGCGCCCCGGCGGTGACCACCAGACCGGCGGTCGCGACCAGCATCGCCAGGACCGGGACGCTGACCAGGGCCGCCGCGAAGAGCCCGCCGACCAGGGCGCGCCGGGACAGCGGCAGCAGCGCGAACCGGGCCGGGTCCAGGGTCTCGTCCACCCCGAAGAACACCAGCGGCAGCAGCAGCCAGCCGAGCACCAGCAGCCCGCCGCCGAACGCGGCGGTCATCAGCGCGTACCGGGGCTCACCCGCGAAGCCGGGCGCGGCCAGCAGCAGGAAGCCGCCGGCGGCGAACCAGAGGCCGAGCAGCACACCGCCCACGAAGAGCGCGATCCGCCAGCCCTGGCCACGGAAGTTGTTGCCCATCACCCGCAGCTTGAGCCGGACGAAGAGCCGGGCCGAGACGCGCCGGGCCGGCTCGGCCGGCGCGGTCACCGGGACAGCCACGCCAGCTCCTCACCGGTCGCCGTCCGCCCGCCGACCACCTCGACGAAGACCTCCTCCAGGGAGCGGTCCCCGCGCACCTCGTCGAGCGCCCCGACCCGCTTGATGGTGCCGCCGGCGAGGATCGCCACGTGTGAGCAGAGCCGCTCGACGACCTCCATGACGTGGCTGGAGAAGACCACCGTGCCGCCGCCGACGACGTAGCGGTGCAGGATGTCGCGGATCAGCGCGGCGGAGACCGGGTCGACCGCCTCGAACGGCTCGTCCAGCACCAGCAGCCGGGGGCCGTGCAGCAGCGCGCAGGCCAGGCCGATCTTCTTCTTCATGCCGGCCGAGTAGTCGACCACCAGGGTCCGCCCCGCGTCGGTGAGCGCCAGCACGTCGAGCAGCTCCGCCGCCCGCTGGTCGACCACCGCCGGGTCCATGCCGCGCAGCAGGCCGTGGTACGCCAGCAGCTCCGCCCCGGTCAGCCGGTCGAAGAGCCGTACCCCGTCCGGCATCACCCCGAGCAGCCGCTTCGCCCCCACCGGGTCGCCCCAGACGTCGTGCCCGAGCACCCAGGCCCGCCCGTGGTCCGGCCGCAGCAGCCCGACCGCCATCGACAGCGTGGTGGTCTTGCCGGCGCCGTTCGGCCCGAGCAGTCCGTAGAACGAGCCGGCCGGTACGTCCAGGTCGACGCCCGCCACGGCGACCTTGCCGTCGAACGTCTTCGCCAGGCCACGCAGCGCGAGCGCGGGGTGCTCACCAGTCATGCACCCGACCGTATCCGGGCCGGACCAGGCGACGCTCCCGCCGAGGGACGATCTCCCGTCATACCCAGGGAGTACGTCCTCAGCCGCGCAGCGCCTCCGGGGCGTGCAGCCGGAGCATGGTGGCCCCGACGTCGGTGGGCGCCCGACGGCGGGTCGCCATGGACACGGCCACCATCACGGTGAACGCGAGCGGCACCGTCCAGGCGGCCGGCTGCGCGGTGAGCGTGGCCGGCCAACCGGACAGCGGTGGCCCGAGCACGGTGACCAGGACCGCCCCGATCGCCGCGCCGCCACCGACCAGCACCCCGGCCGCCGCGCCCAGATCGGTCAGGCCGCGCCACCAGATGCCGAGCACCAGCAGCGGGCAGAAACTGGACGCGGCGACCGCGAAGGCCAGCCCCACCACCTGGGAGACGTCCAGCCCGGAGACGTTCAGGGCGAGCACCGCCGGCACCCCGCCGGCGATCACCGTCGCCAGCCGGAAGCCGCGTACCGAGCCGCGCCCCAGCACGTCCGTGGAGATCACCCCGGCGACGCTGGTGAGCAGCCCGGACGAGGTGGAGAGGAAGGCCGCGAACGCGCCGGCCGCGACCAGGGCGGCGAGCAGCCGGCCGGTGGTCCCGTCGCCGAGCGCGGCGCCGGGCAGCAGCACCACCACCGCGTCGGTCTGCCCGGAGACCAGCAGTTGCGGGGTGTAGATCCGGCCGAGCACCCCGTAGATCGTGGGCAGCAGGTAGAAGGCGCCGACCAGGGCGAGCACCACCAGGGTGGTACGTCTGGCCGCCGCCCCGTCCGGGTTGGTGTAGAAGCGCACCAGCACGTGCGGCAACCCCATGGTGCCGAGGAAGGTGGCCAGGATCAGCGAGTACGTGGCGAACAGGCCGCGGTCGTCGTCCCCGGCGGTGCTGGGCAGCAGCCAGTCGGCCGCGCCGGTCGCCACTCCGGAGACCTCGGGCACCCGGTCACCGGCGGCGAAGGTCAGCTCGTCGCCGGGGCGTACCTCCCGGACGGTGCCGTCGGCGAAGGTGAGCGCCGCGCGGTGCTCGACCACGACGGTGGTCGCGGTCCGGAACGCCGGCCCGTCGGGCGGGGTCACCGCGGGGCGGGCGTCGCCCTGCCACTGCAACGCCAGGAAGATCGCGGGTACGGCCAGCGCGGTCAGCTTGAGCCAGTACTGGAACGCCTGCACGAAGGTGATCGCCCGCATCCCGCCGAGCGCCACGTTCGCGGTGACCACCGCCGCGACCAGCAGCGCCCCCACCGGGTACGGCGAGCCGGCCACCGTGGCCAGGGTCAGCCCGGCGCCCTGCAACTGCGGCACCAGGTAGAGCCAGCCGATGAAGATGACGAAGACGGTGGCGAGGGTGCGCAGCCGGCGCGAGCCGAGCCGCAGCTCGCAGAAGTCGGGCAGGGTGAACGCGCCGGAGCGGCGCAGCGGGGCGGCCACGAACATCAGCAGGGCGAGATAGCCGGCGGCGAAGCCGACCGGGTACCAGAGCACGTCGACGCCGTACTTGAGGATCAGCCCGGCGATGCCGAGGAAGCTCGCGGCGGAGAGGTACTCCCCGCCGATGGCGGCGGCGTTCCAGGTCGGGCTGACCGCCCGGGAGGCGACCAGGAAGTCGGAGGTGGTCCGGGCCAGCCGCAGCCCGTAGAAGCCGATGCCGAGGGTGACCAGGGTGACCGCCACGATGGCCGGGACGACGAAGTCGTTGCCCACCTCAGCGCTCCGGCCGCTCGACCAGGTCGGTGAAGTCCTGCTCGTTGCGCTCGGCCAGCCGCACGTACGCCCAGCCCACGGCGATCAGGAAGGGGAAGGAGGTGACCCCGAGCAGCACCCAGGGCAGGTTCACCCCGAGCACGGTGACCCGGCCGACGGCGGGCGCGATGGCGAAGAGCCACGGCAGGCCGCCCAGCCCGACGAGCACCACCAGGGAGAGGCGCAGCGCCAGTGACAGTTGGGCGCGGACCAGCCCGCGCACCAGCGCCTCGCCGACCCGGGTCTGCTGCGCCAGTTCGGTGCGGGTCCGGCCGGGCCGGCTGTCCCGGCGGGACACCTCGGCCAGCACGATCCGCGCCCGGGGCTGCGGTTGCGGCGCGCGGGGTGCGGGCAGCGGGTCGTCGGCGGTCATCTGGGCAGTCTCGCCTGCTCACGCGGGATGTCAAGGGGTGTCCACGGGGCTGTGGACAACGTGTGGACAACGCATCGGACCTGTGGACGACGAGGTGAGGGACCGCATTAAGACACCATTAAGTTCCGCCGGGTTCACCCCTTGTGTTTGATCGGGGTATCTCCTTGCCGCCCTTGAGGCCGCCCCCTACGCTGAGGCGGCAATTCCCTGTTTCCTCTTCATCCACGGGGTTTCTATGCGCAAATTCCGCACTCTCCTCGGCGCGACGCTCGCCGGAGCATGTGCACTGGCCGTGGTCCCGGGTACGGCGTCCGCCGCCCCCGCCGTCACGCCGCAGGCCATGGCCGAGCTCGCCGACACCACCGGTGCCTACTACCCGGTCTCGCCGGCCCGCCTGATGGACACCCGCAGTGGCCTGGGCGCGCCGAAGGCGAAGATCGGCCCGGGCGGGAAGGTCGACCTCCAGGTCACCGGCCGGGGCGGCGTCCCCACCAGCGGTGTCGGCGCGGTGGTGCTCAACGTGACCATCGCCGGCCCGACGGCGGACAGCTTCGTCACGGCGTACCCGGCGGGCGAGGCCCGGCCGGACGCGTCGTCGGTGAACTTCGCCAAGGGCTGGCTGGGCTCGAACAACGTCACCGTGAAGATCGGCTCCGGCGGCAAGGTATCGGTCTACAACCGCAACGGGTACACCGACGTGGTGGTCGACGTGGTCGGCTTCTACGCCAAGGACAACACGATGGTCAACCGCAACGGTGGCCAGTACGAGTGGTACCCACCGAGCCGGGTCTTCGACACCCGCACCGAGCCGGAGGGCAAGCCGGCGGCGGGCACCACTCTGGAGTACGCCCTCGAGTTCGAGGACGCGGGCCAGCACGCGCACATCAAGTCCTTCGTCCTGAACCTCACCGCGGTCGCCCCGGCCAGTTCCGGCTTCCTGACCGCGTGGTCGGGTGCCGGCAGCCGCCCGGTCTCCTCGACGGTCAACTACGGCGCGGGCGTCAACGTGCCGAACCTGGCCTTCGTGCAGACCACGCCGTGCCTCGCCACCGACGGCTGGTGCACCCCCGGCGCGCCGAAGTTCAAGATCTACACCCACGCCGCCGCGCACGTCCTGGTCGACTTCGTCGGCGTGGTGGACGACGGCTACAGCGAATACGGCCTGCGCTTCAAGCCGATGAGCCCGACCCGGATCGTGGACAGCCGGACCAACCTGGGCATCAGCGGGGCGCTCGGCGCCGGCGCGATCCGGAGCGTCACCCCGCCGGGCGGCATGCTCACGGAGACGACCGAGGTGCTGGCCATGAACCTGACCGCCGTCAAGCCGACCAACAACACGGTCCTCACCGTGTGGCAGGACGACCCGGAGTACCCCAAGCCGTCGACGAGCAACCTCAACCCGTACGCCAACCAGGTCGTCTCGAACGCCGTTCCCGCGGTGATCTACCCGTACGACGCGTTCAACGTGCACAACCACAGCGGCAGCACGCACGTGGTGGCCGACGTGGTGGGCACGTTCTACGCCCTGAACCCGCCGGCGGCGTCGGCCCTCGCGGCCAAGCCGACCAAGGCTCAGGTCACCGGTTCGTCGCACCGCTGACCCAGGCGACAGCAGCACGGAGGTGCCCCGGCCGACCGGCCGGGGCACCTTTCGTTTCCGGCCGGTCGGCACATTGCGGGCGCTGGTCCGATTCGCGGATATTGCCTTTTCCCGGGATAGCGGCCGAACGCACTTGTCGGCATTGATCACCGCCCCTAAGCTGGGCCGGCCAATCCTTCCTTTCTTTCACGGGGTGTTCATGCGCAAAATCCGCGCTCTGCTCGGCGTGACCATCGCCGGGGCCTGTGCGCTGGCCGTACTGCCCGGGGTGGCGCTCGCCGCGCCCACCGCGCCGTACACGGTCGTGACCGTCGACGTCGGGGACGCACCCGGCCGCCCGGTCAAGAACTCCGGCGTCTTCGACGCCAGCAACTCCACCATCACCGTGCGGCCACTGTCCGCCGGCTCGCTGACCTGGTCCCTGCACGACATGCCCGGTGGCTCCTGGCTCCAGATCGGGACCGGGGCACCGACCGGGCAGACCTGGACGGTGGGTCAGACGTACCAGACGGCGCGCTTTGCGGACGCGACCCGAGCCCAGCTCGACATCGGCTCCGACGGTATCGGGTGTACCTCCTCCAGCGGCACGATGACCGTCTCGGAGGCCGGGTACGACCCGGAAGCGAAGGTCCTGACCAGCTTCGCCGCGTCGTACGCGTTCAACTGCGGCGGCACCGGGACGATGATCGGCGACCTGCGCTGGAACTCCGGGGTCGAGTACGCCGCCGTCGTCTCCACCCCCGCCCCGGTCCATTTCGGTCGGCTGGAGGTGGAGAGCCCGACGCAGACCAGGACGGTGACGTACCGCTCCGCGGGGACCCTGCCGGTCACGCTCACCTCGGCCACCCTCGCCGGGGCGCAGCCCGGATCGTTCGGCATCGTCGTCGACGACTGCTCCGGCCGCACCCTCCCGCCGGGCGAGAGCTGCACGGTCACCGTGTCGGCCACCGCCACCCGGGCCGGTGAGGTCGCCGCCAACCTCGTCGTGACCGACGACAGCGCGTACGGCAAGCGGGTCGTGCCGTTGAGGTTCACCGCCTTCGACGGCGTGGTCGGCACCTACTACCCGGTGGGCCCGTCGCGGTTGATGGACACCCGCAGCGGCCTCGGCACCGCCAAGGCCAAGATCGGTCCGGACCGGAAGGTGGACCTCCAGGTCACCGGCCGGGGCGGCGTGCCGTCGAGCGGCGTCGGCTCGGTGGTGCTGAACGTGACCGTCGTCAACCCCACGTCGGCCAGCTTCCTGACCGCGTACCCGGCGGGTGAGGCCCGGCCGACCGCCTCCTCGATCAACTTCCCGGCGAAGTGGCTGGGCTCGAACAACGTCACCGTGAAGATCGGTTCGGGGGGCAAGGTCTCCATCTACAACCGGGCCGGCTACACGGACGTGGTGGTCGACGTCGTCGGCTGGTACGCCGGCACCAACGTCGTCGCGACCAGCCACGGCATGGGCGGTCAGTACCACCCGTTCGTGCCGACCCGGCTCATCGACACCCGGCAGGGTGGCGGGGCGCTGCCCGGTGGCTGGTCGATCACCGGGTGGGTCAACTTCAACGAACCGCTCCGGTCGCGCGTGCGGGCGTTCGTCCTCAACATCACCGCCGTCTCGCCCAAGGCCTCGGGCTTCCTGACCGCCTGGCAGGGCGGGCCCGAGGTGCCGGTCTCCTCGACCGTCAACTACACCGCCGGCAAGGTGGTGCCCAACCTCGCCGTCGTGCAGAGCGCGCCCTGTTACTACGACTTCTGCGGTGACGCGTGGGGTGCGCCGTCGTACGAGGTCTACACCTCGGCCACCTCGCACATCGTGGTGGACCTCGTCGGCGTCATCGACGACGGCACGGTCGCGGACGGTCTGCGGTTCACGCCGCGCAGCCCGGTGCGGATCGCCGACAGCCGGATCAACCAGGGCATCTCCGGGGCACTGCCGCCCAACGGCATCCGGGAGGTCACCGCACCGTCCTCGGTGGTCACCGACGCCACGCAGGTGCTGGCGATGAACGTGACCGCCGTGGCGCCGACGAACAACACCGTGATCACGGTGTGGCCGGCCGGCTTCGGCGCGCCCAAGCCGTCTGCCAGCAACCTGAACCCGGCGGCCGGGCAGACCGTCTCGAACGCGGTCATGGGGATCATCGGTCCGCAGGACTCGTTCAACGTGCACAACCACGCCGGCTCCACCCATCTGGTGGCGGACGTGGTGGGCCGCTTCCACCGTTACTCCGGCACGGCGAGCACCACCGTGGCGGGCGTGACGCTCCAGCAGGTCGTCGGATCGGGCTCCGGCCCGGCCGTCCGCCGCTGAACCGGACCGACGCGGGTGCCCGGAGCCGTCCGGGTGCCCGCGTCGGTGCGTCTCCTCCCTCACCGACCCACACGTCACGGGGTACCCATGCTCAGATTCCGCGCGCTGCTCGGCGCGGCCACGGTCGGGGCCTGTGCGGTCGCCGGACTGCCGGCCGTCGCCTCCGCCGCTCCCTCCACGCCGTCCTCAACCCCTGCCGCCGTCACGTCCGACAGTGCCAGGGGCACCTACTACCCGTTGTCACCGGCCCGTCTGATGGACACCCGGACCGGCCTCGGTGGCCGTACCGGCAAGCTCGGTCCGGACTCGAGCCTCCGGCTCCAGGTGACCGGCCGTGGTGGTGTCCCGGCCGGCGGGGTCGGCGCGGTGGTGCTCAACGTGACCGTCACCGGACCCACCGCGAGCAGCTTCCTCACCGTCTTCCCGACCGGGCGGTCCCGGCCGACGGCCTCGTCGGTCAACTTCCCGAAGGACTGGCTCGGGTCCAACAACGTGACCTCGATGCTCGGCTCGGCCGGGGACGTCACCATCTACAACCGCGCCGGACACACCCACGTGGTCGTCGACGTGCTCGGCTTCTACGCGGGCACCGACACCGGTCCGGCCGGTCTCGGGCCGGGCGGGCGGTTCCGGCCGCTGGCGCCGGTCCGGCTCCACGACAGCCGTACCGACCACCGGGGTGCCCTGCCGGCCGGGGCCGCGCTCAACGGGTGGGTGGACTTCGACAACGAGTTCGGCATGGACGACTACAACCGGCACGTCCGGGCGCTCGTCCTGAACATCACCGCCGTCGGCCCGCAGCGGGACGGCTTCCTCACCGCCTGGTCCGGCGAGACCGCGGTGCCGGACATCTCCACGGTCAACTACCGCGCCGGCAAGATCGTGCCGAACCTGGCATACGTCAAGACCCAGCCCTGTCCGCCCTTCGGTTGCGGCCTGGACGGCGCCCCGCGCTACATGATCTACAGTTCCGCCACCACGCACCTCGTGGTCGACCTGGTCGGCGTCATCGACGACGGCACGGTGCCCGGCGGCCTGCGCTTCAGCCCCGCCGTCCCGAACCGGATCGTCGACAGCCGGATCGGCCAGGGGCTGACCGCGGCGCTGGGCACGGCGGAGACCGGCCGGGTCGAGGTGTCGGTCACCGACCCGACCCGGGTGCTGGTGATGAACGTGACCGGGGTCGCGCCGGAGCGGAACACCGTGCTCACGGTCTGGGCGGACGGCGCGGCGAAGCCGACCGCGAGCAACCTCAACCCGGAGGCCGGCCAGATCGTCTCCAACGGGGTGCTCGGCGTCCTCGGCGCTGAGGACGCGTTCCAGGTGCACAACCTGACCGGTCGTACGCACGTCGTCGCCGACGTGGTCGGGACGTTCCACCTCGACCCGGCGACCGCGAGCGGCGCCACCGGCGAGTCGCGGGTGCGGGTGTCCGGCAGCGGCGTCTCGGGTCACGTCCGCTAGCCGTCGACACGTCGGGGCGCTCGGTCTCGCCGGGCGTCCCGACGTCGTCCGTGCCCCGGCGCAGCGCGCTTGTCCCTCCGACCGGCCCTGCCTACGCTGAGCCGACACATTCCCTTCCATCTCTTTCTCACGGGGTCTCCATGCGTTTTCTCCGCACCCTGCTCGGCATGGGTGTCGCCACGGCGTGCGCCGTGGCCGGACTTCCCGGGCCGGCGCAGGCCGCCGACCCGAGGACCGCCCTGGTGGTCAACCAGAGTGGTGGACAGACGCTCGGCCTGCTCGCCGGCGCGTTCGACGACAGCGACACGGAGATGGAGGCGACGCTGGGTGCGGGGGACGACTTCACCCTGACCGCCCACTTCCGTCAGGACGAGCTGCACTACTGGAACGGGGTGCGCACCGCGCCGCCGGCCGACGAGACCTGGCAGGAGGGCGGCGTCTACCCCGCCACCAGCGCCGGGGGCACGAGCGCGCGGCTGAGCCTGGAGGCCGACGGCCAGACCTGTGCCGGCGCCGGCAAGGTGACGGTGAAGCAGGTACGGCGGGACGCGGCCGGGACGATGACCGCCTTCGCTGCCGCGTACGAGTTCCGCTGCGACGGCCAGACCGGGATCGTCGACGGTGAGATCCGGTGGAACTCCGACCTGGACTACGTGGCGGCGCTGTACGCGCACACGCTCGGGTTCGACCGGGTCGAGATCGGCGGCGCCCCCATGGTCCAGGCGGCCCGCTTCTCCTCCCGGGGCAGCACGCCGATCACCTTCGGCGCGGCGAGCATCAGCGGCGCCGATGCGTCGGCCTTCCGGATCGTCGGCAACGACTGCGCCGGCCGCACCCTGCCCTGGGGCGAGGAGTGCACCGTCCTGGTGGAGGCCACCACGACCAGCACCGCCGACCGGACGGCGACCCTGCACCTGGCCGACGACAGCACGTACGGCAGCCGGATGGTCGACCTGCGTGTCCGCGGGTACCACAACGGCGTCGGCAGCTACTACCCGGTGGCGCCGGACCGGCTCATGGACACCCGGGCCGGCTACCCGAACCTGCCGAGCACCCCGATCGGCCCCGGCGGTGAGGTGGACCTCCAGGTCACCGGCCGGGGGGACGTACCGGCGCAGGGGGTCGGCGCGGTCGTGCTGAACGTGACGGTCACCGGCCCCACCGCCGACGGCTTCGTCACCGTCTACCCCTCCGGGGAGGCCCGCCCCACGGCGTCCTCGGTCAACTTCGCGAAGGGCTGGCTGGGCTCCAACAACGTCACCGTCAAGGTCGGGTCGAACGGCCGGGTCAAGGTCTACAACCGCAACGGCGCCACGCACGTGGTGGTGGACGTCGTCGGCTACTACGGCGGCGCCGGGGCGGGGCAGGGCCGGTTCGAGTCGTCGGGCAGCCACTTCCACCCGGTCCAGCCCACCCGGCTGGTCGACACCCGTACCACCGGTGGGGCCGTTCCCGCCGGCGGCACCCGCCGGTACTTCGTGGACTTCGGTCCGCAGCTGAGCCTGCGGAGCAGCGCCCTGGTCCTGAACATCACGGCGGTGGCTCCGGAGAAGAGCGGCTTCCTCACCGCCTGGTCGGGCACGACCGGCGTGCCGGTCGCGTCGACCGTCAACTACGGCGCGGGCAAGGTGGTGCCGAACCTCGCGGTGGTGCAGGACAACTACCAGTGCGACTGCGGCGGCACCTACGCGGTGCCGACGTTCTCCCTGTACAGCTCGCAGAACGCCCACGTGGTGGTGGACCTGGTCGGCGTGATGGCCCCGGTGGAGTCGGTCCCGAACGGGCTGCGCCTGACCCCGCTCAGCCCGACCCGGCTCGTGGACAGCCGCACCGGGCTCGGCACGTCCGGCGCCCTCGGCCCGAAGGTGACCCGGACGGTGACCGCGCCGCCGGCCCTGGTCACCGACGCCACCCGGGCGCTGGCCATGAACGTCACCGCCGTCGCGCCGACCGAGGCCACGGTGCTGACCGTGTGGCCGGCGGGCACCGGCCTGGCCAAGCCGACCGCCAGCAACCTGAACCCGGCGGCGGGGCAGACCGTCTCCAACGCGGCGGTCACCGGGATCGGCCCGGCCGACGCCTTCCACGCGCACAACCACGCCGGCTCCACCCACCTGGTGACCGACGTGGTGGGACGGTTCGACCTGTACCCGTACACGGTGGGCACGGGTGGCGGGTTCACCGTGCTGCGGTCCGGCCCGGCGCTGGGGTAGGCCCGGATCCGGTCCACGAAGGGCGTTCCGGCGGTGGCCGGGACGCCCTTCGCCGTACGGCGTCCGCGTGCTGTGCCGCAGTGGCTTGCCGTCCGGTGGACACCGTCCCTACGCTGGGCCGGCTTCATCTCCCCCTTCCTCTCATCCGGGGTCTTCATGCGCACATTCCGCACACTCCTCGGCGCGATCGCCGCCGGGGTCTGTGTCGCCGCGATGGTGCCGGCGGTCGCCCAGGCCGCGCCCAGCGCGCTTTACACCGCCCTGGTCGTGCACGGCAGTGACCAGGACAGCTTCCTTGATCCGCACACCGGCGTCTGGGACGGCGGCAACGCCACCATGACGCCCACCCTGCACGACGCGGACGCCTTCCAGCTCGCCGCCGATCCCACCGCCGAGGAGGGCACCAGCGAGGTCAAGGTCTACGTCCAGCCGCCGGCGGGACAGACCTGGCAGCCGGGGCGGACGTACGCCGCCGCGCCGGACTTCTCCGGTGAGCAGGCCCGGCTCGAGTTCTCGGACCGGGGTGGCAGTTGCCTGGCGGACGGCACCCTCGCCGTCCGGGAGGTCGTCCGTGACCCGGCGACCGGGAAGATGACCGCCTTCGCCGCCTCGTTCGACTACACCTGCCGGGGCCGCAGCGGCACCGTCGACGGTGAGATCCGGTGGAACTCCAGCGTGGACTACAACGCCGCCGTGGCGAGCGGCCCGCTGGACTTCGGGCAGGTCGAGGTGGCCGGTGACGAGGTCAGCCGGACGGAGACCTTCACCTCTCAGGGGGTCCGCCCGGTCACCTTCGGCGCGGCGTCCCTCGGCGGGTACGACCCGGCGCCCTACCGGATCACCGCAGACACCTGCTCGGGTCGGACCCTGTCGCCGGGCGGGACCTGCACGGTGACGGTGGCGGCCGGCAGCACCAGGGTGGGCGGCCAGATCGCGAGCCTGATCCTCCCCGACGACAGCAGCTTCGGCCGGCGCAGCGTGCGGCTGTACGCGGAGGGATTCCGGGGCGCGGTCGGCACGTACTACCCGCTGGCCACGCCGCAGCGGCTGATGGACACCCGCAGCGGCCTCGGCGGGCGGACCGGCCCGATCGGCGTCGACGGTACGGTCGACCTCCAGGTCGCCGGCCGGGGCGGTGTCCCGGCCGGCGGCGCGGGAGCGGTGGTGCTGAACGTGACGGTGACCGGCCCGACCGCGAGCAGCTTCCTGACCGTCTACCCGGCCGACATGGGCCGGCCGAACGCCTCGTCGATCAACTTCCCGGCGGGCTGGCTCGGCTCCAACAACGTCTGGGTGAAGCTGGGCGCGGACGGCAACGTCAAGATCTACAACCGGAACGGCTCGACCCACGTGGTGGTCGACGTGGCCGGCTTCTACGCCGGCAGCAACGCCGTCCAGCCGACCCGGGGTATCGGCAGCCAGTACCAGCCGGTGTCCCCGGGGCGGCTCTTCGACACCCGTACCGGCGGGGGCCCCATCCCCGCCCGCGGGGTCGAGGAGGGCTTCGTCGACTTCGGCGAGGAGCTGAGCCGGCGGGTGCAGGGCCTGGTCCTGAACGTCACGGCGGTGGCGCCCGCGAGGTCCGGCTTCCTGACCGTCTGGTCCGGCGAGGGCAGCGTGCCGACCTCGTCGACGGTCAACTACGGCGCCGGCAAGGTGGTGCCGAACCTGGCCGTGGTCCGGACGACGTGGTGCACCGACTGCGGCCCGGCCTACCCGGTGCCCTCGTTCGCGGTGTTCACCTCCCAGGACGCCAACGTGGTGGTCGACCTGGTCGGCGTGATGGACGACGGCAACGCCCCCGACGGCCTGCGCTTCACCCCGGTGGCGCCGACCCGGATCGTGGACAGCCGCACCGGGCTGGGCACGTCGGGCGCGCTGGGCCCGAAGGTGAAGCGGACCGTCACCACCCCGTCGGAGCTGGTCGGGGCGGCGACGCGGGCACTGGCGACCAACGTGACGGCGGTGTCGCCCACCCAGAACACGGTGCTCACCGTCTGGCCGGCCGGGGAGGAGAAGCCCACCGCCAGCAACCTGAACCCGGCGGCGGGGCAGATCGTCTCCAACGCCGTCCTCACCGGCCTCGGCCCGTCCGCCGCGTTCCACGCGTACAACCACGCCGGCAGCACCCACGTGGTCACCGACGTGGTGGGCTCGTTCTGGCTCTACCCGGCCACCGCGAGCGAGCCGACGGCGTCGCTCGCCGGCACTCCGCACTTCGCGGTCGCCGGCTCGGGCACCCACTAGCCGGAACCCCTCGCGAAGGGCGTCCCGTGCCGGCACGGGACGCCCTTCGGCCTTCAGGCACCAACCCACCGGACGGCCCCGGCCGAGCGGCGCTGCCACGCCGAGGCGGGTGGTCCGGCGGCGATCCGGTCAGCGCGGAGGCGGCGGCGCCGGTGCCGTCGTCGGCGTCATTGGTCACGACGTGACGACCGGAGGCTGACCGGTCCGACACCGAGCCCGGACGGAGGTCACGCGAGGGTGTGATGACCCGCCTTGACGACCTGGTCGTACTCACTGCGCCGGGCGTCGTAGGCGGCCTCCAGGAACGTCTCGGAATCGGATCCCACCGGCAGCCGTAGTGGCGGCGACTCCATCTGGCCGAGCCGCCACACCACGTCGGCGAAGAGCTCGGGGGAGTTCACCTCAGCCCTGGTGTTCATGGTGCGCAGCGCGCCGAGCAGGCCGTCACTGACCGGCGTGTAATCCGCGATCCGGTGCGCCGGCATGGCCAGGTTGGCGCTGTACCCGGTGGCGAAGCCGCCCGGCTGAAGGATGGTGACCTTCACCCCGAGGTGTCCGGCCTCGGCGGCCAGCGACTCGGCTGCTCCCTCCACCGCGAACTTGCTCGCGGTGTACGCGGCCAGCCCGGGGAAGGGAACCATGCCGGCGACCGAGCTGACGAAGATCGCGTGCCCGCAGCGCTGCGCGCGCCACATCGGCAGCACCGCCCGGGTGAGCCGCCACGGCCCGAACACGTTGGTGTCGAACTGCGCGGCGAGCTCCGCGTCGGAGACCTCCTCGAAGGCGCCGAACTGGCCGTAGGCGGCGTTGTTGACCAGGACGTCGACGCCGCCGAAGGCGTCCACCGCCCGCCCGACCGCTGCCGCGCACTGCGCCGGATCCCGTACGTCCAGGGCGGCGGCCAGCACGTTGCCCGGATGCTGAGCGACCAGCCCGTCGAGGGTTTCCGGCCGTCGGGCCGTCGCCACCACCTGCTCTCCCTCGGCGGCGAGCCGGGCCGCGAGGGCCCGACCGAGTCCGCTCGAACACCCCGTGATCAACCAACGCTTCGCCATGCTCTCGACCCGCCCGATCCGATGGGTTACCTGTCGAGAGCAGAGTGTCAAGGCCGGTGACGCGGGTGAAAGGGCTCGGCCTGTCGCCAACCGGATTCGTCGGGTACCCGGCGCACGTACCGAACGCTCGTCCACGCGTCGGACGGCACCAAGGTGGGCGACGTCTTCCTGATGTACGAAGCGCGACCGGGTCCGAACGGCTGTTGGCGCACGCCGGCACCGGCTCATACGCTGAGTCGATCAAGCCTCCTTCCTCCTCGTCCGAGGTGTCCATGCGTATGTTCCGCGCCCTGCTCGGCGTCACCGTCGCGCTGACCGGCACGGCCGTCGGGCTGTCGACGACCGCCTCCGCCGCGCCGGCCGGCCCGATCACCGCGATCACCGCCGACCGTGGCGACCACGGCCACACCCCGGTCCCCGCCTCCGACGTGTGGACGCCCGACAACGCGGTGGTCACGGTCACTCCGTCCGCCGGTGACGCGCTGCGGCTGAAGGCGACCCGGGGCGACCAGTTCATCCAGATCGACGTCGCGCCACCGACCGGGTCGCAGTGGACCGCCGGGCAGATGTACCTGGCGGCCCGGTTCCCGGACGCCGAGAACGCCAAACTCGAGATCACCACGCCGGGCTCGGGCTGCAACACCGTCACCGCCGCCGTCACCGTGCTCGAGATCGCCCGCGACCCGGGCAACGGGCAGCTGACTACGTTCGCCGCGTTCTACGAGTTCCAGTGCGGCACCGACCGGGGCGTGCTCAGCGGGGACCTGCGGTGGAACTCCACGGAGGGCTACCTGGCGGCGGTGCCCGATCCCGGCCGCCTCGACCTCGGTCACGTCGAGGTGGGCGGTGCGGTCGCCTCCCGTACCGTCACCTTCACGTCCCGGGGGACCCTGCCCGAGGTCTTCGGCACGGCAGGGGTCCTGGGGCCCGGGGCGGCCCAGTACGCCCTCACCGCCGACACCTGCTCCGGTCGTACGGTGGCGCCCGGCGAGAGCTGCGCGATCACCGTCGCCACCCGGGCCACCCTGACCGGATCGCACACCGCCACCCTCCAGTTGCCCGACAACAGCGGTCGGGGAGTCCGGCTGGTGCCGATGTCCTACGGCGCTGCCTACGGGGTGACCGGCATGTACTACCCACTGCCGCCGCAGCGCCTGATGGACACGCGCAGCGGGCTGGGCGGGCACCAGGGGAAGATCGGCGCCCGGCAGACCGTCGACCTGCTGGTGCAGGGGCGCGGCGGGGTGCCGGCCGGGGCCGGTTCGGTGGTGCTGAACGTGACGGTGGCCAACCCGACGGCCGCCGGCTTCCTCAACGTCCACCCGTCCGGTGGGGCCCGTCCGAACGCCTCCTCGGTCAACTTCCCGGCGGGCTGGCTCGGCTCGAACAACGTCACCGTCAAGCTCGGGGCCGAGGGCAGGATCGCGATCTACAACCACAGCGGCAGTACCGACGTGGTGGTGGACGTGGTCGGCTTCTACGCCGGTGACCACCTGGACCTGGCGACCGTCGGCATCGGTGGCAACTACGCCCCGTTGCCCCCGACCCGGCTGTTCGACTCGCGCAAGACCGGCGGCCTGGTGCCGGCCGGCAGCGCGGTGCGGCTCTGGGCGGACTTCGGTCCCGAGTTGAGCGGCCACGTGCGGGGGCTCGTCCTCAACGTGACGGTGGTCAAGCCGGAGCGGGCCGGCTTCCTCACCGTCTGGTCCGGTGACGGGGCGGTGCCGACCGCGTCGACCGTCAACCACGGGGCGGGCACGGTGGTGCCGAACCTGACCATCGCCCGGACCGCCCGCTGCGCCGACTGCGGGCCCGGGCACGCGGTGCCGTCGTTCGCGGTCTACACCAAGCAGAACGCGCACCTCGTGGTGGACGTGGTCGGTGTCATGGACGACGGGCAGGTGCCCGACGGCATGCGGTTCCGTCCGACGTGGCCGACCCGGGTGGTGGACAGCCGGAGCGGCATCGGGTTCAGCGGTGCCCTCGGCCCGAACGGATTGCTGTCGGTCAGCGTGTACGACCGGGAGGAGGTGCCCCGGGACGCCGAGGCGCTGGTGACGAACGTGACCGCGGTGTCCCCGACCACCGACACGGTCATCACGATCTGGCAGGCGGACCTGGCGAAGCCGACGGCGAGCAACCTGAACCCGGCCGCCGGGCAGACGGTGTCGAACGCCGCGGTCCCCGGGCTCGCGGCCCCCTCCTGGTTCAGTGTGCACAACCACGCCGGCAGCACCCATCTGGTGGCCGACGTGGTCGGCACGTTCCACCGTCACCCCGGCACGTCGACCGGGGAGCTGCCCCGGGGCACCTCCCGGTACGCCGTGGTCGGCTCGGGGAGCCGCCTCCTGCGCTGACGCCGTCGAGCACGGCGGTGGCCCGGGACCTCGCCGCGTTCGGTACGGACACCAGGGCCGGTACGGGGGCGCCCCCGTACCGGCCCTGGTCCTGTTCACTCCGGGCCGACCCGCTCGGGCCGGGCGGTGGCGGAGCCGAGCCAGGTGTGCGGGTTGCCGTACCAGCACCAGCCGAGCTTCGGCGCGCCCTGGCTGATCCAGAGCGCCGGCACCCGCTTGTCGCCGCAGCGGGAGCCGACCAGCGAGAAGCACTTGTTCTTCGCCAGCGCCACCGGGTGCAGCGTGACGAACGCCAGCCCCTCGTCGATGGTGAGCGGCTGCCGGCCCTGGCCGGTGATCACCTCCATCGCGGCGGCGGGGGCCAGGTTGAGCGTCTCCTCGCCCCGGTCCACGTCGAAGAGCAGGTACGCCGGCCCGGCCGGCACCTCCAGCTCCTTGATCGGGTCGAAGCGCGCCAGGTCACCCTCGGCGTAGTGCCGGTCGACGATGCCCGGCTTGCGCTTGCCGGCCAGCGTGGTCAGGGCGACCCGTTCCTCGACCGGCACCAGGTCCCGGGTGGTCACCAGCAGGAAGGGGACCCGGGCCTCGGTGGGCGGCGGCAGTTCGGCGGCGCCGTCGACGGCGGCGTCGCGCAGCGGCGCGACCAGGGCGCGGAAGGCGTCCTCGGTGCGCCCGGCGAGGGTGGGGTAACCGAGGTGGACGAGGGTGTCGACCTGACGGTCGAACTCGGCGGCGGCGTCGAATCGGTCGGGCAAGGGGCCTCCACTCAGTCGTACGGCCTGCCGTACAGCGTACGGTCGCCCCCGTCTATTCCCGGCACGCGGAAGAAATCTCAGCGACTCCAGTCCTGCTTCGCCGCCCGCACCAACTTGTCCTTCAGCTCCCGGGTGTGCCGCCGGCTCACCGGCAGCTCCGTCGAGTCGATCACCACCACGTAGCCGGAGTTGACCAGCCGCAGCTCGGCGATCAGCTTCAACTGCACCAGGTACGACCGGTGGATCCGCACGAACCCGGCGTCCGCCCACCGCTCGGCGAGCGTCGCCAGCGACACCCGGACCAGGTGCGAGCCCTCGGCGGTGTGCAGGCGCGCGTAGTCGCCCTGCGCCTCCACCCAGCGCACCGCCGAACGGGGCAGCATCCGGGTCGTCCCGGCCAGCTCGACCGGGATGGTCGGGTCCTCCTCCGCCCGGGCGAGGGCCGCCGGATGCGACGGGACCACCCGCGAGCCGATCACCCGACGCAGCGACTCGGCCAGCCGCTCGGCCCGGACCGGCTTGCGCACGTAGTCGGTGGCACCCAGGTCGAAGGCGTCCACCGCGCCGTCGTCGTACGCGGTGACGAAGACGATCGCCGGGGGCCGGGCGAAGCGGCGCAGCACCCGGGCCAGCTCCATGCCGTCCAGGCCGGGCATCCGGATGTCCAGGAAGACCACGTCCACGTCGGCGTCGCGGAGCACCCGCAGCGCCTCGGTGGCGTCGCCCGCCGTGTGCAGCCGGGCCACCCGGGGGTCCGCCCGCAGGTGGTACGCCAACTCGTCCAGCGCCGGCGGCTCGTCGTCCACCGCCAGCACCCGGAGGAACCCGGTCGAGGAGGTCACGAGCCCGCCCGTACGCCGGGGTGGAACTTCGGCACCCGCAGGCTCACCTTCGTACCCGAACCGGGGCCGGTCTCGACGACCAGGCCGAACCGGTCCCCGAAGACCGACCGGAGCCGCTCGTCGACGTTGGAGAGGCCGACGTGCTGGCCCGGGTCGTCGGCCGGGTCGCTGCCGGCGCGGGCCAGCTCGGCGATGCCCGCCGTCAGCGTGGCCGGATCCATGCCCACTCCGTCGTCCTCCACCGTGATGTGACACTCCGCGCCCGCGTCCCGGGCCTCGATGCTCACCATGCCGGTGCCGGGCTTGCGGGACAACCCGTGCCGGACGGCGTTCTCCACCAGCGGTTGGAGGCAGAGGAACGGCAGGGTCACCGGCAGCACCTCCGGCGCGATCTGCAACCGCACCTGCAACCGGTCGCCGAACCGGGCCCGCTCGATGGTCAGGTACCGGTCGATCGAGCGCAGCTCCTCGGCGAGCGTGGTGAACTCGCCGTGCGCCCGGAACGAGTACCGGGTGAACTCGGCGAACTCCAGGATCAGCTCGCGGGCCCGTTCCGGGTCGGTGCGGACGAACGAGCCGATCGCGGTCAGCGCGTTGTAGATGAAGTGCGGACTGATCTGGGCCCGTAGCGCGCGGACCTCGGCCCGGGCCAGCCGCTCCCGCGACGAGTCCAGCTCGGCCAGGGCGAGCTGGTCCCCGGCCCAGTGCGCGGTCTCCAGGGTGGCCTGCACCAGCCCCGGCGCGGGCGGGGCGTCGGCGACCGCGACCAGCGCCCCCACCACCCGCCCGTCGGCGCTGAGCGGGGCCAGTACCGCCCCGCGCACCGGGCAGTCCACCCGGTCGCAGCGCAGCTCCGACTCGCCGAGCACCGTCGACCGGCCCGCCTCCACCGTGCGCCGGGCCGCCGCGAGCAGTTGGTCGCCGTGGTGCGCGCCGCGCCCGTCGAGGGCGAGCAGCTCGTCGGCGTCCGTCAGGGCCAGCCCGGCCGCGCCCACCAGGGCCCGCAGATGGCGAACGGCCTTCGCCGCGCCCGCCGGGCTCAGCCCCGCCCGCAGCGGCTCGGCGGCCAGGCCGGCGGTGTGCAGCACCTCGTAGGTGGCCCGCTGGCTGGCCGTGGCGATGCCCCGCCGGCCGCGCAGCCGCAGCACCGCCCAGAGCGCCGCGGCCAGCGCGGTGACCAGCGAGACGACGCCGACGACGGCGGAGAGGTTGCCACCCACGCGGGAATCCTGACCCGTGGGTGGCCCGCTGCGCTAGTACGCGCCCTTGCGGGCCAGCACCACGCCCACCGTGCGCCACAGGATGCTCAGGTCGTACGCCAGCGACCAGTTGTCGACGTAGTACAGGTCCAGCCGGACCGCCTCGTCCCAGGACAGGTCGGAGCGGCCGGAGACCTGCCACAGCCCGGTCATGCCCGGCCGGACCAGCAGCCGGCGCCGTACGTCGCCCAGGAAGTCACCGTCGTCGGCGGGGAGCGGACGCGGCCCCACCAGCGACATCTCCCCCCAGAGCACGTTGATCAGCTGGGGCAGCTCGTCCAGCGACGAGGCGCGCAGGAAGCGGCCCACCGGGAAGACCCGGGGATCCTGCTTCATCTTGAAGAGCATGCCGTCGGTCTCGTTCTGGTCGACCAGGCCGGCCAGCCGCTCCTCGGCGTCGACGTACATGGTCCGGAACTTCCAGACCCGGAAGGTACGCCCCTCGTGGCCGACCCGGGGCTGCCGGAAGAAGACCGGGCCGGGGTCGGAGAGGCGGATGGCGATCGCGATGGCGACGAAGACCGGGATCAGCAGCAGCAGACCCAGGCCGGCGGCGACCCGGTCCATCAGGTTCTTGGCCAGCAGCGCCGGACCCGACAGGGTCGGCTCCTCGACGTACAGCAGCGGCAGGCCCTCGATGGGGCGGATGTGCACCCGGGGACCGGCGATGTCGGTGAGCTGCGGGGCGACCACCAGGTCGACGCCGGAGCCCTCCAGCTGCCAGGCCAGCCGGCGCAGCTCGCCCGGTTCCGCGCTGGCCGAGCCGCAGACCGCGATGGTGTCGCCACCGACCTCACGGACCAGGGCGAGCACGTCCCGGCCGGCGTACACCGGCACCGGGGTCTCGATGCCCCGGGCGGCGGCGTACCCGTCGGTGATGTGGATGGCCACCGGCACCAGACCGGCGCCCGGGTTGCGGGTGACCGCGGTGTAGACCTCCAGGCACTCCGGCAGGGTGCCGACCAGCACCATCCGGTGCCCGGCGTGGCCGGCCCGGCGGCGTACCGCGTGCAGGGTGAAGCGGGCGACCAACCGGCCGACGAGGATCAGCAGCAGCGCCCCGAGCAGGGCGAAGCCGACCGACCACCGGGACAGGTCGGTCTTGGTGGCGAAGGCGATGAAGGAGACCGTGGCGGCCACCGCCACCCCGCCCCGGATGACCCGCTTGAACTCGTCCGGGCCGAGCCCCAGGTAGCGTCGGTCGTAGGCGCGGTTGCCCCAGAGGATGACCACCCAGGCGACCGGCAGCAGCAGGAACGCCACGGTGTAGAAGAAGGTCGGGTCCTCCTGGGCGTTGTAGAAACCCGCCCGCGCCTGACCGAACGTCTCCTGGGCGAACCAGTCCGCCAGCACCACGGCGGCGAAGTCGAGCAGCAGGAGCGCCGCGGTGTACGGCCGGTGCCAACGGGACACCCGACGGCGGGCGCGAGCCCACGCCGACCGGGGCACGCCGTTGTGTGACGGCGGTGTCGGCGGCTGGATCTCGAAGCTGTCGACGTGCCGCACGAGTTTGCTCCGGCCTGTGTTGGTTACCGGGCGCTGGAGGCTTGTCGTCACCTCAACCCATGTCCTCCCGCATGCCACGCGCCGCTCACTCGCCGTGAGGGGCGCGGGTCGCCCACCGTTCCAGTCTCCCACGCGGGCGGTGGGCCGGACGCTGACCCGAGGGACATTGCGTCTGGTGTTGCCAGCGGGGATCCGGCCGGCTCCAGGTCATTTTCGAAGCCGGGGACCGAGCCACTATACCGATGGAACAGGGGTCCGGAAGAGTCGCGGACGGGCAGGTTCCACGCGGCCGGGACGATTCCTCTCCGTAATCGGGGAGTGTCGTCACTCACCGTACGAGGCGGGACAACCGACGGTCAGCGAGCGGCTTGCCGCCGGTCTGGCAGGTGGGGCAGTACTGGAGGCTGGAGTCCGCGAAGGAGACCTCGCGGACCGTGTCGCCGCAGACCGGACAGGGCAGCCCGGTCCGGGCGTGCACCTTCAGCCCGGAGCGCTTCTCACCCTTCAGCTCCGCCGCGCGCTGCCCCAGCGACCGGCGGACCGCGTCGCCGAGGACCGTCCGGGTCGCCGCGTGCAGGCTGGCGAGCTGGTCGTCGGTGAGCCGGTCGGTGATCGCGAACGGCGACAGCTTCGCCGCGTGCA
This sequence comes from Micromonospora coxensis, assembly GCF_900090295.1. Lineage (NCBI taxonomy): Bacteria > Bacillati > Actinomycetota > Actinomycetes > Micromonosporales > Micromonosporaceae > Micromonospora > Micromonospora coxensis. Next base: position 3,393,669 of record NZ_LT607753.1, on the reverse strand, counting down.
GGATCTCGTCCGAGTACGCGTTGCCGACCCCGGCCAGCACCGTCTGGTCGGTCAGCACCCCCTTGACCTGGCCCCGGCGGCTGCGTATCCGCTCGGCGAAGGTGGCCAGGTCGGCGCCGAACGCGTCCGGGCCCAGCCTCGCCACCCCGGGCACCTGCGCCGGATCGGTCACCAGGTACACGGCCAGGCTGCGTTTGGTGCCCGCCTCGGTCAGGTCGAAGCCGGAGCCGTCGTCGAGGCGTACCCGCAGGGCGACCGGGCCCTTGCCGGGCCGCAGCGGGGTGGTCGAGGCGAACGCCTCGCGGTAGTGCAGCCAGCCCGCCCGGGCCAGGTGCACCACCAGGTGCAGGCCCTCGTCGAAGACCACGTCGAGGAACTTGCCGTGCCGCCGGGCGTCCACCACCGCCCGGCCCGACACCGCCGTGGGCGCCGGGTCGTACGTCTTCAGGGCGCTGATCGCGGCGACCTCGACCCGGTCGACGCGCCGCCCCACCGCGCGCTCACGCAGGTAACCCGCGAGCGCCTCCACCTCCGGTAGTTCGGGCACGCCCCAACGGTAGCCTTCTTTCCCGTACGCGCGGGGAACGCGCCTGCGAGTCCGTGCCGGCAGGGCGGACCCGTCGGCCGTCGGGCGCGCGGACCGGCCCGGTCGCGACGAGAGGCGAGCCCTGTGAAGATCGTGGTGGCGCACAACCGGTACCGGGAGGCCCAGCCCTCCGGCGAGAACACCATGGTCGACTCGGAGATCGCCCAGCTTGGCGCGGCCGGCGTGGAGGTGCTGCCGTTCATCCGTAGCTCCGACGAGATCCCGTCGATGTCGAAGGCGGCCAAGGCGCTGCTGCCGATCTCCCCGATCTGGGCCCCGCGCGCCCAGGAGGACCTGGGCCGTCTGCTCCGCGAGCACCGGCCGGACGTGCTGCACCTGCACAACCCGTACCCGCTGCTCTCGCCCTGGGTGGTGCGGACCGCGCACCGGCACGGCGTGCCGGTGGTGCAGACGGTGCACAACTACCGACAGGTCTGCTCCTCCGGGATCTACTTCCGCGACGGCGTCATCTGCCAGGACTGCAAGGGCCGGGCGCTGGGCGTGCCGGCGATCGTGCACAAGTGCTACCGGGGCTCGGCGGCGCAGAGCGCCCTGATGGCGACCACCCTGGCCGTGCACCGGGGCACCTGGCGGTCGGTGGACCGGTTCATCGCGCTGACCTCGGCGATCGCCGACCACCTGCGCGAGTACGGCGTCCCGGCCGACCGGATCGTGGTCAAGCCGAACTCGGTGCCCGACCCGGGTACCCCGGCCCCGCTCGGCGACGGCTTCCTCTACATGGCCCGGCTGACCCCGGAGAAGGGCCTCGACCTGCTGCTGGCGGCGTGGCGACGGCACCCGGTGGGGGCACTCGGCACGCTGCGCGTCGCCGGGGACGGCGAGCTGCGCCCGCTGGTCGAGGCGGCGGCCGCCGAGCGCCCCGACGTGGTCTACCTCGGCCAGCTCGACCGGGCCGGGGTGCGCGCCGCGGTCGAGGCGAGCGCGGTGGTGATCGCCGCCTCGATGTGGCACGACGTGCTGCCGACGGTGATCATCGAGGCGTTGGCCGCCGGCCGCCCGGTGCTCGGCACCGCGCTCGGCGGCATCCCGTACCTGGTCGGGGCGGACGCCCCGCACGAGCCGGCCGGCACCGGCCCGGCGGCGGTCGCCTCCGCCGTCGCCGGCCAGCTGCCACCGCCGGCCGGTCCGTCGGGCGTGCCGGCCGGGCTGGTCACCGGTGAGGCCGGCTGGGTGGTGCCGCCGGACCCGGCGGCGATGGCCGCCGCGCTCCCGGTCGCCCGGGCCGGCGCGCCCACGCTCGCGGCGGCGGCCCGCGCCCGCTACGAGCGCACCTTCCACCCCGACGTCGTCATCAAGCGCCACCTGGACATCTACGCCGCCCTAACCCCCCGCCCCCACCCCTGACCCCCCACCGCGCCGCGCCCCCATCCAGCGCGCGCACTTTCAGAGAAAGAGTGGCTATCGGAGCCCGAATAGGCACTCTTTCCCTGAAAGTGCACGTCCAGTGGGTGGGGGTGGGTGGGGCGGGTGGGGTGGGGGTCAGCGGAGGGAGGCGCGGGCGGAGAAGGCGATGCTGGCGAGCAGGAAGCCGCCGTTGACGACGGTGAACGCGACGACGACCCAGAAGGTGAGCGCGGGCGCGAGCATCAGCACCAGTGCCGCCACGAAGATCACCGCGCCGTAGTCGCGGACCAGCTTGACCAGGCGTACCGGCAGTGAGGTGGAGGTGACCATGCTGGCCGCGTTCGGGCCGGACTGCATCACCGAGGTCACCAGGTTGACCATCCAGGTGCCCGCGAAGACCGCCACCAGCCAGCTCGGCGTCCCGGGCCGCTGCGCCACCGCCGTCGCGCCGAGCGCGGCCACCAGGGCGATCTGGGCGGCCACGTCACAGAGCACGTCGACCCGCGCGCCGGCCGCGCTGCCCTGCCCGGTGACCCGGGCGAGCTGACCGTCGGCGCAGTCCAGGGCGTACGCCACCTGCCAGCCGACCAGGGCGGCGATCCCGACCACCCAGGCCGGCACGTCCCCGGCGGCGACCCGGTCGGCCAGCGCCACCACGGTCACCGAGGTGGCCAGGCCGAGCACCAGGTTGGTGATGGTCAGCGCGGTCGGGCGCAACCCGAGCCGCTGGGCGACCAGCGCGAAGACCGCGCCGATCCACTGGCTGACCGACTCGCTGAACAGGCCGCCGCCCCGGTTCACCCGGTGGAAGTCGGCGACGGTGGGACGGGGCTCAACCACAGTGGTCGCGGATTGCACCGGCGTAGTCTGCCAGCCGCTCCCGCGTCTCGGAAGGCGACATCGCCAGGTGCTCCAGGATGGTGTACCGGTCCGGCCGGGTGCTCGGCGCGAACTGCACCGCCTCGACGAACTGGTCGTCGGTCAGCCCGACCTCGACGGGCAGCCGGGGGAGCCCGTGCCGGGCCAGGCAGGCGGACATCTCCTCGAACCGGCGCCCGTCGCCGCGCAGGAAGGTGCAGAACAGCGCACCCAGCCCGGCGAGTTCCCCGTGCGAGGCGGTGTCCGGGTAGAGCGCGTCGATGGCGTGCATGATCTCGTGGCAGCCGCCGCTGGACGGGCGGCTGGTGCCGCAGACCGCCATCGCCAGGCCGCTGGAGATCAGCGCCTCGGCCAGCACGGTGACGAAGGCGTCGTCGTTCATGTCGCCCGGGTGGTTGAGCACCGCCTCGGCGCCGGCCCGGGCCAGCGAGGCGGCCAACCCGTCGACCGGCTCGCCGCGTACCCGGCGGGCCAGTTCCCAGTCGGCCAGGGCGCTGATGTTGCTCACCACGTCGCCGATGCCGGCCCGGTTGTGTCGCTCCGGACCGGCCTCCACGAAGTCCAGGTCCACGATCACCGCGATCGGGATGTGCACGCCGTAGGAGCCCTTGATGCCGTCGGTGATCAGGCTGGCCACCGGGGAGGCGATGCCGTCGTTGGCGAGCGCCGTCGCCACGCTCACCATGGGCAGCCCGCGCCGGGTGGCGGCGTACTTCGCCACGTCGATGGTCTTGCCGCCGCCGATGCCGACCACCGCGTCGTACGAGCGGGCGCGCAGCTTGCCGCCCAGCTCGTCGGCGGCGTCCAGGGTGCCGCCGGTGACGGTGAACACGTCCGCCGAGCGCAGCGACGGCCGGACCAGCTCGGCGATCTTCTCGCCCTGCCCGGGCCCGACCACCACCGCGACGTCCCCGCCGGCGGAGATCCGCCCGTCGGAGAGGATCGCGGCCAGGTCCGCCACCGCTCCCCGCCGCACGTCGATGTGCAGCGGGGTGAGGACGCTGCGGGCTAGTAGCGGCACGCGATCTCCCGGGCCCGGGCCAGGTCGTCGTGGTTGTCGACCTCGACCCAGGAGACGTCCCCGATGGGCGCCGCCCGCACCTCGCCACCCCGGTCGGCGAACTCCTGGTAGCCGTCCTCGTAGTAGAGGTTCGGGTCGCGCCGCCAGGTCGCCTCCAGGGCGTCGGCCAGGGCTTCGGCCACCTGCGGCTCGATCAGCGTCGCGCCGATGTACTCGCCGTACGCCTCGCCCGGGTCCATCAGCTTGGTGATCCGGGTGAGCTGGCCGGCGGCGTCGAAGGTGGTCTTCATCTCCTCGTCGGCCAGCGCCTTGATGGTGTCGACCGCCAGCAGGATGCCCGGGCCGCGCTCGGCCAGCAGGGTCTTCTCCACGCTCACCGGGTGCACGGTGTCGCCGTTGACCAGCAGCACGCCCCGGGAGAAGTGCTCCCGGGCCAGCCACAGCGAGTAGGCGTTGTTCCACTCCTCGGCCTTGTCGTTGTGCACGAGGGTGATCGTCACGCCGTAGCGCTCCTCCAGCTCCGCCTGGCGGGAGACGACCGCGTCGGCGGCGTACCCGACCACGATCACGATCTCGGTGAGTCCCACCTCGGCCAGGTTGCGCAGCGCGATGTCCAGGATGGTGGTGTCACCGTCCACCGGCACCAACGCCTTGGGCAGCGTGTCGGTGTACGGGCGCAGTCGGCGTCCCGCGCCGGCCGCCAGCACCATCCCGATCATGCGGGGTCCTCCCTCGTACGACTCCCAGGTCACCGTGGAGGATAGCCCCGCGTGACGGCCGGCCCGTCGCCAACCGGTTGATCAGCCGGGCAGGGCGGCCAGGTCGGCCAGCACGGCCAGCCGTTCCTCGGCGCTGAGCACCGCGTACGGGCCGGCGGCCCGCCGGTCGGTCTCCAGGTCGATCGCCCGGCGCTCCGGCCCCACCGGCAGCTCGCCGACGCTGGTGGCGGTGTGCCCGGCGGCGGTCCACGCCGCGGCGTGCGCGTCGGCCCGGTGGTAACGCAGCGTGCCGAGCCGGTTGAGCAGCAGCACCCCGGGCGGGGCGCCGTCCGGCTCGTACGGCGGGGCCACGGCGGCGAAGGCCGGTCCCGGGTCGGCGTCCGGCTCGTCGGCCAGCAGCAGCGCGTACGCGAGCAGCCGGCCGCACGCCTCGACCAGCCGCCGCACCCGGTCGTCGTGCCCGGCCCACAGCTCCTCGGTGACCTCGCCGTGCACCTGGTACATCTCGGTGAGGAAGTCGGCGCCGCGTTCGGTGGCGGCGAAGCCGCCGTCCGGCCGCCGGGTGATGGTGCCGTGCGCGACGTGCTTGTCCAGCATCCGCTGGCAGGTGGCCGGGTCCCGGTGCCGGGTGACGGCGGCGAAGCCGGCCCCGTCGACCGATCCGCCGGGCGCGGCGAGCCGGGTGCGGAACTCGACCAGGAAGCCGGTGGCCGCCGGTCCGCCGTACCGTTGGCTCAGCTCGGCGCCGCCGCCGTCGCGGCCGGCGAGCATGCCGGCGAGGAAGGTCCGCTCGACCGCCGGGGCGACCAGTCCGGCGAACCGGTGCGGCGGCAGGTCGACACCGGAGTTCACAGTCCGATCGACCGGGGCGCGGCGAAGGCCTGCCCCGGCTGCCCGTGGTCGAGGCCCTCGCCCGGTCCGAGACGGCCGGCGGACGGGGTCGTGGTGGCCGCCGATGCCACCCGAGGTGACGAGCCGACGACGTCCCGGGCAATGGGAGACAGGCGCCGCTCGGCGGGCCGGCGCTGGACGGAGAGGCGGCCGTCGTCGTCCACGATCAGCGCGCCGGCGCAGCGATTTGGCTCGGTGGGCACGTCACGACAGTAGCGAGCGGAAGCCGTCCGCGCCGATGACCGGTCTTGTCCTGATCTGCCGTGTGGGCCCACCATGTGGGGACCGGGTGCCGCCGTCCCAAAGGGGTGATGCGTGATGCAGGTTCGGGAAGCGATGTCCAAGCAGGTTCTCGTGGTCGGTCCGGAGCACACGCTCCGGCAGGCGGCCCGGATGATGTCGGCCCGCCGGGTCGGCTCGGCGGTGGTGATCGACCCCGACTCCGAAGGGGTCGGCATCATGACCGAACGCGACGTGCTCAACGCGATCGGTGCCGGGCAGGACTGCGACGTGGAGCGGGTCGCGGCGCATGTGAGCTGGGAGGTCGTCTACGCCGGTCCGGACTGGACGGTGGAGGAGGCGGCCGCGGCGATGGCCCGGGGCGGCTTCCGGCACCTGGTGGTGCTGGACGGCCGGGAGGTCGCCGGGGTGATCTCCGTACGCGACCTGATGCGGGTCTGGTCGCAGCAGCGCCTCACGGTCGGCTGACCGCCCGTTCGGGGCCGCCGGCGCGATCGCCGGACGGCCCCGAACCGGTGCGGACGAGGGTGCGGTCCACCGATCGTCTGCCCGCATGTTGAACTTGGCGTGTATGCCGGTCGGAGTCGCCGGGGCAGGCCCTAGGCTCGTGCGCATGACCGCCGAGCAGCTGATCTCGTTCGCCCGTGGAGCTCCCTCGCTGGACATCGTGGATGTCGAGGGTCTCAAGGCCGCCGCCGTCCGTGCCTTCGACGCCGATCCCGCCGGGGTGACCGCGTACGGCACCTCCGTCGGGTACCCGCCCCTCCGGAAGTGGATCGCCGAGAAGCACGGCGTCACCCCGGAGCAGGTGCTGATCACCAACGGCTCGCTCCAGGCGGACGCGTTCCTCTTCGACCACCTGGTCCGGCGCGGCGACGCGGTGGTCGTGGAGCGCCCGACGTACGACCGGACGCTGCTCAACCTGCAGAAGATGGGCGGCGAGGTGCACGGCGTCACGATCCAGCCGGACGGCCTGGACACCGCCGAGCTGCGCAAGCTGCTGGAGTCCGGGGTGCGGCCCCGGCTCGCGCACGTCATCCCGAACTACCAGAACCCGGCGGGCGTGACCCTCTCCCTGGAGAAGCGGCGCGAGCTGCTCGACCTGGCGGCCGAGTACGAGTTCACCATCTTCGAGGACGACCCGTACGCGGACATCCGGTTCCGGGGCGAGGCGCTGCCGTCGATGCTCTCGATGGACACCCGCGACGTCGTGGTGCACGCCTCCAGCTTCACCAAGACGGTCTGCCCGGGCGTCCGGGTCGGTTACCTGGTCGGGCCGGCGGACCTGATCGCCGACATCGCCAAGAAGGCGACCAACCTCTACATCTCGCCCGGCATGGTCTCCGAGGCGATCGTGCACCAGTTCTGCGTCTCCGGTGACATCCACCGCTCGATCGAGACGGTCTCGACCGCTCTCGGCGAGCGGGCCCGGGTGCTGGCCGAGTCGCTGCGCCGGCACATCCCGGAGGCCAGCTTCGTCGAGCCGGACGGCGGCTACTTCCTCTGGGTCGAGTTCCCGCAGGACGTGGACGTGGAGAAGCTGGCCCCGGCCGCCGCCGAGCGCGGCGTCGCGGTGGTGAAGGGGAGCGACTTCATGGTCGACGGCGGTCGGCACGCGCTGCGGCTGGCGTTCTCCGCCGTGACCGCGGACCGGATCGACGAGGGTGTCCGGCGGCTCGCGGAGGCCGTGGCCGCCGTTCGAGGCTGAACGTCCACCGGGTTTACGACAATCGCGTAACGACGGCCGGTCCGGGTCTGCCCCCGGGCCGGCCGTCGTCGCACAATGCTGCGAGCGTCGCTCACCTACCGGCCGCCGGTCCCCGGTGACCCGGCCGCCCTGGGAGACGACGCCCTCGACATCACCCCCGCCCCCACCGGGCGCCGGGTGGGTCGGGTCGCCCCCTCACCCCCCTGAACGCGGCCCGACCCACCCGGCCCCACCCCCTCGCCGCCCCACCCCCTCGCCCCCACCTTCGCGCTCTTGCAGTGGTGGTGGAGACATGTCGGGGAGCAAGGGGCGAACGGGTAACCACAACCGCAAGATCGCCCGCCGCCCGCCGCCCGCCGCCCGCCGCCCGCCGCCCGCCGCCCGCCGCCCGGTCGCCCGGTCGCCCGGCGGCGCGGTGGCCCGGTGGCCAGGTGGAGCCGGCCAGCCGGCCCGGTGGCCAGCCGGCCAGGCGGCGCGGCGGGCCGGGGTGGGTCAGGGCGGGCGGGGTGGACGTGGGCGGGGCGGCGTACCGTGCAGGACGGAGCGGGTGGGGAGGGGACAGGACATGGCGGAGCGGGGTGCGCGGGAGCGGTCGGCGACGCAGCAGGGCGCACGGGTGCTCAGCCCCCGCGCCTGGGCCGCGCCGGTGCGCGCGATGTCCCGCATCCTCAACGCCGACGGCTCCCCCCGTACCCCGACGCCGGCCGGACCGGGGCGCAGCGGCGTGGTGGACTGCGCCCTCTACGTCGGCGGGAGACGCCAGCCGGGTGAGTGGCACTACGCCGAGGCGCTGGAGGCCGCCCGCCGGGAGCGGGACGCCTTCGTCTGGCTCGGGCTGCACGAGCCGGAGCTGACCGAAATGTCCGCCATCGCCGAGACGTACGGCCTGCACGAGCTGGCCGTCGAGGACGCGGTCAAGGCGCAGCAGCGCCCCAAGCTGGAACGCTTCGGCGAGGTCAGCTTCCTGGTGCTGCGTACCGCCCGCTACTGCGAGCACGCGGAGCTGACCGAGAACTCCGAGGTGGTGGAGACCGGCCAGGTGATGCTCTTCATCGGGCCGGACTTCCTGATCAGCGTCCGGCACGGCGACGCCAGCCGGCTCGCGGCGGTCCGGGCCGACCTGGAGGCCAAGCGGGACCTGCTGCTGCACGGCCCGTGGGCCGTCGCGTACGCGGTCACCGACCGGGTGGTGGACCTCTACCTGGAGGTGGCCGACCGGCTGGAGGACGATCTCGACGTGCTGGAGGCGGACGTCTTCGCCCCGCAGGGCAGCGGCCGGATCCAGCGGATCTACCAGATGAAGCGGGAGCTGGTGGAGTTCAAGCGGGCGGTGGTGCCGCTGCAACGACCGCTGCTGACCCTGGTGGCCGAGGTCAACCGGGAGGTGCCCCGGGAGGTGCGCCGCTACTTCCGG